>CAYNIY010000061.1:0-3031 GCA_964397525.1 uncultured Eubacteriales bacterium
GCACTTCACCGCCGGTTATACCCAGGGACCACCTGGCGACGGCCTCAATCACGCCTACTTCTTCTAAAGACCCGACCACTACAAACAGCCCAATGAAGAAAAAGATTACCGGCCATTCCACGATCTGCAGGGCGTGTTCGGGATCCTCCTTTGTGATCAGCAGCAAAAGCGTGGCTCCCGACAGGGCGATCACCGATGACTCAAGGTGGACATACTGGTGCAATACGAAACCCAGGATGGTTACGGCCAGTACGAAAAGGCATTTGCGCAGCAGGACAGGGTCTTTTAGCTCTTCCCGCTCATCTAAAAGCATGATGTTTGCCTGCAGTTCCTCTTCCGCGGTCAATTGTTTGCGGTAGATGAGCTGGAGCAGCGGGATGGTCAGGACGTAAACCAGCACAATCACCGGGGTCAGGTTGAAGACAAAGTCCATAAACCCGAGGCCGGTGGCGCTGCCGATCATGATGTTCGGCGGGTCGCCGATCAAGGTGGCGGTGCCGCCGATATTGGAGGCAAGGATTTCGGCGATCAGTAACGGCAGCGGTGTGATCTTAAGCTGCCCGGCGATGGCAAAGGTGACCGGCACAATTAATAGCACGGTGGTCACATTATCAAGGAAAGCGGACAGCACAGCCGTGACCAGGCACAGGGCGGCCATGATTTTTACCGGCTCGCCTTTCGAGCTTTTGGCGGCCTTGATGGCCAGGAACTCAAACACGCCGGTTTGCCTGGTGATGCCGACGATGATCATCATGCCGACCAGCAGGCCGATGGTATTGAAGTCTATGGCCTCAACAGCCCTGTCCGGATTGACGATGCCGGTTAAGACCACCAGGGCGGCGCCAACCAGGGCCGCCACTGTGCGGTGGACCTTTTCAGAGATGATCACAGCATAAGTAATTAAGAAAACTATAGTGGCTATGATCAATTGGTGCTGTTCGGTCAAAAGCTTCACCCCGTTAAGCCGGATAATGTGCTTATAATATGACTTACTTTATCATAACGCTTTTGGCATAACAATATTATTTGCCTATGAAAAATGGTTATAATTTTATGATGGAGGTCTTATAAATAATGATCAAAAAAATTCTTGTAGCCTATGACAGCGGCAAAAAGTCCAATAAGGCCCTGGAGATTGCCATAGAAATCGCAAAGAAATTCAGTGCGGAAATTTACATCTTTACCTCTGTCAAGATGCCTGAAATAGTATCTTCTATAGCAGGCCAGAATATGCTCAAGGATTTGGAAGAGAAGAGTTACGATTATTTCAAAAGTGAGCTGGCAGAGGCTGGTGAAAAGATCAAGAATGAAGGTGTGCAGTTTCAGACAGTAATTGTGCATGACAGCCCAGGCGCTGCAATTGTTGGTTTTGCCGAAAAAGAAAAGATAGACATGATCGCCATGGGCTCCCGCAACCGGGGTGTTTTTGAAGGGCTGCTGATGGGGCTGGGGAGTGTCTCAAATTATGTGATCCAGAATGCTAGGTGCCCGGTCCTGATCACCAAGGATTAAAAAAACCGAAATATTTTCCATGCGGCATTTTGAGAGACTATTTTACATCCTCATCTATGTTAAATACTTCGTTATTTTCGCAGGCTTCCATTCGTTCCATGACAAGGTGTTTTCTCTCGTTGCCGGTTTCCTCGCTCAAAACACCCTCAGATAAAAGTTTTTCAATGGATAAATGCTCAGCATAGAGGAGTTTTTTGCGCGCGCTTAATTCCTGATCCAGCAGGAGTGCCGGGTAATTGTCATAAAGCACGTTTAAACCATGGTTAACTGCCAGGATCCTTTCTGCATTTTCCTTATCAATTTTGTCAAAAACCTGGGGGGAAACCTGTCCCTCTTTATATAAACGTGTGAGCTCATCACCTGCCGCGCCGGCCTGCTGCAATTCAAACAGAAGCTGTTCATATTCTTTTAATCCGCCCACGGTTTTTTGCAGCCCCAGGATACGGATCAGCGGGGAAATGGTCAGACCCTGTACGATCAGGGAAAAGAAGACGACACTGAAAGTCAGGGTGATTATTGTCAGTCTGCCTGGAAAATCAAGGGGCAGGCTTAAAGCCAGGGCCAGAGAAAGCGATCCCTTCAGCCCGCCCCAATTAATAATGTGCTTGTAGGATTTCGGCAGCTTATACCCCAGGGTTGAAAGGTAAACGGCCCCCGCCCGCCCGATCACTACCAGCAGGATGGCTATCGGGATCTGGTAGGCGTGTTCAAAAATGGTGGTGTGGGATATTTCCAGGCCGACCAGGATAAAAACCAGGGAATTAGCGGCAAGGACGATAGTGTCCCAGAACACCGAGATGCTGAACCTGGTGGTGGGGGACATCCCGATCGCTTTGCCGTAATTGCCCAGCACCAGCCCGGCCGCCACTACAGCAATCACGCCGGAGACTTCTATTCTCTCAGCGATAATATATGCTCCGTAAAAAAGCACCACGGAGAGCGCGTTCTCCAGCGGGTAATCATCAAAATAGCTCACCACCTGCGATATGAAAAAACCCAGTGACAGGCCGACCAGTGTGCCCCCAACCACTACTTTGAGGAACATGACCGCTCCGACAGCCGCTCCCCAAAAACCCAGTGAGATGAAAAAAGCGAAGGAATATACAGATAGATTAAAAAGGACAACCGAGATGCCGTCATTGACCAGGCTTTCGCCTTCCGTGATCACGGCCAGGCGGCGGTTGACACCTAGATTTTTAAATACGGAAATAACACTGACCGGATCGGTCGCAGCCATCAGCGCGCCAAAAACCAGCGCTGTCTGCAGCGGCAGCCCCAGGGCGAAATATGACAGGCCGCCTGTGATCATGTACGCCAGCAAAGTGCCCAGGAAAGCCAGCAATATAATTGGCCGGCGGTTTTGCCTGATGTCCGGGTATGATAACTTTAAGGATGCTTCGCCCAACAGAGCCGGCAGGAAAATGGAAATAACGGCGGTACGAAAGATCTCATCCGATGAAAAAAAATTCCGTATTTCTTCAAGCACACCCCCGAGCGGCATCAGCCCGACAACCGCACC
>CAYNIY010000061.1:3131-6424 GCA_964397525.1 uncultured Eubacteriales bacterium
CCCTCCAGGATTCTCAGTTTGTCCTTTTCCTTTTTCAACTCTTCATTGTTTCCCTTGTTTTGGTGATAAATGACCAGCTCCAGACACTGGCGGCGGTCAAAAAGATAAGTGGAGGATAAGGCGGCTGCATTTTCCTGCTCAGCATCCCACCCTGCCCGGCAGCTGTCTATTATCCCGCCTTCCTCGGCCAGGCGCACCGCCGCCCGGCAAAGCGTATCCTCATGCCCGCCCGATGCAAGCTCCCCGGCCAGAATTTTTATAGCCGCGGTAATATGCAGGCAGCCTTCTGCTCCTCCCTGTTTATACGAGGCGCGATTAACATTCTTTCGTTTTGCCATAATTTTAACCCCCTGTAGATATTCAGCAGTGATGAGCCTTAAGGATATTTTCCGGTTTGCTTATATCTTAACACTTAATTTATTAAAATTTTTTAAAATCCTCCTGGATGAAAGAAAAAAGCCCGTTCTAAGTGAACGGGTAAAAACAGAAAAACATACCTGGAAGAAGGAGATAAATGGAAAACCCGGTTTCCTCCGCTAAAGAACCCGGGTTTTCCAAAGGTGTAAACCTTGTGAAAAATACAAAAAAGCCCTGGCCTTTCCATGGAAGGCGGTACCATCTGACCAGGCAGGTCTCCTGACTCGTGGTTCTTTGCTAAACTCCCGCCTTCCCGGATTACCTTCTAACCCAGTGGCATCAAAGGGAGCTGCTCCCCACATACAGTGGCCTGACCGTCCGGGATTTGCACCCGGTTCCCTTTTCACCCCTTTTCACAGGGGTACCTGGACAGTAACTTATCAATTAAAATGATCCTAACACCAACAAAACAATTTGTCCACTGTTAAAAACAGGGTTTTGTAATGGTTATATTTATAAGTTGTCTGCCTGAAGCTGAGAAGAATCACTTTTAACAGGCATTATATCTTTCAGGATATCAATCAGCGCGGCTTTATCGTGCAGTACAACTGCGCCTTTTTCTATTAAGCTGTTATAAATTTGCGCTGCTTTGCCGCCGGTGAAATCACGCTCCCCGATCTCCTGTTCTTCTATTATTAAAACAGGGATCGAGCGCTCGAGGGCAAGAGTAAGCGCCTCAAGGTTTTTTAAATTGCCCCGGCCAAAGGGAATGTTAACCAGGATGCAGGCACCGGCTTCACCAATAAGTTTTAAGTTCTCCTGGTGGCTACGTTCGGAAATTGGCAGGAAAGGTGTTTCATCAGCACTTCTGATACCTAAAAACCTTGCTGTTTCCCAGTCAACGTCACCTGCGTTGAGGACGCCGGCGCTGATATCATAACCATGGCCGGCCAGCAGCCCGAGGACAGCTGCGCCTGCTCCGCCGCCGCAGACAACGTGAACCCTGCCTTTCAGTAAACCAGGCTGTGAGTCTTGTGAGAGGAGGACAACAGAGGGCCGTCCGGTTACAGGGTGTTTTCTGACTAAAACATTGGCGCCGTATACTTCTTTTATATTTTCCATGGTCAGCACTTCATCAGGCTCGCCTATGGTGAATATACTGCCGTTGTTCATTAAAATTAGACTATCACAGTACTGAGAGGCCAAATTCAAATCGTGAAATACCGAGATAATCGTCAGGTTGTTTTCACGGTTCAGGCGCCTTAACAGGCTGAGGATTTCAATTTGATGGTTGATATCCAGGTGTGATGTTGGCTCATCCAGTAAAATTATCTTTGGTTCCTGGGCCAGGGCTTTGGCGATAATCACCCTCTGTCTTTCCCCGCCGCTGATGGCTGTGATCAGCCGATCAGCCAGGTGGTAGGTGTTTGTCAGTTCCATCGCCAGCCTGGCCACGGCAAAATCTTTTTCCCCCTCGTTCTGTAAAAGGCCCAAGTGGGGGGAGCGGCCCATGATAACCACATCTTTGACTGTAAATGAAAAATTTACCATAGTCTCCTGGGGGACGACAGCCATTTTTTTAGCCACATCCCTTGCATCCTGGCTGTAAAGGTCCTCCTGGTCCAAGAGGACTGCCCCTTTGACAGGTTTCAGCACCCGGCTCAAGGTTTTCAACAGGGTTGATTTGCCTGAACCGTTGGGGCCGATAATGCCGGTAAAACTGCCGCCCGCTATTGAAAAGGTCAGCCCATTCAGCACCTTGGCTGCGCCGTAAGAACATTCTATATCATCTATTTTAAAAATTACAGCCACAATCCTAACCTCCAAAATTAAAAAACGAATGCACTTAAAAGCCTGGGTTATTTTTCTTTCTCAACAGGTATATGAAAAAGGGGCCTCCGCAAAGGGCCGTGATGATGCCTACCGGTATTTCTTCTGGAGCCGCGGCAGTGCGGGCCAGGGCGTCCGCCATGATCAGAAAGATGGCGCCGGCGAGTGCCGAGGTCGGGAGGAGGATGCGGTGATCAGGCCCGACCATCAGGCGTACGGCATGAGGCACAATCAGGCCGACAAAAGCAATTACGCCGCTGACTGAAACAGCGGAAGCTGTAGTCAATGTTGCAGCCACCAGCAGGACTTTTTTCATTCTTTCCACGTCGATACCCAGGTGCTGCGCCGGTTCTTCGCCCAGCAGGATCACGTTAAGTTTTCTGGCATAAAGATGCATCAGGGTATAACCTACCAGGAAATAGGGCAGCAAAACTTTGATATGATCCCAGCCGCGGCCCGCAAATCCGCCAATCATCCAGAAAAGTATCATGTGGACGTTCTGGCCGTTGGTGATCATCATGTACGAGGTTATAGCTGAAAGGAAAAATCCAACTGCTATCCCGGCCAGCAGCAGTGTCGACATTTGAACCCGGCTGCCCACCTTGGCCAAATTGTATACCATGATGGAGGTGGCCAGGCCGGCGCCGAAAGCAATCAAGGGGACCGCGTAAATCCCCAGTGCCTGCAGTCCGACTCCGGACAGCATAGCCGCTGTTGCTCCCAGGGCGGCGCCCTGGGATATGCCCAGGATATAAGGGTCGGCCATCGGGTTAACAAACAGACCCTGGAGCACTACACCAGAAGCGGCCAAACCAGCGCCGACCAGCGCAGCCAGGATGACCCGCGCCAATCTCATCTGAAAGACAATTGTTTCATAGTTTTCAGGCCAGTCCCCGCGGGGAATCAGACTGGCAACCCACGGTATACGGCGCAGCAGCATAGTCAAGACGTCAGTAAAACCGATGCCTGCCGGACCGATTGTAGTACATAAAATTACGGAAAGCCCCAGCACAACCACCAACAAGAAAACTATCAACTGCCGCCGCCAAATATGGTCATTTCGATTCAAAAACTTGTCCCCCAAAAAAGATAAAATCAATTGATAC
>CAYNIY010000061.1:6524-8876 GCA_964397525.1 uncultured Eubacteriales bacterium
ATGGTCATTTCGATTCAAAAACTTGTCCCCCAAAAAAGATAAAATCAATTGATACACAAATTTTACAATGGTCCAAAACATTCTTCACTGCATTCAGAATATACACGCGTTAAATGCGCCACGATAAACGAATCATATAAATTTGATTCATAGCAATGACATGAAAATGATCGTGCAGTATAACATTGGATGATCGTCCTGTAAGGTCGGATTTATCCGACCATGTGCGGCTGAAGCCGCACCTACAATATCTTACCGCTATACTTGCGATATAATCCTGAAGTTATTGTCATCCTGAGCGCAGCGAAGGATCTTACCCCTCGCGATGGTTGCAGCATCAGAAGCATTTATATCTATTTAAAGAGATCGGGATGGATCATTTTCGCCATAAACTCGAAACCCTCTACGACACGCGGGCCGGTGCGGACCACAGTGTTCTCGTCGCTGACCAGTCCAATGCGGTTATTCTTAATGGCAGAAACTTGTTCCCACCCTTTGCGTGACTTGAAATCCTCCACTGTTTGCGCCGAGGAACCGTGGTGGCATATGATCGCCACCTGGGGATCGCGGGCCAGTACCATTTCGGGGCTCAAATTCACCCAGTCCTGTTCCACATCACCAGCAATGTTTTTGCCCCCCGCCATGGTTATAAGGCTGTTTACGAAGCTTTTTGAGCCGCCCGTGGTGAGGGGATCGGGCCAGATTTCAAAGTAAACGTCAGGCTTTTGATCATCAGGAAGGCCGCCTGCCTTTGAAGTGATGCTGTCGATGCGCTTCTGCATATCAGCTGTCAGGCTGTCTGCTGCTGCAGACGCCCCGGTAACCTTGCCGATCAGTTTGATATTTTCCAGCACCTGAGGCAGATCCAGTGACTCGACTACAACCACTGTCAGACCAGCACTCTCCAGCTGAGGCACGTAACTTTCATTAATTTTTGTAGCCAGTACTAAGTCCGGCATGGCTGTTACCACAAGTTCCGCGCTCGGGGTGGAAAAACCGCCGATTTTTGGTTTTGTCTTGGCCTCGGCCGGGTAATTACAGTAATTGGTCACGCCCACCACTTTGTCGCCCAAGCCCAGGGCAAATAGAGATTCTGTTATCGCCGGCGCCAGGGATACAATCCTTTGGGGCGCCTCTTTGATGGTAACCTGCCTGCCCGCATCATCAGTTATTTGCATGGGGAAACCAGAACCGCTGACAGCTTTTGTTTTCTCACCGCATCCCTGAAGCAGGAAAACAAGGGACAGGATTAAAAAAACAGGCAGCAGTGCTGTGACAGTTGATTTCATCTTGTTAAACATATTGCTCTCCTTTCAGATCAAAAACATCTTAAGTTATTCTTATAACATAAATCAAAAACCCCAGCCTGAAATACGGGGTGGGGCTGATCAACTAAAGCTTTATTCGCTTTTTGCAGGGTAAAATCCTGCCGGGCATTTACTTAAACTGGTCTTTAAAATAATGCTTGTATTTTTTGGCAGTAGATTTATAATATATTCATTAAAAAGATCGCTTAATTCTTAGATAAGAAGCGGGGGAACCACTATTCCCGGGGTGAATCCATTTGAGACGTGAGAAATGAGACATGAGACGTGAGAAAGGCCTGAAAACTGTAGGTGCGGCTTCAGCCGCACGCATTTGGCGGGATAAATCCCGCCCTACAGGGAAGTGCATGCATCTCACGACCCACGACTCACGACTCACGACCCAAAGGTAGGGCTATTCTTTCGGCCCGAATCCGTCAGCTAACCTCGCAGGCGTTGAAAGAAGGATGAGAAATTGCTTATTTGCCCGGCCAAAAAACCCGTGCGTTAGTTTCGCATTTCTGGGTTTTTATTTTTTAAACGCACATTTCTGGATATATTTTAGTGGAAAAAGGCTTGAAAAGAGGAGAAATTTTTTGGAGAGTGATGAAACCAAAGAATGGAAAATAACACTGGACGGAGATAGGCAGAAAAAGTTTACTGTTAAAACCACTCCTGCTCAGACCTTGGTTATTGGTTTTGCCGTGGTAATAATGATTGGCGCCATTTTATTGACGCTGCCGATAGCTGTACAGGCAGGGAAGGAAACTAATTTTTTAACCTCTCTTTTTACGGCGACTTCTGCGGTCTGCGTTACCGGCCTGGTGGTGGTGGATACTGCGACACACTGGACTGCCTTTGGCCAGATAGTGATCCTGGCTTTAATCCAGGTGGGCGGCTTGGGCTTCATGACTATGGCGACATTCCTTTACCTGCTTTTGGGCCGCCGCATCGGTTTGAAACAGCGTCTTATAATCCAGGAATCCTTAAACTATACCAGCTTGGCCGGCATTGTCAATTTGGCGAGATACGTTCTTCTCTTTACTTT
>CAYNIY010000062.1:0-8662 GCA_964397525.1 uncultured Eubacteriales bacterium
TGAGTGCCAGGAACCTCGCCTTATATCAAAAGCTGGGGTACAAGATCTTCCGGACAGAGAGAGTCAATGATGATCTGCAGATGGTTTATTTGGAGAAAACATTGCCGCTTTAAATTGTTTCCATAAAAAATAGTTCATGATATAATTTTATCAGAATATTATAAATGTTTACGATAAGTAACTGATTCAGAAATGTATGGAGGTTGGAAAATTTGGCTAGAGGCGGAGGCTCCGGAGGAAGAAGCAGCGGTGGTTCCTCCAGCGGCAGCAGAAGCAGCGGCGGACGCAGTTCCAGCAGCAGCAGCAGAAGCGGCGGGCGCAGCGGCAGTTCCTCCAGCAGCAGCGGACGCTCCGGCGGTTTCTTTACCAGGCGCTCCGGCCGAGTCTTCCCCGGACCATTTAGCGGCGGGGGCTACTCCAGCGGCGGGGGACACTCCACAGGCGGCGGGCATCCCGGCGGCGGGTATTCCGGCGGCAGCGGCTCATCCGGTACCGGGACCGGGTGCGGATGCAGCACGATGGTTATCATAGCGATGATCCTGATCATTATTGTTGTGTTCATCATGCTGGGCACCGGCTCAATTTTCAGCGGCGGTGACATTACTAAATCCACCGCGGAGCGTGTTGCGCTCCCGGCAGGTGCAGTAAATGAAACCGGCTACTATACCGACGAGCTGGGCTGGATATCCAACGAGACCAAGCTTCTCACAGGGTTGAAATACTTCCATAAAAAAACAGGGGTGCAGCCCTATTTGTACATCATGGACAATGTAAATGGTTCGCATCACCCCACGGAAAGTGAACTTGATGCTTTTACCAACGAGCTTTATGACCGGTTGTTTACCGACGAGGCGCATTTACTGTTGGTTTTCTTCGAGTACAACAACGCTTATATGGACCGGTATGTCTGCGGGACGCAGGCCAAAACGGTAATTGATGCCGAGGCTGCTGATATCCTGCTCGATTATATCGACCGGTACTACTATGACGACAGCCTGACGGACGAGGAGTTTTTCAGCAAGGCCTTCAGCGATGCGGCTGACCGGATTATGACCGTCACGCGCTCGCCCTGGATCAGCGTGATGAGTGTGTTCGCCTTGTTGGCGCTGGCTGTGGTTTTATTTACCTGGTGGAACATGGCTAAACGTCAGAAGGACCTGGAAGCCAGGCGGATGGAGGAGATACTTAAGACACCGCTGGAAAAATTCGACGATCTCGAAGCGGAAAAGCTGGCCAAGAAATACGAGGACCCGGATCCAAAAAGCTGATCTGCCTGTATCTGAAACCTTTTGTCCGGACCGGACACGGCGATAATAAATTTGAGGAGGAGAGTAAATGGCAATATTGGAAAGATTCAGTGACATTATCAAGGCAAACATCAACGTACTGCTTGACAAAATGGAAGATCCGTCCAAGATGATCGACCAGTATCTAAACGATATGATGGAGGATCTGGCTGAGGTCAAACGCAGTACCGCCGGGGTCATGGCAGAGGAAACGCGCACCAAGCGGCTGGTGGAGCAAAACCAGGCCGAGGCGGCCAAATACGCGGAGTATGCCAAAAAGGCGCTGGTAGCCGGCAACGACGGAGACGCCCGCACGTTCATCACCAGGAAACAGGAGCTCGAAAACGTCGGCGCCGGCTTGATGACTGCTTACGCCGCTGCCCATGAGAATGCTTTGAAAATGCGCCAGATGCATGACAAGCTGGCGTCTGATATTGATTCTCTAAGGGCCCGCCGCGAGATGATTAAGGCCAAAGTATCCGTAGCTAAAACACAGGAAACATTGAATGAATTCGGCGCCGCGGCGGAGAAAACCCAGGGTGCTATCTCGGCTTTCGACCGGATGGAGGACAAGGCGAGCAAGATGCTCGACGAGGCCAACGCAATGGCCGAGCTCAATAAGGAGCAGATCAGCGAGGCCAAAGCGCTGGAAGAAAAGTATGCCGCGAAGGGGGCTGCTTCTGTAGAGGATGAACTGGAAAAACTTAAGGGAGAATTAGGTCTGTAATCCTTAAAACAGATGGACATCTTATAAATTATAAGTGAAATGCACCCCCGGTCAGGCAATGGATTTAAAACGGCGCATGACAGGTGGGGTGCATTTATTTTTAAGTACAGTATAAAAACAGTAAGTTTTAAGAAACCTTAAGCTGACAGGCAACAACGTTGAAGTGCTCCAAACTTCTGCCCATGATCCAAAATGGCAGGCCGCCATTCATATTCTGTAATAAGTATCCTTTACCGTTAAAAAAATATGAATCACTTTCCTTAACAATGATATACTTGTCCATCATAATCATCCTTCCCGGCTTTTAGTAATATATCGGTAGAATGCTCATATCCTTTAAAGCGGGAGGACGACCTTTGAAATATTTTGCCGGTCAAACAAAAAAAGAGGCAGTATAAACTGCCTCTCTTTGTCTCATACTAGTATGATTTTTCTTTGCGGAAACAATCGCTGCAATATACAGGCCTGTCGCCACTGGGCTGAAACGGAACTTCGGTGTCTTTGCCACAGCTGGCGCATACTACCGGGAACATCTGGCGCTGCTGACGGAAACCGCCTGAAGAGCCGCCTCTTCTGCTTTCGTTTTTGCGGACTGCGCGGCACTCGGCGCAACGACCGGGATCATTGGTGAATCCTTTTTCGGCGTAGAATTCCTGCTCCGATGCGGAGAAAGTAAATTCGTTGCCACAGTCACGGCATGTCAGAAAACGGTCTTGATACATTGTAAAACCCCCTCGAATAATTTTAGCCCCATTGGTTTAGGATGTACAAATTGTGTCCCCTAACCAACGCAACAGGCGTAGAGAGGGTAATTGTAAGACCTAACCGTGAGAACAGAACTTATTTTATCATGTCATATAATAAAAGTCAAATATTTCATAAACAATAAGATTAATATGGATAATTATGGCTGCGAGTGGAATGGGATCACAGGGACAAAAGGCATTTGAACAGTAGAGTTTTTAACTTTATTGGGTTAATATTAAAGAAGTATTTGGTAACCGGGTGGTTCAGATGGTTTCAATGCAAAGCGCACAGGTGGAGGATGGAAATGATCAGGAAGTTGTTAAGCAGTGTGGGGCAGTATAAAAAAGACTCCCTGCTTGCACCGACTTTTATCATCTTTGAGGTGATTATCGAGGTCATAATCCCGCTTTTAATGGCCAACATGATTGACTATGGCATTATGCTGGGCAATATGAGCTACATCATCAAATTAGGGACAGTGCTTATCATCGCGACCTTTTTTTCTTTGGCTTTCGGGGTGCTGGCAGGCAATTTTGCCGCCCGTGCTTCGGCAGGGTTTGCCAGAAACCTTCGCCGGCGGATGTTCTACATGGTGCAGGATTTTTCGTTTTTCAATATCGATAAATTCTCAACAGCCAGTCTGGTGACGCGCCTGACGACTGACATTACCAATGTGCAAAACGCGTATCAGATGATTATCAGGATTGCGGTGCGCAGCCCGATCATGCTTATTTTTGCATTGTCTATGGCCTTCAGCATCAACCCGCGACTTTCCCTGGTTTTCCTGGCTGTCATTCCGTTTTTGGCAGTGGGGTTTTACTTGATCATTCGCCACGTGCACCCGATTTTTGTCCGTGTTTTCAGGACCTACGACAAGCTCAACAACGTGGTGCGGGAAAATTTGCGGGGTATCCGCGTGGTAAAATCTTTTGTTCGGGAAGAACATGAAAAAAGCAAGTTTAACGCCGTTTCAGAGACAATTTATCAGGACTTTTCAAAAGCAGAAAAGATCCTTGCCTTCAATGCCCCTTTGATGCAGTTTTCCGCGTACTGCTGTATTATTCTGATTTCCTGGTTCGGCGCAAAAATGATTGTCGCGTCCGCGCTGACCACAGGGCAGCTGGTGAGCCTCATTTTTTATACATCTCAAATCCTGATGAGCCTGATGATGCTGTCGATGGTTTTTGTAATGATTATCATCTCCCGCGCCTCGGCTGAGAGAATTGTGGAAGTCATGACGGAAAAAAGCGATCTGGCAAACAATGAAAATCCTGTTTTCAGAGTGGAAAATGGCGCGGTACGCTTTCAAAACGTCAGCTTCAGCTATGCGAAAAATCCGGACAAGCTCTGCCTGAAAAATATTAACCTGGAGGTGGCGCCGGGAGAGACCATCGGCATTATCGGCGGCACCGGCAGCTGTAAAACAACCCTGATCCAGCTGATCCCCCGCCTTTATGACGTAACGCTGGGCCGTGTTCTTGTTGGCGGCGCGGATGTCCGGGATTATGATATTCAGACATTACGCCAGGCCATCGGCGTAGTGCCGCAAAAAAACATGCTGTTCTCGGGCACGGTTAGGGAAAACCTGCGCTGGGGAAAAAAAGAAGCCAGCGACGAGGAACTTGTCCAAGCCTGCAAACTGGCCCAGGCGCATGATTTTATCATGTCTTTTCCCGAGGGCTATGACACATATCTCGAGCAGGGCGGCAGCAACGTTTCAGGAGGGCAGAAGCAGCGCTTGTGTATTGCCCGGGCACTGCTGAAAAAACCGAAAATACTGATCCTGGACGACTCTACAAGTGCCGTGGATACAAAGACGGACGCCCTGATCCGCAGGGCTTTGCGCGAGGAAATTCCGGAAATGACCAAATTCATTATTGCCCAGCGGGTCGCTTCGGTCATGGACGCCGATAAAATTATCGTCATGGACAACGGTACGATCAACGCTGTGGGAACGCACCGGGAACTGCTGCAGACCAATACGATCTACCAGGAAGTCTATTATTCGCAAATAAGAGGTGGGCACAGCAATGATGCCGCTTAGAAAACCTTACATCAAAGAGGGCGCAAAGCCGCAGCTGAAAACGATCAAGCGCCTCATCGCCTATATTACCGAAAAATATAAGGCGCAGTTTTTATTTGTCCTGGTATGCATTTTGCTCAGCACTGCCGCCAGCGTTGCCGGGGCCCTGTTCCTGAGAATCCTGATCGATGACTATATCATACCGCTTACAGCTATGGACAGCCCGGAATTTGGCGGTTTGCTGCGTGCGGTAATGATTATGGCCGGCATTTACCTGGTCGGGGTGGCTGCCGTATATATCTATAACCGGTTTATGGTTGTCATTGCCCAGGGGGTACTGAAAGAAATACGGGATGACATGTTTGCTCATATGCAGTCGCTGCCCATCAAATATTTTGATACCCACACCTTTGGTGACGTGATGAGCCGTTATACAAATGACACGGATACGCTGCGGCAGGTGATTGCCCAGAGCCTGGCGCAGTTGTTTTCCTCGGTTATCACCATCACGGCGGTTTTCACCGCGATGCTGGCCACCAGCCTGCACCTGACGGCAGTTGTCCTTCTGGTAGTGACGGCGATGTTCTATATTACCGGGAAAATCACCGGGAACAGCAGGAAATATTTTGCCCGGCAGCAGCAGTCACTGGGCAGGACAAATGGGTACATCGAAGAGATGATCAACGGGCAGCAGGTGATCAAGGTATTTGGCTATGAAGAGGAGACAAAAAAGGATTTCAATACTATAAACGATGAGCTCTGCAGCAATGCAACCCAAGCCAACCTGTATGCCAATATCCTGATGCCGATCATGGGAAACATCGGTATTCTGCAGTATGTTTTGCTGGCCATCACCGGCGGAGCGCTGGCAGTCAGCGGCGCCGCCGGCCTGACGCTGGGCGCTATTGTCAGTTTTTTGCAGCTGAGCAGGGCTTTCAGCATGCCTGTCAACCAGGTTTCCCAGCAGCTTAACGCGGTGGTCATGGCCCTGGCCGGCGCAGAGCGTATTTTCGAGCTGATGGATGAGGAAGCCGAGACCGATGACGGTTATGTGCTGCTGGTCAATGCCAAATTCGAAAACGGGTCCTTATCAGAAACGGCAGAACGCACCGGGCTGTGGGCCTGGAAGCACCCGCACCATGATGGGACAACAACCTACACGCAGTTGAAGGGTGACGTCCGTTTTTACGATGTGGATTTCAGCTACGACGGTGAAAATGACGTCCTGCACAATATCACGCTTTATGCGGCGCCCGGGCAGAAGATTGCTTTGGTGGGGGCGACGGGAGCCGGCAAAACAACGATTACGAATTTAATCAACCGCTTCTATGATATTGCAGACGGCAAAATCCGCTATGACGGTATCAACATCAACAAAATAAAGAAGAACGCCCTGCGCCGTTCTCTCGGCATCGTCCTGCAGGACACAACCCTGTTCACCGGGACGGTGATGGAGAATATCCGGTACGGAAACCTGGACGCTTCAGACGAGGAGGTCTACGGAGCTGCAGTGCAAGCCAACGCGGACGGCTTTATTGCCATGCTTCCCGAAGGCTATAACACCGTCCTGGCAGGAGATGGTTCAGGCCTTTCACAAGGGCAAAGACAGCTCTTGTCCATTGCCAGGGCAGAGGTGGCAGATGCTCCGGTGATGATCCTGGACGAAGCGACTTCAAGCATCGATACCAGGACCGAAGCCATCGTGCAAAAAGGCATGGATGCTTTGATGCAGGACCGCACGGTATTTGTGATCGCCCACAGGATTTCCACTGTGCAGAACTCCAATGTGATCATCGTGCTCAAACAGGGCCGGATTATTGAACGGGGTAACCACGAAGAGCTGATCGCCAAAAAGGGCGAGTACTACCAGCTCTACATGGGCATGCTTGAGCTGGAGTAAATTTTTAATATTTCATTAACTTATTTTTAATAAATATTATGTACAATATCAGGGTATCAAGGAATATAAAGGAGGCTTTTAAAATGAGCATCAGCGAAGATATGAAAAAGATTTTCCTGGCCGGCCTGGGGGCGATGGTCACAACAGCCGAAAAAAGCAAGGAAATAATTGACGCCCTGATTGAAAAAGGGGAGATTACCGTAGAACAGGGCAAAGCCATTAACGAAGAATTGAAGCGCAGCCTCGCCGAGAACAAGAATAAACAGTCCCCCGGCGAAAACCTGGATGCTCTCCTTAAAAAACTGGACACCCTGAGCAAAGAAGATATTGCCGCATTAAAAGCCAAGCTTGCGGAGCTGGAGTAAAAGAAGGGCAAGGCATGCACATTGACAGCAGCACGATGACAGAATACAAATCGACCGCCGCCAGGTTGCTGGAGATGGCGCTGGTGCTAAGGCGCAGCGGGATCATCCGCGGCGTTACACCAGAGAAGCTTAAAATGATCCTGGAAGAACTGGGCCCGACTTTTGTGAAACTGGGACAGCTCATGTCGATGCGCACTGAAATCCTGCCCAAAGAATACTGCGCGGCCCTGGCTTTGCTGCGCACTGATGTGAAGCCCTTGTCTTACGAAGAAGTGATCCGGGTGGTTGAGTCTGAATACGGAGCACCGCCTGAGGAGATATTTCAGGAAATTTCGCCGGGCTTTATCGGCGCGGCTTCCATCGCCCAGGTGCACAAGGCTGTTTTAAAAAACGGGCATACCGTCGTGCTCAAGGTGCAGCGCCCCGGCATTTACCAGACGATGGAGCGGGATATCCAGCTGCTGAAAAAAACCATTTCTCTTGTAAAGAGACTTAACTTCAGCATTGGAGACATAGATTTCAGGGATTTTGTTGATGAGATGTGGGCTGCCGCCCAGCAGGAAATGGATTTTTTGGCAGAGGCAAACTACATCAAAGAATTTACCGACTTAAATGCTGATATCAAGTATGTCGCTTTCCCGCAGGTGGAGCGCGATCTGACCACACCCAGGGTACTGGTGATGGAGTACATCGACGGCATCCCGATTGACCACCTGGAAAAACTGAAAGCGCTGGGCTATGACATCAACGAAATCAGCATGAAGCTGGCAGAAAACTATGTCAAGCAGATCGTAGAGGATGGCCTGTTCCATGCAGATCCGCACCCGGGGAACATCTTTATCCGTGACGGAAAGATCGTCTGGATCGACTTGGGTATGGTCGGCAGAATTAACAACCGCGACAGAATGCTTTTAAGGAAAATTATCCTGTCGGTTGTGCAGCAGGATATACAAGGCTTAAAGGACATATTCCTGACCCTGGATACCATTAAAGGCAAGGTCAACCACACCAAGCTTTATGAAGATATTGAAAGCCTGCTGACGCGTTATGGCGATATGGACCTGGAGGATTTAAATTTGGGCAAAATCATGGAGGAAGTCAAGGTGGTCCTTGACTTCCATCAAATAACACTGCCTAAAGGGATAGCGATGCTCGGAAGGGGTATTATCACCATCGAAGGAGTCCTGGCGGTCTGCAGCCCCCAGGTTAATTTCATGCAGATCATGGCCAACAATATCTCCGGCAACTTATTAAAGCAGTTTGACCTGAAACAGGCCCTGCTGTCAGCCGCGGTATCCTTAAACGGTTTTGCCAAAAACAGCCTTGTCCTGCCGGAGCAGCTTTCCAATGTTCTCAAAATGGCCATCAGAGGACAGACCAAAATAAACATTGAGCTGGTCAGCGCCGATGAACCGGCGCGCCAGGCCGGCCTGATGATGGACAAGCTGACGATCAGCATCCTCAGCGCGTCTGTTGTAATCGGTTCCAGCATCATCTGCACGGCGGATATTACTCCCCGCTTATGGGGGATTCCGGTTTTAGGCCTGGCCGGGTTAACCATTGGTTTTCTTTTAGCCGGCTGGCTGGCAACAAAAATAGTGCGTAAAAAGTGAC
>CAYNIY010000063.1:0-8612 GCA_964397525.1 uncultured Eubacteriales bacterium
TTCTGTATTTCACGGGATATATCCGGAAGAAGTCTATACGAACAAGCCCTGGAGCTTAGCGAAAGACGTTACCAGACCATAGTGGAAGACCAGACCGAACTGATCTGCCGATATTTGCCGGATACCAAGCATACTTTTGTTAACGAGGCATACTGCCGTTATTACGGTAAAAGCCGTGAAGAACTGATCGGGAAAAAATTTATTACCACGATCCTGGATGTCGATCGTGACAGGTTCGAAAATCATATTGCTTCTCTCAACCATGATAATCCCATCTCGACCATCGAACACCGTGTCGCACTGCCTGACGGCAGTATCAGGTGGCAGCAGTGGTCAGACCGCGCGATATTTAACAAGCTGGGCCAATTGATAGAATACCAGTCGGTGGGGCAGGATATTACCGAACGAAAGCAGGCAGAAGTAACTCTTGAAGCAGAGAGGTACAGGCTGTTTTCGCTTCTTGAAAGGCTACCTGCTTTTGTCTGCCTGATCGCACCGGACTACTCGATACATTTTACCAACATCAATTTCCGCAAGCGTTTTGGAGATGTTAATGGAAAATTGTGCTACGAATTATTCAACAACTTTGATCAGCCCTGCGAGGATTGTGCAACCCAGGCTGTTTATCAAACCGGAATCCCCTTAGAATATGAGTGGAAAAGCCCGGAGGGTGAAATTTACCAGGCTTTCGACTACCCTTTTCATGATGTTGATGGAACTTTACTAGTACTCGAATTGATGGTAGATATTACAGAGCGTAAACGCATGGAAGATAAGCTGCGATTATCAGAGGAGAGATTTTTTAAAGCCTTCAACGCCAGCCCTGCACTAATGATCATTCGCTCACTCAAGGATATGCGTTGCCTGGATGTAAACGATCACTGCTTGCGCCATACCGGCTACAGCCGTGAAGAGATAATTGGCACAACACTGGCAGAATTAAATATTTTCAGCACTCAGTCCATCAATGAAGTGATACAAAAAGTGCTGCTGCAGGGCAATTGCAGCAACTACGAAATCCAAATTCACAAGAAATCAGGCGAGTTGAGGACCGGAATCATATCTGCAGAAATAATCTGCCTTGACAATGAGCAGGTTTTGCTCAGTGTTGTCAATGACATCACCGATTTGAAACAGTTGGAAAAGGAAATGGCCCGCCTGGACCGGTTAAATCTTGTTGGAAAAATGGCGGCTATCATTGCTCATGAAATAAGAAATCCATTAACCACCGTGAAGGGTTTTCTCCAGTTATTAAAAGATAAAGACAGGTATGACCAGGACAGGGAATACTTTAATTTAATGATAGAAGAACTGGAAATAGCAAATTCAATCATTACAGATTTTCTTTCCCTGGCTAAGAATAAAGCGGTTGAACTAAAAGAAACAGACCTGAACGCCATACTTAAAAACATAATCCCGTTAATTGAAGCCTACGCCATGAAGGACAATAAAAAAATTTGTTTGGACCTGGGTGATATACCACCCTTGTTTCTGGACAAGAAAGAAATTCACCAGGTTATTTTCAATCTAACCCGTAATGGTCTGGATGCCATGTCTCCCGGCGGGCATATGTTTATCAAAACACACACAGATGGCGATGAAGCAGTTTTAACTGTATGTGATCAGGGCGAAGGGATTAAACCTGAATTGCTTGAAAAGCTGGGGACGCCATTTTTTACAACCAAGGAAACTGGTACAGGCTTGGGGTTGGCAGTATGTTACAGCATTGCTGCCAGACATAACGCCAGGATTGAAATCAGCACAGGTGAGAGCGGTACGACCTTTTTTGTAAAGTTTAAATTGCACTAGAAAAAATAAAACGACCTCCGGGGATGTGCCGGAGGACTTGATAAATCCTGGAGCCGATGGTCGGATTCGAACCGACGACCTGCGCATTACGAGTGCGCTGCTCTACCCCTGAGCCACATCGGCATGCCGTATTTATTCAAAAAGTACTGTTTATTTTACCTTACCGCGATTAAAAAGTCAAACAGGTCCCGCGGCAGGCCCTCAATACAAAATATTCATGATAAAATGACTTTTATCTAAGCTTGCTCCACTGTTCTTCTTTGTCATCGCCAATGATAGAAATATGGGCGAAGGAGATTTCCTTATACTTTTCTTTAACCATATTTTTAACACAGGAACCGATATCCGTGCAATCCACCAGGTTTATTCTTTCATCTGCTTCCACGGCCATCTCCAGCAGGTAGCTGTTCGGCCCGACACACATAGAACGCGCACTGTGTATATCAATAATGCCGGGAATGGTCATCACAAAATCCCCGATTTCTCTGATCAGGGCTGGATCAGCAGACTCACCCAGGATCGCTGAAGCATTTTCCCTGGCGGTCCCAATCCCGATAAATAACAGCAAAATACCTATAATGATCGAGGCTGCCCCGTCAAAAACAATGCGTCCCGTATAGTGAACAACCAGGATCGCCGAGCCTGCAACGATCAGTCCGAACAGCGCGGCCAGGTCCTCCAGAAATATGAACCTTGTGGCCGGTGTAGCCCTGGCCAGGACTGGGATAACACTGACAACCATTTTCGGCCCGCGTACGTCTAATCCGGTCTCTTCCACGATTGCCCGCACTGCCATAGAAAAAGAATAACATTCAAACAAGACGCTGATCATAATCACAAACAAGCTGATCTCTACATGTTCGATCGCTTCCGGGTGCAGGATCTTCAGGATACCTCCATATATGGAAAGCGCGCCCCCAATAAAGAGCATGCCCAGGCTGGCGATAAAACTCCAGAAAAAAACACGTTTGCCGTGACCAAACTGGTAGCGTTCGTCGCTCGGCCGTTGTGCCTGCCTGAGCCCAATCAACAAAAAGAAACCGTTAGCCCAGTCACCCAGGGAGTGTTTAAACTCAGCCATCATCGAAGCACTGCCGCTCATGATGGCCGCTACCAGCTTCATTACCGCTATCAGCCCATTGGCCACCAGCGCTGCTTTAATTGCTGATTCACTGTTGTGAGCCATAAATACCTCCAATATAAAATCTACAAGCAGCTATAAGCCCGGGAGCTACATTATCCATATTAACAAAGAAATTATGTTTGGACAAGATAACGTGATCAGAGTATTTAAATACAGAAAAGAAGCTTCCCATTAATTCAGTGAACTAATGAGAAGCTTCCAAAATGTGTTCAAACCATTTTGTTTGTACTTATTGTTCGTGATTATAGGATTCGAGGGCGTTTATTACATCATGCCGCCCATGCCGCCCATACCGCCCATGCCGCCCATACCGCCCATACCGCCCATGCCAGCCTGATCTTTATCGGGCTTTTCAGCGATAAGGGTTTCCGTGGTCAGGATCATGGCCGCAATGCTGGAAGCGTTTTCCAGGGCAGAGCGGGTAACCTTCGCCGGATCAACAATACCAGCATCAATCATGTTGACGAATTCTGTGGTCAGGGCGTTAAAGCCAAATCCGGCTTCAGCGTTTTTAACTTTTTCCACTATTACCGAACCCTCAAGACCAGCGTTGCTGGCGATTTGACGCAGGGGCTCTTCCAGTGCCCGGCGAATAATATCAATCCCTGTTTTCTCGTCAAGATTGGCGGCGGTTAAACCGTCCAGAGACTTGATCGTGCCGATATAAGCAACGCCGCCGCCCGGTACGATACCTTCTTCCACAGCCGCGCGGGTAGCGTTCAATGCGTCTTCAATGCGCAGCTTCTTGTCCTTCATTTCAGTTTCAGTGGCAGCGCCCACCTGGACCACAGCCACGCCGCCAGCCAGCTTGGCCAGGCGCTCCTGGAGTTTTTCCCTGTCGAAATCCGAGGTGGTGTCTTCGATTTGGTTCTTGATCTGGACCACGCGCTTGGTGATTTCGTCAGCGCTGCCGGCTCCCCCGACAATAATGGTTTCTTCTTTCTTCACCCTGACTTTAGTAGCCCGGCCAAGCTCTTCGATAGTAGCTTTATCCAGCTTCAGGCCGAGTTCCTCGGTAACGACTGTGCCGCCGGTCAGAATGCCGATATCCTGCATCATGGCTTTGCGCCTGTCGCCAAAACCGGGGGCTTTAACCGCTACACACTGGAAGGTGCCGCGCAGCTTGTTGAGCACCAGGGTGGCGAGGGCTTCGCCCTCAATATCCTCAGCAATTATCAGCAATGGTTTGCCGGACTGAACAACTTTTTCCAGGATCGGCAGAAGGTCTTGAACAGACGATATCTTTTTATCGGTAATCAGAATATAGGGATCGTCCAAGTTGGCTTCCATTTTGTCAGTGTCGGTAACCATGTATGGGGAAATGTAACCCCGGTCGAAATTCATGCCTTCAACAATTTCCAGGGTGGTTGTGGTGCCTTTTGACTCTTCTACGGTGATAACACCGTCTTTGCCTACCTTTTCCATCGCATCGGCAATCAGGCCGCCGATAAATTCATCGTTGGCTGAAATAGTAGCGACCTGGGTAATGGCCGACTTGCTTTCAATGGTCTTGGCTGAATCTTTGATTGACGCTACTACTTGAGCAACAGCTTTTTCTATGCCTTTCTTGACGATCATGGGGTTGGCTCCTGCCGCAACGTTCCTCAGGCCTTCACGCACAATCGCCTGGGCCAGTACACAAGCCGTGGTGGTGCCGTCTCCGGCAACATCGTTGGTCTTGGTGGCAACCTCTTTGACCAGCTGGGCGCCCATATTTTCAAATGGATCGGGAAGGTCTATTTCCCTGGCAATGGTTACACCATCATTAACAATCATCGGCGAACCAAATTTCTTTTCAAGAACGACATTGCGGCCTTTCGGGCCGAGGGTAATCTTTACTGCATCCGCCAGTGCATTTACGCCCTTTTCAAGTGCGTGACGGGCTTCTTCCCTAAAAATAATCTCTTTACCTGCCAATTTTCCAACCTCCTCTTTTTACCTATTTCTCGATTACGCCGAGGATATCGGCTTCACGCATGATCAAGTATTCAACTTCGTCAATCTTGACTTCGTTTCCGGCATACTTGGAAAACAGTATTTTGTCTCCTGGTTTCAGGTCAATGGGAACACGCTGGCCGGTTTCTAAAATTTTACCGGAACCTACGGCTATCACTTCCCCTTCCTGTGGCTTTTCCTTGGCTGTATCCGGCAGGACTATGCCGCTTTTGGTTCTTTCCTCACTGGGCAGCGGCTTGACAACTACCCTTTCGCCTAATGGTCTGATCACTAAAACCCCTCCTTAATTACTGGTTGGTATGTTTTGCTTTTGTTAGCACTCGCAGTCAATGAGTGCTAACGCTACGTTAATATAATATAGAATTAGATTATTAAAAGCAAATTAGAACACCGCATAATTTTCCTTCTTTTGGTTAAAAATAAGTAATTATCGTGCAATAGCTTTCAATATCTTCTACTATCTTGTTTTCATGCTGTTTTTTATATTAATCTCACAATATTAATGTTTCAATAAAAGAAAAAACCCGGCTTCATTCAGCCGAGCCGCACTCGCCGCCTTTGCCGGACAATATCTCCAAACCGTGAGGCAGCGCCGGCAGGATCACTGCCAGACATTCCCGCACCGCTTTAACACTGCCGGGCAGGTTTATAATCAAAGTGCTGTTGCGGGTGCCGGCGACAGCCCGGGAAAGCATCGCCCGGTTTGTCTTTTTCATGCTCTCGCTGCGCATGGCCTCGGCCAGTCCGGGCACTTCTTTTTGGATCACGGCCAGGGTAGCTTCAGGGGTGTTGTCCCTGGGGCTTAAGCCTGTACCGCCGGTAGTAAGGATCAGATTTACCTTTTCCTTGTCTGACATGGTGATCATGGCTTCTTTTAAAATATCCAGGTCGTCCGGTACGACCTGGTAGCTGGTCACCTCGCCAAAAGTTTTCACCATCTCTCTGATGGAGGGTCCGCTTTCGTCCACCCGTTCCCCTCGGGCGCCTTTATCGCTTACCGTGATGATGCCTATTCTATACAAATTTTTCACCCCTAGACCCACTTTTCTTCCCCCTCACGCTGGAAGATGCCGCTCTTGCCGCCGCTTTTATGCACCAGCCTGACAGCGCCGATAACCATCTCCCGGTCCACCGCCTTGCACATGTCATAGATAGCCAGAGCCGCTGCTGATACAGCGGTCAGGGCTTCCATTTCCACCCCGGTCTGACCCATCGTCCTTGCTTTTACCTCAATTTCGATCCTGCTGTTTTCACGATCAGGGCGAAAATATACATCTACTCCCGTCAGAGCAAGGGGGTGACAGAGGGGTATTAAATCCGGCGTTTTTTTGGCCGCCATGATCCCCGCAATGCGGGCCACACTGAACACTTCACCTTTGGGAACTTTACCTTCCAGGATCAGGGCCAGCGTATCCGGACGCATAACCACTTCCCCCCTGGCGACAGCCTCCCTGCGGGTAATGTTTTTTCCTCCTACCTCTACCATTCTAGCCTGGCCCTGTTCATCCAGATGAGTCAATTCGCTCACAACAAAACCCTCCGTTTCAACCCTGCCACATGACCTTCCCGCAGTCGCGCAGGTCATATCCACCCAGCCTTCTTACCTCTTCCTGAAACTCCGTCATGTCCATTACTTCGAGCAGTCGTTGGATATAAGGGGAGTCCAGGTATTCTTCCGGGATGCACAGATCGTAGCGCTCCTCTATAATTCCGATAAAATCCAGACCGAGAGCCCGGGCAGCCGCCCGGATACCAAGACCGGCATCCGCTGCCCCAGCCTTAACTGCAACCGCTACTGCCATGTGGGTATATTCTTCATGCTCGTAGCCACTAATCTGTTCAGGATCAAGGGCCTGCTTCCTCAGCAGGTAGTCCAGCAGGATCCTGGTACCGGCGCCGCGCTGCCGGTTAACGAAACTGATACCTTCTCTGGTCAGGTCCTCAAGCTTGTTTATGCCCCTGGGATTGTCTTCGGCCAGGATCAGCCCCTGCTCGCGGTAAACCAGATTTACCAGGATGGTTTTTTTGCCTGGAAGTATCCTTTTAACATAAGAAACGTTATACTCACCTGTTTCCTCGTCAAGCAGGTGTGCACCCGCGCAGTGCGCTTCACCGCGTCTTAAGGCGGTGAGCCCTCCCAGGCTGCCGACATGAGCGGAGGAAAGTGTCGCTTCGGGAAACTTCCGGCGCATAAAATTAGCCAGCACATCCAGGGCCAGGTCATGGCTGCCGATGATCACAGTAGTTTCCTTTATTTCCTGTGTGCTTTTAAAAAGCTCTACCGGCGCTGTGTCGCCTGTGTTGTACCCTTCTGAGTTCTGCGGGATGCGCATCATCCCGTCAGCCTGTACCAGTGACATCAGGATACCTGCGCCGCGTGAGATGGGGGTGGCTACAACCTTGTCACCCACCTGTCCCAGTTTTACCCGCACAAATTCTTCCACGCCAATGGGGGAAACCATCTTCCTGGAAACTGCGGCTTCAATTTTTTCCAACGGCAGTGGGACAGTACCGAGCTTTTTAAAGATGACCGGTTTGACGAATAGATCCATATCTATATATGCGGATACCGGATAGCCCGGTACACCGATTGCCGGCCTGCCGCTGATCTCACCGAGTATAACCGGTTTGCCCGGCTTGGTGGCTACTCCATGCACCAGCACTGTGCCCAGAGACCTGATCGCGTCAACGGTGAAGTCCTCGGAGCCCGCCGATGAACCAGCGTTGACCAGGATGATGTCCGCTTCAGCCGCAGCTTTCACCAGCGCCGCTTTAATGTTCTCAAAGTTGTCAACTGTAATTTCCCTACGCAGGGGAGTGCCGCCCCATTTTTCCACCATTGCCCCCAGCATCCTGGAGTTATATTCGATAATATCTCCCGGCTTCAATTCGGAACCAGGCTGAACCAGTTCTGTACCAGTCGGCAAAATAGCCACTCTCGGGCGGGGATAAACATAAATCCGGTCAACGCCGCCTGCCAACAGGGCGCCGATATCAACCGGTCTGATCGAGTGACTGGCGGATATGATCATTTCGGTGGCAACGATGTCCTCACCCACAGCCCGCACATGCTGCCAGGGAGGCGCGGCCTGGATAATCTCAATGACATCGGGTCTGACATAGTGCACGTCTTCAATCATGATCACGGCATCGCAGCCCTCCGGCAGCGGGTCTCCCGTATCCACCAGAAGAGCACCTTCGCCCACTTTCAACTGCCTGGGCGTCGTTTCAGAAGCTCCATATGTATCCGCAGAGCGGACGGCCATCCCATCCATAGCCGAGGCATGGTAATGAGGTGAGGATATCCTGGCATAAACCGGCGCCGCAGTTATCCTGCCCAGGGCTTCTTCAACAAAAATCTGCTCCGGCACTCCCGGATTCAGCGCCCCCAGATTATCCAGGTAGTCAAGGTAGCGTTCCAGGGCTGTTTCCCAGGGCAGATCATCCAGGTAAACCTTTCTCTTCATATCATGACCTCACAAATGATGGAATTTATATCTTTATCACCTTAATGATTCTTCGTCTGAATAAAGTTCAAAACAGCTTTATTTCCACCGTCTCGCCGGCCTCGACGCCTTCCTTGCCGGAGGGAATGCGGGCCAAACCGTCCGCCTTGATCATGGTATTGATCAACCCTGACTTGCCCAGTACCGGTTCGGCAAAAAGCTGTCCCTCTTTCACGCCGAGTTTGATGCGGATATAG
>CAYNIY010000064.1:0-8501 GCA_964397525.1 uncultured Eubacteriales bacterium
GTTGATGGGCATTACATTATTAATGGCTCGTCTTATCCCGGGGAAGCGGCAATATTATCTGAGAAAGGGAGCGTTTATATCCGGGACTCGCTGTTAAAGCTTTTTGATGCTGGCATACAATATGAGAACAACCGTATCATCATTGAGAAAAACCTGTAGTTATTATAGAAAGCAGGATGGATGCTGTAATCATTGTGATGTCTTGACTTTTGCAGGGCCTTCGATGATAATATATATTACTGGGCGGGTAGTTCAGTGGGAGAACGCCTGCTTGACACGCAGGAGGTCGTTGGTTCGATACCAATCCCGCCCACCAGTAAAAACAAGCCCTCCGGCTCCCTGGAGGGCTTGTTTATGTTCAATTTTATTCTTGGTAAACAGGGCCGTAAATTGCTTTTCAGCAGGCCACTGTATAATCAATGCTGCTTTCCCATTTGACCGAACCCAGATTGTTTACCAAGCCGCGCTCCTTCATTTTTGTCCAGAAAGGCAGGGCGCCTTCACTGATCTCGTTGACAGATATATTTTTGTATAAGGGTCGGACGAGTTTTAAAGCGTTTTCTCCCAGCCCGTTTTTCTTAGTATTAAAACCTATGGTCAGCACTCTCAAGTCAAAACTATCATTCTGCTTGAAGCCAATAATTCTCACCCCATCATTAAAGCTATATAATGTGGCGATCTTATCCCCGTATACAAATGTGTTTTCGTTTACATTTCCGAGCCTTTCCATTTAAATATCCCCCTTCAATTTTCTGTTTGCAAAATCAAAGAGAAATGAAATAAAATTAAAACAGCACTTCAGAATAGTTGTTACTAAAATTATACCATATAGATTAAATATTCTGATAAGTAATTGTGAGATTATTTGAAAAATTCATCAATTATTAATTTAAAATTTTTATGAGGCCATTAAATGTATGAATTAATTGTCATTGGCGGCGGTCCTGCAGGCATGCTGGGTGCAGCCACGGCAGGGAAAAACGGTTTGAAAGTAGCCCTGCTCGAAAAAAATGATACGCTTGGCAAAAAACTATACGTCACCGGCAGTGGCAGATGTAATGTCACCAACAGCGGCGTTATTGAAGATTTCCCAAAGAGCGTCATCACTAACGGTAAATTTATGTACAGCGCGTTTACAGCTTTCAGCAACCTGCAGTTGATTGATCTTATGGCTTCGCTGGGGGTAAGAGTGAAGGTTGAAAGGAACAACAGGGTTTTCCCCGCCAGCGACAGGTCTGCTGACATAGTTGGGGCGCTGCATAAGCACCTGCTGAAAAACCAGGTGGAAATCAGGCTGAACACATATGTCAGGGAGATATTAGTTAAAGAAGGCCAGGTATGCGGAGTTGTTTTAAAAGATGGCAGCCTTATAAAAAGCAGCAGGGCAATACTCGCTGTGGGAGGGACTTCCTACAGGCAGACCGGTTCGACCGGCGACGGGTACAGGATGGCAAAGAAACTCGGGCACAACATTGTAGAGCCGCGCCCGGCGCTGGTACCTTTAGTAACGGCTGAGAAATGGATTAAAGCCCTGCAGGGCATAGCATTAGAAGATGTTAGGGTCCAGGCGCTGACCGGCCGCAGGACCGCTGAGCAGCAAGGTGAGCTGCTGTTCACGCATTTTGGTTTGTCCGGCCCCGCCATTTTAAATCTGAGCAGCTATCTCAGCAGGCATTCAAAATTCCCGGTAAAAATCAGCATTGACCTGCTGCCCCTGCCATCATTGGAGCAAGTGGAAGACACCCTGCGCAGCAGTTTAAAGCAAAACGGGGGCAGACACCTGAAAAATGCGTTAGGTAGCTTGCTGCCGCAAAAAATGTGCCCTGTTATTTTTGAAATAGCGGGCTTGGATCCACGGAAGCTGGTCAGCCAGGTCACCAGGGGGGATATAAACCTGTTGGCCAGGACCTTGAAAAGGTTGACTGTAACCGTTACCGGGACCCGTCCCCTAAACGAGGCCATCATTACCAGCGGGGGTATTGACACAAAAGAAATTAATTCTTCCACCCTGGAATCAAAAATTATCAAGGGTCTTTATTTTGCAGGTGAAGTTATTGACATCGATGCCCTGACCGGCGGGTACAATTTGCAGATCGCATTCTCCACCGGGTATTTGAGTGGATTAAGTGCCTCTTTATAGCAGGTGGTTTTATTGACAAAATCATGGTGTGTTAATATAATTACATCTGAAGTATATTGCTACAGGTGATGACAAGGACAAGTAAGTGCCATTCATTCCAATAGAGAGAAGGCGTCCTGGCTGAAAGCGCCTTCAGGTGCCGAAGGTACTGAAAACCACCTTGGAACTGCCGGCTGAAATGATCAGTAAGCCGCGCCGGGCGCAGACGTTAACTGCCGCGAGTGAGAAGGAACAGCTTTCTAAACAGGGTGGAACCGCGGGAATCCCGTCCCTGACTATTAATAGTCAGGGATGTTTTGTTTTTTGTAACAGCATTTGATAAATCTGGTAAAGGGGTGTTTGGAATTGGGTGAGGTCAGTAAAATAAAAGTGACACTGCCGGATGGCAGCTGCAGGGAATATCCGGCAGGCATAGCCCTGCTGGATATTGCCAGGGATATCAGTCCCCGTTTAGCCAGGGAGGCGCTGGCGGCAAAAGTGGACGGCTGCCTGGTGGACCTGGGGCGTACCCTGGAAGGGGATGCCGCTGTTGCCTTTCTGACATTTGATGATGAAGAGGGCAGGCAGGTCTACCGGCACAGCACATCCCACGTTATGGCCCAGGCCGCCCAGAAGCTTTTTCCCGGCATCAAGCTGGCCATCGGCCCGGCCATAGCCGACGGGTATTATTATGACTTTGACACCAGCGAGCCATTTGTGCCGGAAGACCTGGCCAAGATTGAAAAGGAAATGGAAGCCATTATCAAAGCCGACCAACCGTTTGAAAGGTCCGCGCTGTCCAGGCTGGAGGCGCTGGATATGTTTAAAAAAGCTGGCCAGGATTATAAGGTTGAATTAATTGAGGACTTACCGGAAGATGTGCCTCTTTCCATCTACCGGCAGGGTGATTTTGTTGACCTGTGCATGGGGCCGCATATACCCTCAACCGGGCGGCTGAAATCGGTTAAGCTGATGAGCGTCGCCGGCGCTTACTGGCGCGGCAGCGAGAAGAATAAGATGCTGCAGCGCATTTACGGCACTTCCTTTCCAAAAAAGTCGCTGCTGGATGAGCATCTCTTCCGGCTCGAGGAGGCCAAGCGACGTGACCACAGAAAGCTTGGCGCTGAGCTGGATCTGTTCAGCATCCAGGACGAGGGGCCTGGCTTCCCGTTTTTCCACCCCAAGGGAATGATCATCCGCAACGAGTTGGAAAAATACTGGCGGGAAGAACATAAAAAGCGGGGCTACCAGGAGATCCGCACGCCAATTATCCTGAGCCAGTCACTGTGGGAGCAGTCCGGCCATTGGGATCATTACCGGGAGAATATGTACTTCACCAAAATTGACGAGGGTGATTACGCGGTAAAACCGATGAACTGTCCTGGCGGCATCATGGTTTACAAAAGAAGGCCGCACAGCTACCGGGAACTGCCCATCCGTATGGGGGAGCTGGGGCTGGTACACCGGCACGAGCTCTCCGGCGTCCTGCACGGCCTGATGCGGGTGCGCTGCTTTACTCAGGATGACGCCCATATCTTTATGCTGCCTTCACAGGTAAAAGAAGAGATTATCGGCGTGATCAACCTGGAGGACGATTTATATAAGTTGTTTGGCTTCGATTACCACCTGGAACTCTCCACCAGGCCGGAAAACTCCACCGGTTCCGACGAGATCTGGGAGTTGGCCACCGCTGCGCTGCGGGACGCCCTGGATACAAAAGGGCTCAAATACAAGGTCAACGAGGGGGATGGAGCCTTCTACGGGCCCAAAATAGATTTTCATTTAAAAGACTCCATCGGCCGCACCTGGCAGTGCGGCACCATCCAGCTGGACTTCGTGATGCCGGAGAAATTCGAACTGGCTTATGTAGGCGAGGACGGCCAGAAGCACCAGCCGGTGATGATCCACCGGGTGATATTCGGCAGTCTCGAGAGATTTATCGGTATTCTCATAGAGCACTTCGCGGGCGCCTTCCCGGCTTGGCTGGCGCCGGTGCAGGCCATCGTGATCCCCATTACCGACCGCCATGTACCATACGCCCAAGAGATAGAAGAAAGCCTGGATGAAAAAGGGATCAGGGTGGAGATCGACCCCCGGAATGAAAAGATTGGTTATAAAATCCGCGAGGCCCAAACCCAGAAGATACCATACATGATTGTCGTGGGAGACAAAGAGGCAGAGCAGGGTACAGTGGCTGTTCGTCATAGGGCACAGGGAGATCTGGGCACCATGCCGCTGGCAGAGTTTACAGAAAAACTGCTGGAGGAAATCAAGAGCAAGTCATATTAATCAGTACCGGTTAATACGACCTGCTCCTTAACTGGGGGCCGGCGGCGAAAATTGTATAAATGTTAGGGTGATGATAGAAGTAATTCCTTGACTTGATGTGGTAAGTATGCTATAATTCCAATTTGTAAATAACTAATATGTACAAGTAGAAGCCATCCGCTTCTCACCCTGCGACGCGTTTAAAATCCGCTGTCAGCATGGTATCTTTAAGTAAACTATAATGTTAGCTTTATTATAGCGGGTGGTTACACCCGCTTTTTGTTTTTCATTTTATTGGGGAGGTGAACCTGTTATCGCGAAAGATTTCCGTATTAACGAGGAGATCAGGGTCAGAGAAGTAAGACTTATTGACAGCGAAGGCGCACAGCTCGGCATCTTTGCTACGAAAGATGCCCTGCATTTGGCAGAGGAAAAACAGCTTGACCTGGTTGAGATCTCGCCCGCGGCCAAACCACCGGTATGTAAGATCATGGATTTTGGCAAATACAAGTATGAACAGAGTAAGCGCGAAAAAGAAGCCAAAAAGAAGCAGAAGATCATCAGTGTAAAGGAAGTCAAGCTCCGCCCGAATATTGAGGATCATGATTTTGAAGTCAAGGCAAAAAACGCCACCAGGTTTTTAAAGGATGGCGACAAGGTCAAGGCTACAATAATCTTTCGCGGGCGGGAAATTGTCCACACTCAGCTGGGCCAGAAGCTGCTGAAGCGGCTGGCGGAGCATGTGCAGGAAATCTCGCTGGTAGAACGACAGCCCAAGCTGGAAGGTAAAAACATGATTATGATTTTATCACCGAAGCAGGACAACTAGGAAGGAGTTGCATTTTAAGTTGCCAAAGATTAAGACCCACCGCGGGGCTGCCAAACGCTTCAAAAAGACGGCCAGCGGCGAATTCAAGGGTTCTCACGCCTTTCACAGCCATATACTGGGAAAAAAAGACGCCAAGAGGAAACGGGGACTCCGCAAATCAACTATTGCCAGCGCGGCTGACACTAATCGCCTGAAGAGGCTATTGCCCTAGATTAACCTGTCACATAAAGGAGGAATTAACATGCCACGGGCGAAAAGCAGTGTGGTTTCAAGAAATAGACACAGAAAAATACTTAAACTAGCCAAAGGATACCGGGGGGCTAAGAGTAAATTATTCCGTGTGGCCAACCAGCAGGTAATGAAGTCGCTGATATATGCATACCGCGACCGCAGGGTCAGAAAACGCGATTTTAGGAGACTCTGGATTGCCAGGATCAATGCTGCTGCCAGAATGAACGGGATCTCTTACAGTCGCCTGATGAATGGTTTAAAACTGGCCGGTGTGGATATCAACCGCAAGATTTTGGCAGATATGGCCGTGAATGATTTCCCGGCTTTTGGGAAGTTGGTCGAGGTAGCCAAAGGAAAGCTTTAAAGGATAGGGTCATATCCTTAACTTGTCTGGCATATAACTGAAGTAATTAGTTAATAAGTTAAGGGCCTGACCCTTTATTTTGCAGCATGGTGAAGAACCATGCTTTTTAATTATTTATAAGGTGGGGAGAAAAGTTGCTGAGCAAAAACAACCCCAGGGTAAAATATTTGCGTCGCCTGGCAAACCACCGGTTCAGAGACAAGGAAAAAAGATTTTTGGTTGAAGGGATCCGTTTTGTGGAAGAAGCCATCACCTCGGCGTGGCCGGTGGAAATGCTGGTTTACAGTAAAGAAATCATGGATAGCCCGCGCGCGGAACAGCTTCTGAAAACCGCCGCCGCCGGTAATGTCAGCCTGCTGGAAATGGAGGAGAAAGAGTTCGGCGAGCTGGCGGAGACAACCACCCCGCAGGGGGTAATAGCTGTGGCGGCGCAGCGCGGGCAGCAGTTGGAGGACTTGGAGATAAAGGACGGGCCAGCCTTGCTGGTGCTGGTTGATGGCGTGCAGGACCCCGGAAACCTTGGCACAATAGTGCGGTCAGCGGATGCCGCCGGCGCCGGCGGGGTGATCCTGCTGAAAGGGACGGCTGATATCTATAATCCCAAAGCACTGCGGGCGACAATGGGTTCAATTTTTCACCTGCCGGTGATTCAGGGTGTTTCTGTTCAGGACGTTATGTCTTATCTGAAGCAGAGGGGGATTAAAACTGTGGCCGGTGATCCCCGCAGCAGCAGGGTGATTTTTGAAGTTGATTTAAAAGTTCCGTGTGCTCTTGTCGCCGGCAGTGAAGCCGGAGGGGTAAATAAAAGCCTTAAAGAAAAGGTGGATGAGACAGCGCGCATCCCAATGCCAGGCCGGGCAGAATCACTGAATGTGGCAATTTCTGCCAGCATTATGCTGTACGAGGCCCTGAGACAGCGCGGCACAAGGTGACACTCTGGCTCCAATAACCTCTTAACGCATGGGATCAGTACTTTTTTCTGTAAACTTCCTTGTCATCAAAATATGCTTGTGATATAATCAAAACCGAAAAGGCTCCCAAAAAATTGAGGAAAGGCTGTGGTTAAATGTCATTAACCGCCGAATTTTTTTGGAGGCTGTTTGAAACAACAGGTTCTATCCGGGCGTACATATTATACAGGAGGCTCGCTGTACACTAGTTATAGATTTAATGTTTAATGTCTATACATAATGTTACCTGAATAATTTGAAGGCAGAAAAATTTAATAGATCAAGTACAATAGCGATGAAGGGGAAGAGTAGTTGGTTGGCGTTCCGCAGGGAAGGGGGGTCGTTAGACTGGAAGCCCTCCTGGGATTGGGACCTTCGAAGTTCGCCCCGGAGCTGCAGCTGAACGTTATAACCAGTAGGCGTCGCCGGATCTTCTGCCGTTATCAGGAAGACAGTTGAGGCTTTAATAGCTCATTGGTTCAAAGGTTTATACTTATCAGAGTATAAACTAGAGGGTGGTACCGCGGAAATAATAAATCCGTCCCTGTAGAGGGGCGGTTTTTTATTGTTTTTAAATTGTTAAAAAATACCCGGGAGGTTACTACATGAAAGACAGGTTGCAAAAACTGGGTGAAGAGGCCTGCAGTGAAATGGCTACGGCAGGAGACCTGGAAGAACTGAATGAGATCAGGGTCAGGCTTCTCGGCAAGAAGGGTGAGCTTACCCAGATCCTGCGGGGTATGGGGAGCCTGAGCGCCGAAGAGAGGCCCCGTATCGGCCAGGTGGCAAACGAGGTGAGGGCTGTCATTGAAGAAGCTCTGGCAGTAAGGTCGACAGTTTTGAAAGATATGGTCAAAGCGCAGAAACTGCGCAGCGAGAGTATAGATGTAACGCTGCCCGGCACACCAAGGCAGCGGGGCGGCAGGCACCCCCTGAACGTGGTGCTGGAAGAAATCCAGGAGATATTCCTTGGTTTGGGGTACAGCATTGCAGAAGGGCCGGAAATAGAAACCGACTATTACAATTTTGAAGCGCTGAACCTGCCCAAGGATCACCCTGCGCGGGATATGCAGGACACTTTTTTCATCAGCAGCGAGATATTGCTGAGGACACAAACCTCGCCGGTCCAGGTGCGGACGATGGAAAAAACCGCACCGGCGCTCCCGGTTAAAATTATAGCGCCTGGCAAAGTATACAGGCGTGATGATGACGCCACACATTCGCCGATGTTCAACCAGGTGGAAGGGCTGGCTGTGGACCGGCGGATTACTTTCAGCGACCTGAAAGGCACCCTGGATCTGTTTGCCAGGGAGATGTTCGGAGTGAAAACCAAAACCCGCTTCCGCCCCAGCTATTTCCCATTTACAGAGCCCAGCGCGGAAGTGGATGTCTCCTGCGTGATATGCGGCAGCAGGGGGTGCAGGGTTTGCTCTCATACCGGCTGGCTGGAAATACTCGGCTCCGGTATGGTGCACCCCAGGGTGCTAGAGGTTTCGGGGTATAACCCCGAGGAGGTGACCGGCTTTGCCTTTGGCATGGGGATTGAGCGGATAGCCATGTTGAAATACGGTATTGATGATATGCGACTTTTGTTTGAAAATGACCTGCGCTTCCTGCAGCAGTTTTAAATGAGACGTGGGACGTGGGATGTGAGAAATTATGTGGCTTCAGCGGAATAAAAGATTTGGTCGGATAAATCCGACCCTCGTATATACTAGTGACAAAACTCAAAACAATATG
>CAYNIY010000065.1:0-1497 GCA_964397525.1 uncultured Eubacteriales bacterium
AGAACCGTCCCCCTGGCCGACAATATTTTTACAAAAGTATGGACAACAGATATAATGCTATTAATTGTACATTATTCAAGGAGATAAATAGATGGAAAATAAAACACTAATGACTGATTTTTATGAACTGACGATGGCACAGACCTATTTTGACCAGGGGGAAACTGAAAAGCAGGTATATTTTGATGTGTTTTTCAGGAAGAATCCTTTCAATGGTGGGTATGCCATAGCCGGCGGGCTTGATAATACCGTAGAGTATATCAGGAATTATCATATTACAGAAGATGATATCAGATACTTAAGTAGTCTTGGCAATTTTACAGAGGAATTTCTATCCTATTTAAAAAACCTTACGTTTACGGGAGATATTTATGCGGTGGAGGATGGCACACCTGTATTTCCCAATGAGCCTGTGATCACGGTAAGGGCAAAATTGATCGAGGCACAGCTGATTGAAACAGCAATCCTGGCGAATTTTAATCACGGAACATTAGTGACGACAGCTGCAAAAAGGATCACGGAAGCAGCCAAAGGGATCCCTGTAATGGAATTTGGCGCCAGGAGAGCAAGGGGCATTGATTCTGCCATCGAAGCCAGCAAATATGCCTATGTAGGCGGCTGCTGCGGCACCAGCAATGTATTTGCCGCAAAAATGTATGATATTCCGCTGCTTGGAACAATGGCGCACAGCATGATCTGTGATGCAGGCAGTGATTATGAGGCGTTTCTCGCTTATGCCAAGAGTAACCCAAACAACTGTGTATTTCTGGTGGATACTTTTGATACGTTGAGGAGTGGCATCCCGAATGCCATCAGGGTAGCCAATGAATATCTGACTCCCAATGGGTACCCGTTTCGAGGCATCCGGATAGACAGCGGGGACCTGGCATATCTGTCGAAGAAGGCAAGGAAGATGTTGGATGAGGCAGGTTATAGTACAGCCGGCATCTGTCTGTCCAACAGCCTGGATGAAAATACGATAAAATCTTTAATTGATCAGGGCGCATGCATTGATTCCATTGGCTGCGGCGACAACATTGCTGCTTCTCTGGAACGGGTTGGCGGTGTATATAAATTGGCAGCAGTAGAAAAGGGGAGTGAACTGATTCCCAAGATTAAGGTTACCAATGACACCATGAAAATAAACAATCCTGGATATAAGAAAGTATACCGCTTCTATGATCAGGAAACGGGTTTTGCACTTGGAGACGTCCTTGCTCTCTCAGATGAAGTGATACCGAAAGACGAATTTACCCTGGTGAGTCCTGCTGAGGAATGGAAGAAAACGCATATATCCAACTATGAAATTAAAAATCTTCAAACCCCTATCTTCAGAGACGGCATCCAGGTTTATGAGGTGCCAGGTGTCGAAGAGAGAAAGGCATACTGCGAAGAACAGTTCCAAACGATCTATCCGGAAATAAAAAGGAGCATTAATCCCCATGAATACTATATAGATTTGACAGAAAAATTACTTGCTTTAAAAAAAGAACTGAT
>CAYNIY010000065.1:1597-4208 GCA_964397525.1 uncultured Eubacteriales bacterium
GCTTTTGGCTTCCAGGCATTTTGCAAGGAGTACCTGATCGACTATTTTAATGAATATTTTTTCTCCCGGCCCAAAGACGTAGTAGTCGCTGAATATGCGCGGTTCATCAAATATACCCTGGGAGACCAAAACCCGGAAACACAGCACATCGAAAGGCTGCATGATTTAGGCTATGTGCCGCTTTTGATCAAAGCAGTCAAAGAAGGGACCCAGGTCCCATGCCGGGTGCCGATGTTAACCGTTGAAAACACAGTGCCTGAATTTTACTGGCTGACCAACTTTGTGGAAACACTGCTTTCCTGCCAGACCTGGGTCGCCTCTACCTCAGCAACATCTGCCAGGGAATTCCGGAAAATGATGAATGAATATTGTGAAAAGACCGGCGGCGCAAAGGACTTTGTGCAGTTCCAGGGACATGATTTTTCGATGCGCGGCATGGCTTCGCTCGATGCTGCTTTAATGAGCGGCGGCGCGCACCTACTTTCGTTTACCGGTACTGATACAGCTCCCTGCGTTTTATGGCTGGAACGATTTTATAATGCCAATATTGAAAAGGAGCTGGTCGGCACTGCCATCCCCGCCACTGAACACAGTGTGATGCAGATCCAGGGGAAGAATGAGTATGAAGTCTATAAGCATCTAATGACCGAGACTTATCCCGGCGGCTTCCTTTCGATTGTTTCTGACACCTGGGATCTTTGGAATGTGTTAGACAATGTTGTGCCGCGGCTTAAAGATACCATTATGGCCCGCGACGGGCGTGTCGTGATCAGGCCTGATTCAGGAGACCCGACAAAAATCATCTGCGGTGATCCGGACGGCGAAACCGAAACCCAGCGCAAGGGCGTCGTAGAAAAACTCTGGGACATCTTTGGCGGTTTCATTACCGACAAGGGTTATAAACATCTTGATCCGCATATCGGCTGCATTTACGGAGAATCAATGAGCATCAGCGCCGCCAGGCTGATCCTGGACGGCTTGGAAGCTAAGGGCTTTGCTTCAACCAATATGGTACTAGGCATCGGTTCAGTGGCCTATCAGTTTGTCTCCAGAGACACCCTGGCCTTCACCTTTAAATGCACCTATGCGGTTGTAGACGGCGAAGAGCGTTTGGTTTACAAAGCGCCTTCGACTGATAAGAGCCAGATAAAATATTCTCCTAAGGGACTGGTCGTAGTGAAAAAAGACGAAGACGGCAATCTGGTCTGTGTTGACAACCTGAACAGGGAACAGTGGAAGAGCTACAATGATGTAGACCTGCTGGAGCCGATATTTGAAGACGGCAAGCTGCTCCGAGATCAGACCCTGTCTGAAATCAGAGAAATCCTCTGGGGCCCGGGCGTATTTTAACAATCACAATAACCCGGCAGCGAAAGGGGAGGGAGAAATAATGCAGGGCAGCCATGAAAAAAGTATTGATAAACATCAAAGTGCGTCTGCTAAACGGGATAAAGAGACCTTCCAAAGAATTGATAAAACCATACAGTACCTGATCAAGACCGGTCAGGAGATCAATTTTACAAGCGTTTCCGAGCACGCCGGGGTTGCTAAAGCTTACCTTCATTCACATCAGAATATCCGGGAGCTGATAGAAGCAATTATTAAGAAACAGGAAGCTGTTTCTTCAGAACCGGCGGCTGAGAAAGCGGACAGCCATGTGTATGAATATTATGCAACACCCGAATGGGCAGTCAGAAGACTGCTGGAACACAGAAAACTTCACGGCCACATCTTGGACCCCACTGCCGGGAGCGGGGCAATATTGAAAGCGATCAGGAATTTTGGCTATAGCAATCCCATGACCGCAGTGGAAATCCGCAGCGAAGAAGAAGAGAAGCTGAAGGAATACGGCAGTGTATTCATCACTGATTTTTTAAAATGGCAGCCACAGCAAAAGTATGACACGATTATCACCAACCCGCCTTTTAATATCGCCAAAGAGATCATCATGAAATGTCATGAGATCCGTGCAGAAAAGGGTCAAATAATCATGCTCCTGAAAACAGCACATTTAGAGACCGGGGACAGGTACAATTTCTGGCAGAAGTATCCCGTTTCCTACCTCTATGCATTGTCGGAAAGGCCTTATTTTGAGGGCGACAACGAGACAGATCAGGCTGCCTATGCCTGGTATGTATGGGACGGCACTGAAGGGACCATAAAAGTAATATAGCTTCAGGCATTAATTTAGGGATGGTTTCACTTGACAGTTTTATGGTCAATGGGACCGTCCCTTTTCAACAAGCATGATAAGGAGGTACCTGGTGTGGATCACCTGCTGCAAAAGTTGATTGAATTCAGAGACCAGCGGAACTGGCAACAGTTCCATAATCCCAAAGATTTGGCCATATCACTGGTACTTGAGGCCGGTGAACTGCTGGAAAATTTCCAATGGAAAAGCAGTGAACAAGCCGTGCACGAGAAAAGTGCAGGCATCGAAGAAGAAATGGCCGATGTCCTGATGTATTTGCTGCTTTTAGCCAACGAACTGGGCATAGACCTGGAGAAAGCCGTGATCGATAAAATCGCAAAAAACGTGGAGAAATATCCTGAAAGCAAATCATACGGCTCCAGCAAGAAATACACTGATCTATAGGGATTGATTTTTCTT
>CAYNIY010000065.1:4308-8372 GCA_964397525.1 uncultured Eubacteriales bacterium
TCCAGAGATGAAACTTTTTTATCCTTCATCACTTTTTTCATCATCGCCGTACCCATACCCAGCATGTTCATATTGGAAATTTTAAGTTTTTCTGTCCCCCTGGGCATCATCATGCCGAACATGGAGTCAATAAACCCTTTCTTGACCGCAACTTTCTCCGGCTTTCTCAATATATTGAGACCCCAGAAGGTGAAAAACATGGTCACTTTTTTCCCCATCGAGGCTGCTCCGTTGGCGATGATGAAGGCGGCAAAGGCCTTATCCAGTTCTCCGCTGAAAACGATAATGGTTTTATTGTCTTTTGCAGGCAAGTTCGTCGTGACTTGAGCAGTGATTTCATTCTTAGGGGTTTTCCTGATCAATGCGGTGATGTTGCCAGCAGCTTTTGTCAGATCCAACAATTCGCTGTTTGTTCTTTTGCACCAGGCTTGAATATCCTCATAAAATCCCGGATCTGACGCTGTCACTTTCAAAATCTGGCCATCACTCAATTCATCCATACAGGCTTTAACCTGCAGCAGTGGTCCGGGGCAGCTCAGCCCGCAGGCATCTAAATCTTTATCGCAGGCAACCGGCGTATCCGGAGCAGCGGTTTTGTTTGCCGGCAGATTCTTACCGCCGCCTGCACCGGGTGCAGGCTTCTGAGGCTTGTAGTTTAACATTTCTGTGCTTTTATAGCCGCCCGTAATATTCATTGCTTTGAAGCCATGCTGGCTCAATATCCGCTCTGCGGTATAACCTCTTAAACCTATCTTGCAGTACGTTAAGAAGGTTTTATTTTTATCCAGTTCATGAAGCCGATCCCTTAAACTGTCCAGCGGGATATTTTGAGCGCCCTCCAAGTGACCATTTGCAAATTCTTCCGGGGTGCGGACATCTAAAAGCAGATAGTCTTCAGTGCGGTAACCTTCAAGCTCCTTGCCGGTAACCACATGTGTTTTTCCTGACATGACGTTCTGGGCAATGTATCCTGTTATGTTAACCGGATCTTTGGCCGAGGAGTAGGGCGGGGAATAAGCTAGTTCAAGTTCAGCCAGATCATCCACAGTTGCCTTCAGCCTGATGGCAGCAGCCAGCACATCAATCCTCTTGTCCACTCCATCGTAGCCCATAATCTGGGCCCCCAGAACTCTGCCTTCTTCACCAAAGATAAGTTTCAGGGACATCGGTTTTGCCCCCGGGTAATAGGAAGCGTGTGATGACGGGTGATCATAGATCACCTTGTAGGGGATATTGGCCCGCTGCAGGGTTTTTTCATTGGCCCCTGTGCCGGCGGCGGTTAAACCGTATACCTTGATGGCTGAAGTGCCTTGAGTCCCCTTGTAGGTGGAATGTAAACCAGCTACATTGTCAGCGGCGATCCTGGCTTGTTTGTTTGCGGGCCCGGCCAGGGCGACAGCCGTCTTCTGCCCGGTTACGTAGTCCACGACCTCAATGGCATCTCCCACGGCATAAATGCCTGCTATATTCGTTTCCATCTTTTCATTAACGATGAGATGGCCTCTTGACCCGAATTCCAGGCCGCTGTCTTTGAGGAATGCTGTATTCGGGGTCACCCCGATGGCGAGGATAACCAGGTCTGCACTAATCTTAGTGCCGCTGTTGAAGGTCAGCCGGACCTGGCTGCCAACATCTTCAAACGCTGTTACAACCTCTCCCAACATCAGCTCAATGCCGTTTTCAACCAATTCCTTTTCTGCCATAATCACCATGTCAGGATCAAAAGGAGCCATGATGTGGGGGGCGGCCTCGACAAGAGTGACTGTTATGCCTCTGTCTTTCAGGTTTTCCGCCATTTCCACACCGACAAAACCGCCGCCGATAACCACCGCGCTGTTTATGCCTTGTTGATCCACAAAGGCCTTGATGGCATCCGTGTCAGGGATGTTCCTCAGGCTGAATATCTTTTCACTGTTAATGCCGGGAATGTCAGGTTTGATCGCTTTGCCGCCCGGCGATAAGATTAAATAGTCGTAGCTCTCTTCATAGGTTCCCTTGAGTTTGTTATTAACCGTAATCTTTTTGTTTTGGGGATCTATGCTCAGCACTTCGCTGTTGTTTCTCACATCGACATTAAACCTGGCCTTTATAGCCTCAGGGGATTGAACGATAAGTTTTTTCCTGTCTTTGATTGTTCCGCCGATATAATATGGAAGGCCGCAATTGGCGAAGGAAATATACTCATCCCTTTCAAACATAATAATTTCTGCATGCTCATCCAGCCGCCTGAGCCTGGTAGCAGCGGTTGCTCCTCCGGCAACGCCGCCAACGATTAATACTTTTTTACTCATCATCTGCGCCTCCATTTTAAATATAATTTTTTATTTATTTTCTTTAAACAGTACATTAATTAAATCTGCTGCCTGATCGTTGCACACATGGTAATTTATCTCCAGGCCATTTCTTACGCCTTCGACTATGCCGGCAGACCTTAACTTTTGTAAATGTTGGGAGGTGGTAGATTGAGGTGTGTCCAGGCAGGATTGCATGTAGCTGACATTGCATTCGCCATTATCGAGCAAGCCTTTTACAATGCAAAGCCTAACCGGATGCGCCAATACTTTCAGCATTTCTGCTGTTTGATTATACTTGGTAACATCCTTGTCCAAAATAATTCCCCCTTCCAAAGAAGCTCATAATTGTATTATCTAGATATTACGATATTACGATTGTGATGTCAATGTTTTTTTGGGCAAAAGGTAGTTATGTGAAGACCATTTTTAAAATAAAAAAAGCGTGACATATAAATGATATGCCACGCTTTCTTAAAAAAACAACAAAGCTGTACTTAATTAATTTTTCTACTCGTGACCGTGGCCGTGATGGTGGCCGTGACCGTGACCGCCGCAGCTGCAGCTACTCGGGCCGGTAACCAGGGCGCCTTTTAAGAAGTCTTTGGCAATCTGTTCCGCATCACCGGAAGCGCCTGTAAGCACTCCAAAACCAGCCTGTTGCAGCGCCTGTGCCATAGGCCTGCCGATACCGCCCGTGATCACAACACTCGCTCCCTCGGCCTTCAGCAATTGGGCTAATCCGCCGTGATTGTGCAGGATTTCATTGGTAATAATTTTTTTGCCTGTGATGTTGTCGTTTTCTGCTTCAAATACAATAAATTCACGGCTGGTCCCGAAATGTGGGTTTAAATTCCCTTCCAAATACGGCATAGCAATTTTCATTTTTATATTCCCCCTACTTATTCTTGTATATCGGCTCTTTTCCATTCCCTGCCGTAGCACAGCGGGCACATGGTCCGCCTGCAGCAGATGGTGCCTTCCCACTGGTGGCCGCAGCTGGTGCACTCCAGTTTGTGCTGGGCCAATTTGAAGTTGCCGCCCTCCACCCGCAAGGCCTCGCCGTTGACCAGGGCGCGGGCTATCTTCTGCCTGGCGGCGGCCAGGATCCTGTGAAATGTGGGCCTTGACACTGACATTTTTTCGGCACACGCCTCGTGCTCGATTCCTGTCAGATCCCTCAGCCGGATAGCCTCAAGCTCCTCTACCGATAACACCACTTCGGTAAGTTCTGACATGGGAACACCCGCCGGCTTGAAATAAGTGTATCCGGGCAGTTGTTCTACTCTCCTGCATTTTGAGGGTCTGGGCATGGCATTTACTCCTATCAGCGATTTGGAAATATGAAACATGTTTCATAAAAATAATAACCATTTACTTCTCAGGAGTCAATAAAATTCATTTGATGGGGCAGTCATTCTGCTATTTCGCCAGTTGTCCGGTTATGAAGTCAGTGAAAAAGCTGCTGTCATAATCCTCAACCCTGCCCTGGTCACAGAGCATCGACAGCTTCGGATCAATCGGTATACTCCCGAGGAAAGGGATCTTAAATCTTTCTGAAATCTCTTTACCGTGACCCGGCCCAAATAATTGAAATTCTTCCCCGCACTTGGGACATACGGCGGCGCTCATATTTTCCACCAGGCCGAGTATCGGGATATTCATGATATTGGCCATCTTTATCGCTTTATTTACGATCATCACGGCAAGTTCCTGGGGTGAGGTGACGATGATCAGCCCGTTTAAGGGGAGGGACTGCATTACCGTCAGCGG
>CAYNIY010000066.1:0-7745 GCA_964397525.1 uncultured Eubacteriales bacterium
GCAATTAAGCGGCCAGCATTTTTATGGCGGCATTGATCTGAAAAAAGACAAAGATGACTACATGGTCAAAAAGAAACGCTGTGACATCGCGCTCCACGTAACCCACGGCATGCTTCTGCCCAAGGCCTTCTCCGAGAAGGTGCCCTGCACCCTGATTTCCGAAGTGGCCTCAACCGAGGCGGATTTCACCCTGGGCTCCCATGCACATCTGGGTTACCATGAGATTGTCGGTGAGAAGTATTTCCTCAACCCCGGCGCTTTGGCGCGCCTGACAAATTTGGAACAGGAACTGACCCGCCGGCCAAAAGTCCTTTTTATGGAAATCAACGGCCAGCCCTGCTACAAGTTCATCCCGCTGGAATCAGTACAGCCGGGATGTGAAATAATGGACCTGGACAGCATTAAAAATATAAATGTTGAATAATTAAATGGGACATTCCCTTGAATTGTAGGGCGGGTTTTAACCCGCCATATTTGTGCGGCTGAAGCCGCACCTACAATTTCAGTCGTCGGTCGTCAGCCGCCGGACATCGGTATGTTCTGAATTTACCATAGGATTATTGGTAATCAAACATTGTAGGGTCGGCTTTAGCCGACCATTTCTTTTTCTTTATAACTGGAAGGTTTTTAACGAAATAAATTGTATATATTTAGCAATAGATTATATTTTGGAGGTTAGACCATGGCAAAAGAAATAAAACCGGGCATTTCAGGCGAGGTCAGGATAAAAGTTGATGAAAAAGAAACAGCGATTGTTTATGAAAGCGGTTCGGTGCGGGTTTTTGCCACGCCGGCCATGATCCGGCTGATGGAAAAAGCAGCCCTTTCGTCTGTGGCGCCCTTCCTTGAAGAAGGCTGTACCACTGTCGGTACCAGGGTCGACGTAAAGCATCTTGCCGCCACCCCGGTGGGCATGGATGTGATCATCACCGCCAAACTGGTGGAGGCCGAAGGCAAGCGCCTGCTGTTCGAAGTGGAGGCCAGAGACCAGGTGGAGCTGGTAGGCAGTGGCACACATGAACGTTTCATTGTCAAGACAGACAGTTTTGTCAGGAGGACGGAAGGAAAGCTGACAGACTAACGATGATTATTGGTGGTGTAGACCTTTGACCTTGAGATTTATTATAGGCCGGGCCGGCAGCGGCAAGACCAGGTTCTGCCTGGATGCGATCCGGGCGGAATTAAAAGAGCGCCCGGCAGGGCTGCCGCTGGTTTTTCTCGTGCCGGAACAGGCTACTTTTCAAACGGAGTACGCACTGGCATCGACCCCGGGATTAAAAGGTTTTGCCAGGGCCCAGGTGCTGAGTTTCCGGCGCCTGGCCTACCGTGTGCTGCAGGAAACCGGCGGGGCTGCGCGGCCGCACATCGGTGATCTGGGCAAACGCATGCTGCTGCGCCGCCTGCTTGACCAGCGCAGCGGTGAAGTTAAAGTATTTCAGCGCTCCATCCGCCAGCCCGGTTTTGCCGATACCCTGGCCCGCACCCTGGGAGAAATAAAAAATTACTGCGTCGAGCCGGATGATCTGGTGTCAGCTTCTGCTGCATTGCGTGAACTGCACGGGACGGAAATCCTGGCAGATAAGCTGGAAGACCTGCACCTGCTCTACAATAACCTGGAAGCAGTGCTGGAAGACCGGTTTGTTGATCCTGATGATTACCTGAACCTCCTGGCGGACCGCCTGCCGTTTTCCAAAGCTGTCACGGACGGCGAGGTGTGGGTGGATGGGTTCTCCGGGTTCACCCCGCAGGAATACCGGGTCCTGTCATCGCTGCTGCACAGCGCGGTGCGGGTTAATGTCACCTTGTGCACCGACCTGAAGACGCTCAGCGGCAGCCCGGATGAAACCGATCTGTTTTATATGATCCGGGAAACATATGACACCCTGAGCGAGCTGGCTGCCAGGGCAGGGATTCCGGTTGAAAAGCCCCTGACTCTTGATGGTACAGAAAAAGACCGTTATATCAGCCCCGGGATAGCCCACCTCGAAAAAAATATTTTCAAATACCCGGCACAGCACTTGGATAATACCTGCAGCGGTGTCACCCTGGCGGCGGCGGCGAACCCCCGCTCTGAAACCGAGGGTGCTGCCCGTGAGATCACGGCCTTATGCCGGGACGCCGGTTACCGCTACCGTGATATCATCATTCTGCTGCGCAATCTAGACGTTTACCCCGAGCTGATTGCAAGCGTTTTCGCCGATTATAATATTCCCGTGTTTATCGATCAGAAGCGGCCGGTGATGCACCACCCGCTGGTAGAGCTGGTTCGCTCCGCGCTGGAAGTGTTTATATCAGACTGGTCATTTGACCCGGTCTTTCGCTTTTTAAAGACCGATTTATCACCGCTGGCCAGGCTTGAAGCTGACCTGCTGGAAAACTATGTCCTGGCCCACGGTATCAGGGGCAGCCGCTGGACAGACGCCAGGCCATGGGATTATAGACGCCTGCTGTCACTTGAGGAAGATGCTGAAGTCACTGAAGTGGAAGCAGAAGAATTGGCAGTAATCAACGCCATCCGCCGCCGTGCTGCAGGCTGCCTTGCCGCTTTCTGCGCCGACGCTGCTGCCGCCTCCAGTGTGCGCGCTTTAACTGAAGCGCTGTTCAACCTCCTGGTCAGCCTGGAGGCGCCGGCAGTGCTGGAGAGCTGGAGCCTTGAAGCGGAGAGTGAGGGGCGGCTGGAGGCTGCCAGGGAACACAGCCAGATCTGGAGCGGGGTAACCAATTTACTTGACCAGGTGGTGGAGGCGCTCGGCGATGAAAACATCCCGGTGCAGGAATACGCCGCCATCCTTGACGCCGGTTTTGAAAGCATGCGCCTGGGACTGATCCCGCCCGGTCTCGATCAGGTCGTGGTATGCTCCCTGGAGCGTTCACGGAGTCCAGAGGCCAGGGCGGCTTTTGTGCTGGGCGCCAGTGAAGGGGTGCTGCCGGCCAGGATTACTGATGGCGGGATCCTGTCCGAAGGGGAAAGAGAGAGGCTGCAGGCAGTAGGTTTAAAATTGGCCCCGGGTTCGCGCCGCAGGGTCTTTGACGAGCAGTACCTGGTATATATCGCGCTTACCCGTTCCTCGGAAAAATTGTACCTGAGCTATCCCCTGGCGGACGACGAGGGCGGCGCAGCGGCGCCTTCCACGGTGGCGGCCAGGATCAGGGAACTGCTGCCGAACCTGGCAGAGAAGTTCTGGCCGGTTGAACCGGATGGGGCGGAGGCGGAGGACATGGAATTTGTCAGCACCCCCAGCACCACCCTGTCCCACCTGGCCACCAGGATGAGGGAGGCCAGGGCGGGGCGATGCATCAAGCCTCTCTGGCAGGATGTCTATTCCTGGTTCATGCGCAGCGATTATATACAGTCAGCATCTTTTGTTTTGTCCAGCCTGTTCAAGTCCAACCGGGAGAACAGGCTTACACCCGGAACAGGCAGGGCCCTGTACGGGCGCTCCTTGCAAACCAGCGTCTCTGGTATTGAAAAATTCCGGGCCTGCCCGTTCGCCCATTTTCTGGATAAAGGGCTGAGGCTGCGCGAAAGGGATGTGTACAAGATCGGCGCGCCCGATCTGGGGCAGTTTTTTCACGCGGCGCTGAAGCTCTTCGGTGATCAGGTCCAGGCGCTCGGCATGGACTGGGGGCAGCTGGACAGGGAGCAGTGCCTGGCCCTGGCCGGCAGTGTGACAGACGACCTGGCGCCGCGCCTGCAGAGTGAAATTCTCTTGAGCACGGACCGCCGGCGCTACCTTACAGGCAAGCTGAAAAGGACTGTCCAGCGGACAGCACTCATCCTTGCGGAACACTCCCGGCGCGGCTTGTTCCAGCCGGTCGGGCTGGAGCTGTCTTTCGGCCCCGGCGGAGAACTCCCGGCACTAACTTTCAGCCTGCCCGGCGGCAGTGAAATGGCCCTCAGGGGCAGGATCGACCGCATTGACGCGGCAGCGGCAGAAAACGGCGTTTACCTGAGGATCATTGACTACAAATCCGGACGGGTTACGCTCAGCTTACAGGACATCTATTACGGCCTGAAGCTGCAGCTGTTGGCGTACCTGGACGTTGCCCTGCGCTATGCTGAAAAAATTGCCGGGGGCCGGGGAATGCCGGGCGCTATCCTGTATTTCCGCATCGACGACCCGCTGGTGAAGACTGACGGGGAAATACCGGACGCGGCAGAGATGGACAAGAAAATATTGAAGGAATTAAGGATGACGGGCATGGTGCTGGCAGACAGGCATGTAGTGGACCTGATGGACAGCACTATAGACGGTGATTCCGAACTGATTCCCATAAAAATAAAAAAAGACGGCTGCATTGCCGCCAGCTCCTCAGCCATAAAAGCAGAGCAGCTCGCACTGCTGCGTGAATACCTGCATGCCCAGCTGATCAGCGCCGGCAGCAGCATTATGAACGGGGTAGTTGACATCTCACCCTACCGCCGCGGTTCATTCAGGCCGTGCCGGTACTGCCCGTTTCAACCGGTGTGCCAGTTTGATGTTTTGATAGAGGGGAATGCCTACCGCATCATCAAGGCGGAAAAAGACGATGCACTCTGGCACAAAATACAGCAGGCCGGGGGTGAGACGCTTGGGTAATATATGGACTAATGAGCAGCGCGATGCGATTGCCATCCAGGGCGGCAACCTCCTGGTGTCCGCCGCCGCCGGTTCGGGAAAGACAGCTGTGCTGGTACAGCGGATCATCCGTCTGATCACTGACCCGATACACCCTGTTGACGCGGACCGCCTGCTGGTCGTGACTTTCACCAATGCGGCCGCCGCTGAGATGAGGGAACGCATCGGCCGCGCCCTGGCCGGGGAAATAGAAAAGGACCCGGGATCGAAGCACCTGCACAGGCAGCTGGCGCTGCTCGGCCACGCGTCCATCAGCACGATCCACTCGTTCTGCCTTGAGCTGCTGCGCCAGTATTTTTACTATTTGGACCTGGACCCCTCTTTCAGAGTCGCAGATGAAAACGAGTCCGCCCTGATCCAGGCCGGGGCTATGGAAGAGCTCTTCGAACAGCGCTATACAGCGGCGGATAACGAGTATTTCACGGCACTGGTAGACTGCTACGGGGGCAAACGGGATGACTCCATGCTGCAGGAACTTGTTTTAAGCGCCTATCATTTTGCGCGCAGCACGGCAAACCCGCAGGCGTGGCTGGCCAGCCTGCCGGAGAAATACCGCCTGGCGGAAGGCTGCTCCTTTGACGACCTGCCGTGGTGTGATGTTTTAAAGACATCACTAAAAAACGAGCTTGATCAGATTATTTCCGCCCTGGAGCAGGGCATCAGCCTGGCCCGGAAACCGAACGGACCCGGGATATACCTTGATACCCTGGAGGCGGAAAAAGATATGTTTTGCGGCCTGCGCCGGCAGTGTGAGGCAGGGGCAGCCTGGGAGCAGCTTTGCGGCGCCTGTGCGTGTATTGATTTCAACAGGCTGAAAAGCTGCAAAAAAGAAGACGCCGATGTGCTGCTGGCTGAACAGGCCAGGAAGCTGAGAGATTCAGTCAAGAAAAAAGCTGCAGGTATTACGAAGGAGTACTTCCGCAGCGCGCCGGAAGGGATCTGCCGCGACCTGAAAAAGCTTTACCCCCTCGCCGGGGAGATGGCCAGGCTGGTGCAGGAGTTTGGTGACGTTTACAGCAAAGCCAAGGCTGCCAAAGGAGTGGTTGATTTCAGTGACCTGGAGCACTTTGCGCTGCAGGTGCTGTCAGACAAGGGCCAACAGGGCCGCATCCCTTCCAAAGCCGCCTTGAGTCTGCGGGAAAGGTATGAAGAGGTGCTGGTGGACGAATACCAGGATATCAACGCCGCCCAGGAGGCCATCCTGCGCCTTGTTTCCAGGCAGGGCGAAGAAAGGCCCAACCTGTTTATGGTGGGAGACGTGAAGCAGAGCATTTACCGCTTCAGGCTGGCCGACCCCGGGCTTTTCCTGCAAAAATACAATACTTACCCCACCGTTAAGGGCAGTGCACAGCGGCGCGTCGACCTGTCCAAAAATTTCCGCAGCACGCGGGGGCTGGTAGACGCTGTCAATTTTGTCTTTCGCCAGCTGATGACCCCGGCCGTCGGTGAACTGGCTTATGATGCAGCCGCTGAACTGGTATACGGGGCGGATTACCCGCCGGCAGAAGGAGAACAGAAAAGGCGCGGTGACACGGTTGAAGTGCATCTCATTGAGAAACAGGAGCCTGAGCATAACGCCGGGCAGCCGGCAGGAAGTGATGGTGAAATCCCTCCCGCTGCAGCCAATGGGGATGAGCTCGCGGAATTTGAAGAAGAACTGGACGCCGCGCAGAAGGAAGCCAGGCTGGTTGCCGGTCAAATCAGGGAGCTGATAGCGCCCGCCGGCGGCGGCCCGGGCATGACGGTCTATGACAGGGATTCAAAGTCATACAAGCCGGTGTACTACAGGGATATAGTCGTTTTGCTGCGGGCTACATCCGGGCATGCCAACACTTTTGTGGAGGAATTCAGGCAGAACGGCATCCCGGCATACGCCGAGCTGGCCACCGGCTATTTTGAAGCCACTGAGGTGGAGACGGTGCTGTCATTGCTGAAGCTCATCGACAACCCGCTCCAGGACATCCCCCTGGCGGCTGTGCTGCGGTCACCGCTTGTCGGGCTGGATGCCGGTGAGCTGGCGAAAATACGCCTGCAGTCACGCCGGGGTTACTATTACCATGCGGTTGTGGCTGCCGCCCACGCTGATCAGGGCGAACTCTCCGAAAAGCTGCAGCATTTTCTGGAAAGGCTGGAGAACTGGCGCACGGCAGCGCGGCGCGGGCCGCTGGCCGACCTGATCTGGTCCATCTACCGTGAGACCGGTTATTATGATTACACCGGCGGCCTGCCCGGCGGCGGGCAGAGGCAGGCCAACCTGCGCTCGCTGTCCAACAGGGCAAGGCAGTATGATGCCGGTTCTTTCCGCGGGCTGTTTCTCTTCCTCCGCTTTGTCGAGCGGGTGAGGGAAGGAGGCCGCGATCTCGGCGCCGCACGCGCCCTGGGCGAAAAAGAAAATGTGGTCCGGATCATGAGCATCCACAAGAGCAAGGGCCTGGAGTTTCCGGTGGTGTTTATAGCGGGGCTGGGCAGGAGGTTCAATTTCAAGGACCTGAACAAGGATATGCTTTTCCATAAGGAACTGGGACTGGGCATGCAGTTCGTGGACCCGGAAGCGAGGGTCACCTACCCGTCTGTTTCCAAGCTGGCCCTGGGGCAAAAGCTGAAGATGGAAGCGCTGGCAGAAGAGATGCGCATATTGTATGTCGCCATGACCAGGGCGCGGGAAAAGCTGGTCCTGGTCGGTTCGGTGCGCAGCCTGGGATCCTGTGCCAGGCGCTGGTGCGGTCCCGCCGCTGATGACGGGATAAGTTTGCCGGACGGCTACCTGGCCGGCGCTGCTTCCTACCTGGACTGGCTGGGCGCGGTTCTGGCCAGGCACAGGGACGGGGAAGAGATAAGAGGACTGGGATCTTGCGATGAAGACACAGCTGTAATTTCAGACGGTGACGGCTCACGCTGGCAGCTGTTACTCCATGCCGGGGTGACGCGCCTGGACCTGGTCAAAACGGCCTGCCCGGAACTGCTGTCACATATCAGGGCGCAGGAGCCCCTGGAAACAGAAGGCCCATCTTACAGTGAAATTCACAGCAGGCTCAGCTGGCGTTACCCCTTCACCGCTGCTGTTGGTTTGGCCTCCAAGGTATCGGTGACCGAACTGAAGCGGATGTTCGACACACAGGAGGCGGA
>CAYNIY010000067.1:0-3195 GCA_964397525.1 uncultured Eubacteriales bacterium
TTTTAGATCCTTCGCTGACGCTCAGGATGACATGAATGTTGCGGTTAACGGTAAGCGGATCACCCGCTGTAGGTACGGATTTATCCGCACAACGTGGTCGCCTGAAGCCGACCCTACACAAAACGTGTGTAAATTCTGGACGCTGAAACAACAGAGCATATTGCTGTGATCGGAGGTTATGATGCTCAGATATCTTACTGCGGGAGAATCCCACGGGCCTGCGCTCGTGGCCATCATTGAGGGGATGCCGGCTGGACTGCCTCTTGCCGCCGAATATGTAAACAAGCAGCTGGCCCGCCGCCAGGGCGGTTACGGCCGCGGGGCCAGGATGAAAATAGAGGCCGACGCGGTGCGTTTTTTATCCGGTGTGCGGCAGGGGGTTACCCTGGGCAGCCCGCTGACGTTATATATTGAAAATAAGGACTGGGCCAACTGGTCCGAAATCATGTCGCCCGAACCGGGCGCACCTGAAGACAACCGGTCAGTAACCAGGCCCCGCCCCGGCCATGCCGACCTGGCGGGCGCTTTGAAATACCGTCATCGTGATATGCGCAACGTCCTGGAGCGTTCCAGTGCCCGCGAGACGGCGGCCAGAGTGGCAGCCGGCAGCGTGGCCAGGAGGCTGCTGGACGAGCTGGGAGTGGAGATAACAGGACATGTGGTGCAGATCGGCGGAGTAGTGGCCTGCGCCGGCAACCTAAACCTGCAAACATTAAAAGAACGGACAGCCTCATCACAGATCATGTGCGCTGATCAGAGTGCTGAGAAGCAGATGATCGCGGCCATCGATCAGGCCAAACTAAATGGTGATTCGCTGGGCGGAGTCTTTGAAATCAGGGTATGCGGCGTTCCCGCAGGCCTGGGCAGCCATGTGCAGTGGGACCGGAAACTTGACGGCCGGCTGGCCGCGGCGCTGATGAGCATTCAGGCGGTGAAGGGCGTGGAGATAGGTCTGGGTTTTGAAGCTGCGGCCAAAGAGGGCTCGCAGGTCCAGGACGAGATATTTTATGAAAAAGACAGGGGTTTTTACAGGAGCACCAACAGGGCCGGCGGGATCGAAGGCGGCATGAGCAACGGTGAGGAAATAGTGCTGCGGGCGGCGATGAAGCCCATCCCGACACTCTACCGCCCGCTGCAAAGCGTTGACCTGATCACCAAAGAGCCGTTTGAAGCTTCAGTGGAGCGCTCGGACGTTTGTGCCGTGCCTGCCGCCTGTGTCATCGGGGAAGCCGTGGCAGCCTGGGAGCTGGCCTGCGCCTTTACTGAAAAATTCGGCGGTGACAGCCTGGAGGAATTGAAGCAGAACAGGGATAGTTACCTGGCCTATTTAAGGCAGGTGTGAGCTGCCATGAAAAATATAGTTCTGATCGGTTTCATGGCTACCGGCAAGAGTACCATCGGGCGCCGGCTGGCCCTGCGCCTGAACCGTGATTTTGTTGATACAGACAAGGAAATCGAGGCAATTACCGGCCGGACAGTGGCGCAGATATTTGCCAAAGATGGAATCAAGCGCTTCCGTTCCGAAGAAAACCTGCTGGCCAAGAGGCTTGCCCCTAAGGAAGATCTGGTTATTGCCACCGGCGGCGGCATGGTTCTGAACCCTGAAAACGTGCGGCTGCTGAAAGAGAAAGGCGTATTGATCGCGCTTACAGCGCCGCCCGACATTATTATCGCCAGGGTAAAGGGCAAAAAAACACGCCCTCTGCTGCAGGGGGGAGCCCTCGATGACCGGATAAACAGGCTGTTAAAAGAACGTGAGTATCTATATGATGAGGCGGACCTGGTAGTGGATACCGGGCACTGCAGCGCTGGTGAAACAGTGGAGAAGATTATCTCTTACCTTTCAGAAAGGAAAGACATTTGATGAATACAGTAAGGGTCAACCTGGGCCACCGCAGTTATGATATCTATATAGGAAGCGGGATCTTAGACAGGCTGGGGAGCTGGGTGAGAGAGGTCACTGCAGGCGATAAAGCGCTGGTAATTTCCAACAGCACGGTTTTTGCATTGTACGGCGAAACCGTCAGCAGGAGCCTGGCGGCAGGCGGTTTTGAAGTTATTGCCGGTGAAATGGGAGACGGTGAGGAGTACAAGAACCTGGCTACCCTGGAAATTCTTTATAACCTGGCCTATAAACATAAAATAGACCGGCAGTGCCCGGTGATTGCGCTCGGCGGCGGGGTGGTGGGTGATACTGCCGGGCTGGTCGCGGCAACCTACCTGAGAGGGGTGCCTTTTGTCCAGGTGCCGACCACCGTGATGGCCCAGGTGGACAGCAGCGTCGGGGGCAAGGTGGCTGTAAACCACCCCGGCGCTAAAAACATCATCGGCGCTTTTTACCAGCCCAGGCTGGTAGTCGCGGACATGACTACTTTAAAAACACTGCCCTTGAGGGAAATCAAGGCCGGGCTGGCCGAATTAATCAAATACGGCGTCATCTCAGACGCTGAATTTTTTGAATGGCTGGAAGAGAATGCAGGTAAGCTGCTGTCCCTGGATGAGACAGCCCTGGCCCACGCTGTTACGGTTTCCTGCCGGATCAAGGCGCGGATCGTGGAAGCAGATGAGACTGAACAGGGACTGCGCGCTATCCTCAACTTCGGGCATACCGTCGGGCACGCGGTAGAAGCCTTGAGCGGCTACAAGGTTTTTTTACACGGTGAAGCAGTGGCTGTCGGCATGGCAGCGGCGGCCAGGCTGGCGGAGGCGATGGGACTGATTCCGGCAGAGCAGCGCGGGCGGATCGTGTCTTTGCTCTCACAGGCCGGACTCCCGGTGAAAATGCCGTCTTCGATAGACCTGGCTGATGTTATTGCCTCTATGCGCCAGGATAAAAAAGCGCTGGCCGGCAGGCTCACCTTTGTCCTGCCTGTTGAAATCGGCGCTGTTAAGATATTTAATGACATCTCAGAAAACATGGTCAGGGATGTCCTCTTCAGCCAAAAATACTAGCGCAGTTTGGTTGAAAATGCTCTTGACATAAGGGTTTTAGCCTGATAAAATTCATTACAATATTTTAAAATGACGATGAGAGGGAACATTACGCGTTAACCTGCTGGCCCCAGAGAACCGCCGCTTGGTGTGAGGCGGTCGACGTGGGACGCGGAACTCTCCCTGGAGTAGCCGACCGAAATCATAACAGACAGTAGGCTCGGACGGATCTTCCGCCGTTAAAAGGAAGGAGATATCGGAACA
>CAYNIY010000067.1:3295-7631 GCA_964397525.1 uncultured Eubacteriales bacterium
TTTGTTCCCGTATCTTTAAAGCGAACAGCTTTTTTGCTGTTAATTTGAGTGGTACCGCGGAGCTGCCCTTCGTCTCAAGTAATTGACGAAGGGTTTTTATATTTTTTAAAGGTGGTGGTGTTATGGACCCGGACCTTAGTGACCTTAATCTTGACGGCATGTGTACTGATATTGGATTAAAGAAAGGGGATCACAATTTTGCGCAGGTTAAAAATATTCGACACCACCTTGAGGGACGGAGCCAAGTCGTTGGGGTTGAATCTTAATATTAATGAAAAGCTGGAGATCAGCAGGCAGCTGGTCAGGCTGGGTGTAGATGTCATTGAAGCCGGGTACCCCGCCAGTTCGGCAGCTGATCAGGAGGCTGTGCGGGCTGTCGCCGGGGACGCCAAAGGGGTTGTCGTCTGCGGTTTTTCCGGGGCGGAGCAGCAGGAGATAGACTGCTGCGCCGAAGCACTGCGGTGCGCCGGGCAGCCGCGGATCCATACCGGGCTGGCGGTGTCACCGTTATACATGAAAAGAAAACTGCAGCTGTCGCCGGAGCAGGTGATCGAGAAAGCGGTTTTCGCGGTAAAATGCGCCAAAAGGCACGTCGATGATGTGCAGTTTTATTTGGAGGATGCCTTCCGCGGCCAGCACTCGTTTATTGCGGCAATCATTGAAAGCGTGATTGACGCCGGTGCAACCGTAATCAATATCCCGGACACCTTTGGCTACGCCACGCCGTGGGAGTACAGCGAGCTGATCTCTTATGTGCTCAGTAATGTTAAAAACATTGACCGGGCTGCTGTCAGCACCCACTGCCATAATGACCTGGGCATGGCCACCGCCAACACCCTGGCGGGGATCAAAGCCGGGGCAGGACAGGTAGAAGGAACGATCAACGGCATCGGGGAGCGGGCCGGCAATACCTCACTGGAAGAGGCGATCATGGCGATTTACACCAGGCAGGCCGCCTACGGCGTTGAGCTGGGGGTGAAGTCCGGGGAGATTGCCGCCACGTGCAGGCTGGCTTCAAGGATCACCGGGGTGCCGATCCCCGCGCACAAGGCTATTGTCGGCGCCAATGCCTTCACAGGCACCCGGGACATTTACCGGGATGATACAGAGTACGTGATACCTCCTTATGAAGTAATTGACCCGGACGCCATCGGCGCTTCGCCGGGCCAGGATATGCAGGCCCTGAGGGAGGAGATGGCACATGACAGCAGCGAGATCAGGGTGAAGAACATATCGATCACAACAACCGGTGTTTCCCGGGCCACAGCCACGGTGACGCTGGAGGTCGGGGGAGACACAATCACCGAAGCGGCCTGCGGCAGCGGGCCGGTGGACGCAGTTTTCAGGGCGGTAGACCGCATGGTGGGAGAGCAGGTCTTTATGGAGGACTATGCGCTCAAGTCTATCGGCCACAACGGTTCAGCCCTGGGAGACGCTACGGTCAAGGTCCGTTACGGAGACAGCGGCCTGGTGGTGGGCAGGGGTGTCAGCCCCGATATCATCGAGGCCAGCGCCAGGGCATATGTCAACGCCCTGGCAAAAATAAAGATTTTGAACGGAGCAGCGCAGGGGCCCGACGGGGTACCAGCGAATATAATAATATAGAAAAGAATCACCGGGAGGTATCAGGAGATGGCTGTTGTTGATGTAACCATAGTACCGGTTGGGACAGCATCACCCAGTCTGAGCGAGTACGTCGCCGGGTGTCTGGAGGTACTGCAGGGAGCGGCAGGAATCACCTATCAGCTGACTCCCATGTCCACGGTCATCGAGGGCGAGCTGGGCCGGGTGCTCGAAGTGATCGCCCTGATGCACGAGCAGCCCTTTAACAAAGGCGCCGGCCGGGTGGTTACCACGATCCGGATTGATGATCGCAGGGATAAGAAGCTGACTGCCGCCGGCAAGGTGGCCGCGGTCCAGGCGCGGCTTGACAAAAAATAAGGCAGGGTACTTGCAGTGGATTATTACAAAGAATTCATCAACAGCCTGAAGCGGGGAGTTGTCTGCCCGGTCTATCTTTTTTACGGTGAAGAGGGCTACCTGCGGGAACAGGCTGTCAACCGTTTAAAAGATTTCTGTACGCAGGAAGGCGGCAATGATTTCAATATCGACCTGATCGACGGGGAAACAGCAAACCCCGCAGATATAGCCGCCAGCGCGGAAACCTTCCCTCTTTTTGCTGATCGGCGCCTGGTCGTGGTCAAGGACCCGCCATTTTTTAAGGCCGCCAAGCGGTCCGGCAGGGAAGCAGCGGGAGAAAAGGAAGACCTCCCTGCAGCCGGCAGGGATGCCGGCCTGCTGGCATATCTAAAAGATCCGCTGAGCTCGACCATCCTGGTTTTCACCACCGGGGAGCCGGTGGACAAGAGAAAACGGATTTTCAAGGCTGTCAAGGAAAGCGGTAAAGCGATCGATTTCACGTATCTCAGCCGGGCCGACCTGGCCCGCTGGCTGACACAGAGGGCGCTAAAAGCCGGCAGGCAGTTTAAGGGTCGGGCGCAGGATGATCTGCTGAATAGTGTTGGCCCATCACTGCAAAAACTAACGGTGGAATTCGAAAAGCTGGTCAATTATACGGCACAAAGCGGTGTGATCACTACGGATGACGTGCGCCGGTTATGCCCGCCCACCCTGGAGGAAAACATTTTTGCCATTGTCGACGCGGTAGGCAGCCGGCGCTGTGGTGAGGCCCTGAGCGGGATTAAAGACATGCTGGCGGCGAAAGAGCCCCCGTTTAAGATCCTGGCCATGATTTCCAGGCAGTTTCGTCTGCTGCTGCTGGTCAATGACCTGGCAGAGCAGGGCTGCCCGGCCGGAGAGATCGCCTCGCGGCTTAAAATACACCCTTATGTGTCACAAAAAATCGTCGCGCAGTGCAGGAATTTCAGCGGGGAAAGCCTGGTCCGCGCCTTTCAGGCACTGCTGGATATCGACGTGGCGGTGAAAACAGGCGCACAGGAATTTTATCCCGCCGTGGAGACTTTCCTCCTGAAGCTGTGCGCGAGCCGCTGACCCCTTCTTACATGAATTAAGTTCACAAAAAATGACGATAGTGAGAGTAGCTTTTGAGCGAAGACAAGGGCCTTTTATATAATCTTGAAGACCGCCCGCCACTGACCCGCACCCTGGTCTATGCTGTGCAGTGGCTGGGTTTTACCCTAGCCAACTCGGCGGTCCTGCCTATTGTGGTAGGAAGCGCTCTGGGGCTCGACATGGCCGGCATTGCCACTTTAGCCCAGCGTACTTTCCTGTTTCAGGCGCTGGCATCGCTGCTGCAGGTGTGCTTCGGACACCGCCTGCCTATTATAGAAGGTCCGTCCGGCATGTGGTGGGGCATTTTCATATCCCTGGCGGCTATGGCCCCGGGTTTAGGCAAGCCTCTGAGCCTGCTGCGGACTGACCTGGAGTTTGGCGTTATGGCAGCCGGGCTTATTTTAGTTGTATTAGGCATGTCAGGTCTTATAGGCAAAGCCCTGAAACTTTTTACCCCCGCTGTTACCGGCTCCGTGCTGGTATTGCTGGGTCTTCAATTAAGCGGTACATTCGTCAGGGGAATGTTCGGGATCGGTTCCAACGGGGGAAGTATAAATCCTAAATCAGCCATTGTGTCTTTAATTGTGGTAGCTATGGTCGTGCTGATCAATCTTAAAGCCAGTGGATTTCTTAAAAGCATCGCCATTCTTGTCAGCATCGCGGCAGGATGGATCATAGCGGTGCTGGTCGGAGTCCCTTCCGGGGAATTTATCAAACAGGACGCGATCGTCGCGCTCCCGGAAATATTTGCCTGGGGGACGCCAACATTTGATCCGGGCATAGTTTTTGTTTCCGTCCTTACCGGCCTGCTGGTCCTGTCCAACCTGGTTGCCAGCATCCTGGCTATGGAGCGGGTGATAAAAACAGAACTGCCCCAAAAGTCATATAACAGGGGTGTGATCTTTACCGGGATTGCCGATATACTGGCTGGATTGGGGGCAACGGTGGGTTTTGTGCCATATTCGGCCGGCGCCGGGATGGTCAGCCTGACCAGGGTTGCGGCCAGGCTGCCTTTCGTTATATTTGCCATTGCCCTGGTTGCTCTGGGCCTGCTGCCGCAGGTCGGCGCTTTTCTGGCGTCCATTCCCGAGCCGGTGGGCTATTCGGTGCTGCTGGCCTCTTTTTGCCAGATGCTGGGCTTTGGGCTGAAAGATTACGCCAGGCTGGAGTTTAGCGCCAGGGATTATTTCGTGGTAGGGCTGCCAATCATTTTAGGGACCGGCATCATGAACTTGCCAACCGGCGCCTTCGCGGGGATACCGGGGTTTGCCCAGTACATTCTGGGCAACGGTTTTATTGCCGG
>CAYNIY010000068.1:0-7597 GCA_964397525.1 uncultured Eubacteriales bacterium
CGATAATGTTGCCGGTATCGGAGCCTACCGCGCGGCCAGCCCCGTCTTCCACCACTTCCAGGCCCAGGCCGGCAAGTTTTTCCTTGAGCAGGTCTGCCATCTGCCGTTCTTTTCCGGATACGCTGTCGATCCTGACGAGTTCCAAAAACTCGTCGATCATCCTTTGGGAATTGACCACTACAGCACCTCCTTTACCTCAGGTCTTAAGATGTGCGGCTAAAGCCACACCTACAGGAACAGGGATCCGTCCCGTTGCAGGGTCGGTTTTAACCGACCATTTTGTGCGGATAAATCCGCGGCTGAAATTTCGCTCGTTGGCAGTCATCCTGAGCGCAGCGAAGGATCTAGAACCAGATTCTGCACTGTCTTTAAGAATTTACATGCGTTAAACGCACCACGATAAACAAATTATATTAACATTCTTAAATTGCCGTGTCATGTTGCAAATTTGATTCGCAGCAATGACCCCTGCATTCGCAGAGCCTCCTGTAGGGCGGGATTTATCCCGCCAATCCGCTGATATTTATATCCGATGACATTTCAAATAAACGACAAGTATAGTGATGTGTTTTGATTCGTTAATTCGACACTTTTTCAGCAAATCCCTTTGCGCTGCGGCTGTATAAACGACTACAAAAGCTATTATATACCCGCGGCATAAAAAAAAGAATTCCTTATCATAAATTGTGAAAAGCACAAGAGAACTTTTCCCTTGTGCTTTTCCATACTAATGAAGTTTCATCCCAAGCATTCACATGATGAATATTTGGAAGCAAAAAGAACGTCCCTTTGCTTCGTTTACCTGGTGAGGAGGTTGTAGAGCACTTGCGCGAATTCCGCGCGCGTCGTTGTGGCAGTCGGGTTGAGGCTGCTGTTGTACCCTTCAACGATCCCCGACTTGACCAAAGCGGCTGCTGCTTCTTGTGCCCAACCGGCAACCTGTCCGGCGTCGCTGAAAGCGGACAAGTCCGCGCCGTCTACACCTGAAGGCAGTTCATCTGCTGCTTTTAAAGCATTGTACAGGATGACAAACATTTCCTGGCGTGTAATCTCCTGCTCGGGCGCAAACATATTGTTGCCTACCCCGTTGACAATACCCATGCTCTTAGCGGCTTGCAGGTAATCCGTGTAGTAGGTGTTGCCCGCGTCAGCAAAGTTCTCGTACCCTTCCTGATTTTGAGCGCTGATCTGGAAGGCGTTCATGAGCAGCACCACAAATTGCGCTCTGGTTATGTTTTCTTCGGGCCCGAATTTGTTCTCATTAATGCCGGCTGTGATGCCGCGGGCGGCGATGAAGTCAACCGCATTTTTATACCAGGCGCCCGGCACAACGTCTGTAAATGTTACAGGATTGTAGCCGATGACAAATTTTGAAAAGAAGGTCGTCTTGAATACAACCGCTTTCAGCTCTGCATCATAATGTCCCCTTACTGTTTCCAGGGCTCCGCTGTCCTCAAGGCTGTATATAACCACTGCGTTTGGATTTTCTCCGTCCTGCAGCGCATACGGGATGGTTACTGTGGCATGACCGCCGTTGAAGTCGTTAACCGGTGTGCCACTGTTTTTGACAGCCAGGTCATACACCGGCCTGCCCTCCAGATCGGCAATCCGGTTTGCGCTGATTACCACGTCCCCGCCGCTGTCCGCTCCGGAAATGGTTTCCACAGCCTTACCGTTAAACACGATCTTGATGAACGGAGAGGTAATTCCAAAGCCGGCATCTGTGTCAGATGCGATTCTGGCAAGTTCCGTCTGGGGTATGCTTAACTTAATACCTTCGATACCTTCACCATTATCAATGATTACTTCGATCACGTCGCCATCTGATGTCCCGCCCGAGTCTTTTGCTTTGTCCAGCAGCGCGTCTGCCATTTTTCTCGTAATGGTTACAGCAGCAATGCCAGATGAAATATCCGGTTCAACCGTGATGCTGTTCAGTGTGAACAACCCGATCGTACCGGTTTCCACAGTGACAGCCGGCGGGCTATAGGAACTGCCGCCACCGCCGCCGGAACTGCTCCTGGCCGCCCTTTCTATGGTTATGGTGTAAGTCTTGGTGGTCACTCCGTCTGCAGCGGTTACTTCTACGTCAATGACATTGCTGCCGACATTCAAGGCCACTTCTCCGGTAGTTCCTGCCGCACCGTTTATGGTAACTGCCGCCGCGTCATCGGCAGGCTCTGCGGTAATCGCAGCGCTTTCGGTCCTGTTACCCACGCTAGCAGTATAACTCATGGTTTCGCTGTCGAAAGCCGGGGTCAATTCTATGCCCGGTATTGAAATATCCGTTAGTGATGCGTCGTCAGAAAGAGCACTTGCCACCGTGAAATTCAGGACCAATGTATCAGACGTTGCGCCGCCGGTGTCCGTCGCATAATAGTTGAGCGTGTGGCTGCCCGCAGACAGGACTCCTTCCAACGGCGACAGCGTAATGCTGACCGTACCCGGCACAACGGCATAATTGTATGCCTGGCTTGGCGCAGCGCTGTCAATATAACTGTACAGTCTTGTATTTGGCGTATTTTCGTAATCCGTCACTGACACGGTGAACGGATAATTCTGCCCAAAATATACGGTGCTGTAACTCCAGTCGGAGGTTAAAACAGGCGCCTGGTTGTCGAGCGGTGTATCATATGCATCGATGTCCATTTTGATCAGCGGGCCTACATTGCCGGCCATGTCTTTGGCTGCCAGATAAATATCCCAGGGTCCGGCTGTAAGACTGTCCAAATGCAGCGTTGCTTCTCCGTCAAGGAAAATTCCGTCACCGCTGGTATTGATTGCGGGAGTTGCCGCATCATTCTCTGTTACCTCATAGAAATACTGGGCAAATTCCTCGCTCCTGACTGTTACATCCGCCTCCGAATCAGAAGTCCTGTCCACGCCAACGCCAAACAGCGCGGGCCCACTGCCGTCAGCCGTATATTTCCAGCTCAAATCATCACCCTGCCTGACAATCTGCATATCTGTTTCAGGCGGGTCAAGCACAAAATAACCATCAGGACTTGCTTTTACTGCTGTAATTACAGTATCGTCTGCAGCCGCTCCGCTGCGATCATAATAGAAAACCCCGGTGGCCTCCCCGCTCAAGGTGATGACCTGAGCGGCAGACGGAGCAAATGTGCCGCCCTGCGTGAAGGGATCTGCTGTCGTCGTACGCAGGTTAGCATTAATGTCATACGAAGCAGAGGCGCCGTGACTGACTGCCAGGCTGCCGCCGTCGAAATTTATTCTGGGCAGAGGGTTGAAATCGGAATGGTAGCCGCTGCCGATGCCGCAGGCTTCAGAACCGCCATTCGAAATCACAGTTCCCCCGCTGATATTGATCACAGTTGTGCCGTCATCATAATCGCCGATGCCCGGACTCCTGTACCTGCCATTCGCTGTAACTGTGCCGCCTTCGATGTTGATGACGCCGCCGCCATCGCCGTAGCCGCCGCCGATGGCAGCCGCATATACTCCGCTGCTGGCGGTAACATTTGTGCCCGCTCCGCGGATGGTGATAGTGCCGGTAGATCCGTAGCAGCCGCCGATGCCGGGACAGTCATATTTGCCGCTGGCGGTTATTGTCCCTCCATCGATGAGAATTTCGCCGTTATAGCCCTCGTCACCGCTGCCGATGCCGCAGCCGCCATAATACGCGCCTTCGTTTCCTGTACTGGAGGCGTTAACTATCCCGCCATGAATAATGATGCGGCCCACGTCACCATAATAGCCGCTGCCGATGCCCGCTCCACTGTCAGTGCCGTAGGCATTTACTACGCCAGCGTTGATGGTTATATCACAGCCATCACCATCCAAAATTCCGCTGCCGATGCCTGAACCGCCGCCGTATCCGCCGGTGGCATTTATGTTGCCATCGTTAATCACTATCTCCCCGCCGCTGAGGCTGTAACCTCCGCCGATGCCGGCAGCGTAACTTCCGCCATAGGCATTCAGAGTACCCGAACCGCTGACCACCGTGCCGATATTCACGACAGCGCCATCCGCAACCTGCAGGCCGGCCATATATTCGCCGCTGCGCAGAGTATTCTCAGAACCCGCAGCAAGATCGACATCAATCACAGCTGTCCCCTGGATATCCAAAGCGCAGGCATTACTGGTGCCGCTGACATTGATATTCACATTATCAAGAACAATATTTGCTGTGACCCCTGTGCTGACCACGATTTTGTTCGCAGTGGATGCTCCTGTGCCATAAACACGAATATCACCGTCTTCGGTAATGGTCAGCGTAGAATCGGCAAAAATCCAGCCGCTGCCCGTGCCTGTACCGCTTTCGATATTAAATTCTCTTTCAAATTCCGGCAGTTCGGTATACATGCCGACATTGTCAAAATAAGCCGCACTGAAACCTACATTATGAGCAATCAGGCTCAATTCCGTCGGCGTTAAGGAAGGGTGCATGGGGATATCGGAAGCCGTCAGGGCTCCGTCAATATATACGTCATATGTTTTATCAGTGACGTTGTTGTCTAAAGTAACACGATACCAGTTTCCAACAGTGTATGAACCGATAACAACCCTGTCGTCGTCGTTGCCGTTTCGCACCGCAACAATTGTGCCGTCCCCTTCAAACCACACACTGGATATTCTCGTTCCCCAGGTACCGTAGCTTAAATTGCGCAAGGCCAGCTCGGCATTGCGGGTAGTTGTCACAGGTTTGATGTAGGCATCGATCACAAGTTTTTCGGGCACTGAGGCCGGTAAACTCACATATTGTTCCGAGGCCCAGCTTGATACACCTTGTAATTGAAATACCTTTCCGGTCACACCATCATAAGCTTCAGTTGAGATAACCTTCTGGTCGGCTGTGCCGGACCCATTGTATTGAAGTGTAAACGTGCTTGGATAAGCATTCTCGTCATAACTCTCAAAATCTTCGTAGAATAATTCCGTTTCAAATTCCAACAATGCCATTGGTGCGTATTCAACTGAGCGGTATGCAAAAGAAGACACAGTATCCGCCGTGTCTTCATACACCAGATCGCTCACCGAAGCGCCGGCGAAAGCTGACAGCAGCAGTGCTCCAAACACCGCAAAAATCATGACAGCCGCCAGGATGAGTGCAAACGGTTTCTTGGGCAATTTTTTTCCTCCTCGTAAAAGTTTTCTGTTTCGTAATACATTATACATGACACCCAGGCAATACTTCTTTTTCGGCATCATTTGTCATTGTCAAATAGTTTGGCACGATTCGTGTCAAAACAATTGTAGGAGAACCATCACTCTGGTATACTAACCCAAGAGGTGACGGGAATGGACTTCAGTCATAAATTGGATTTTCTAATGAATATCACACGGACTTCAAACAGCGCGCTTTCCCTCCATACTTCATTGGATGCCTCGCACATCAGCAGGCTGCGCAGAGGAGAAAGGAAACTACCGAAAAAAGCCAACTACATCAGAACAATGGCTGCTTATTTTACCAGGCAGTGCCTTGAAGAGTATCAAATAAAAGCATTGCTGGAGGCCCTGGGGAAACCCGCGGCGCTGTTAAATGATCTTGACCTGACGGCAGACCGGATTTACCACTGGCTACAGGACGATGCCCCCGAAGAAACTATGCCCGGCGGAGATCTCCCGGATAACAGATCCAAGATTCATCCGGAGAACACACTATGCAATGAAGATCTGGCGCAGTCAACAAAACCGGATCAGGATTTACCTGATGTATCCCTGCATTACGGTGATGAAGGCAAAAGATGCGCGGTAGCGGACTTTTTGTCTCTCGTCCTTGAATCAGACAAGACCGGTACGCTGCTTCTTCACAGCGATGAATCGATGGAATGGCTGACAGAAGACACTCTGTTTATGGCAAAATGGGCAGAGCTGCTGAAGCAGGTGATCGTGAAGGGAAACCGGATAAGGATTATTCACACCTTGAACCGCAACCTGGATGAGCTGCTCGAAGCCCTGGCCAAATGGATGCCGCTCTATATGACCGGCGCCATCGAGCCTTATTATTATCCCAAAGTAAGAGACGGGATTTTCAAAAGGACGATCTTCCTCTTCCCCGGTGCGGCGGCACTGACCGCCACTTCACTTGACACCATGACAGACAAAGCCGTCAATATCCTGGTGCGTGACCTGAAGGCTGTAGACGCGCTCACCGCAGAATTCAACGCCTATTTCCAGTTGTGCCGGCCGCTGATGCGGATATATACCTTAAGGGACAAAGAACAGTATTTGAGCGCCATTGAATCATTCGAAAAAAAGGAAGCCAATACTATTATTGAAGCAGAATACCTGTCGCCGGCAACATTACCAGCCGCTGCAGCGGCATCGATGTTTGCGCGCACGGACAGCAACCGCAAAAAGAGACTCAGGAACTACTACCTGACAAAAAATGAATTATTCAGAAACAACATCGCACATCATCAGTATAACGAAATAATCCGCCTGCCCGAAACCGATGAAATAAAAAAAGGCCGTGTGGAGCTTGGCCTTACGGGGATAGATGACTTCGCAGGACTGTATTATACAACTGAAGAATATAAGGCTCACCTTGAAAATATTGTTCAGCTTCTCCAGACATATGAAAACTACAACCTCATTTTGAAAAAAAGAATAAGCCATGAAGGTTATACTCTTTATGTGAAAGAAGACCTGGGCGCGTTTGTATTCAAGACGAGCAGCCCCAACCTGATTTTTGAGATCAACGAAAACAACCTGACTTCGGCCTTTTGGGATTACCTGCAGGCAAACCTGGGGAAAAAACAAAGGCATGATAAACAAAAAAGGGAAACCATCAAACAGCTGCAGGCAGTGATCAGCGAGTTGATATCCGAGGTATTATGAAAGGGACCCTTCTCCTGCAGTTCTTTCTCTTCAATGCACACACCAAATGACATCGGATTTCTACTACAAAGATAGGGTCCGGTCAGAACTAATTTCTGGGTTGGCATGACCGGAGCCGGTGTGCCTTTGCCCTCTTGAAATACAGATAGATTGGACCAAAATGCAAATATTAGGCCTACAACAGCTAAGGGCCTAAAGGAATCATGGCAGCAAGCCGCTGTTTCTCAGTGTATTTTTTCTTGGCCCATTCAATAAAAATGTTCTGCTTAATTGTCTTTCACTTCCAGCTCCCGGTAATGCTTCTGGTTCTGATATCATCGCCTTCGCTGTCTGTCGAAATTACTGTGTGGACAAGGGACCTGTCCCTTCGTCCCACCTTATAAACAAATATCAATCCCTTTTATTAATTTCTTTCCAGTTTTCTTTAAAATAAGGCAGCTTTTCGACAGCCTTTTGTATTAAAGACCGTATTTCCACTTCATCAATGCTGTCAAAACTATCATATTCAATCTTTCTTAAAAACTTGCTGGTACCGGCAATCAAACTATTTTTCTCGTCACGCAATAATCCACCAAAATGAAATATCAACGAGACATTGTTTTTCAAAATCTGGACCGCACAAATCCAGTGATGAAAATCATTGTTTATCGTGAAAGTTGGCTTTCCCCATTTTATTGCTGCCGTCATACCCTGGTGACTGAGAATAATTTCCGTAATTTTGGCAGCAATTTTTTGCAGGATTTCTGGTTTTTGCTCAAAGTATGCCTTTATCTCTTTACAATAATATTCGTTCACC
>CAYNIY010000069.1:0-2507 GCA_964397525.1 uncultured Eubacteriales bacterium
TAAAAATATTGGCTGTATTCGGAACCAGGCCCGAAGCGATTAAAATGGCGCCTCTGGTCCAAGAACTTGAGAAATACCCGGAAATCATCAGCTGCCGGGTAGCCGTCACGGCCCAGCACAGGGAAATGCTGGACCAGGTGCTGTCGTTATTTAACATCAATCCTGCCTATGACCTGAATATTATGCAGCAGGGGCAGAATCTTTTTGATATCACCGCCCGGGCCCTTTCCGGCCTGCAACAGGTTTTTCAGGAGGAAAAACCGGACCTGGTGCTTGTGCATGGTGATACCACTACCACTTTTGTGGCTGCCCTGGCCGCTTACTACCTGCAGATCCCTGTGGGACATGTCGAAGCCGGGCTCAGGACCCGTGATAAGTTCTCCCCCTTTCCGGAGGAGATCAACCGGCACCTGACCGGGGTGCTGGCCGATATCAATTTCGCCCCCACGGCAACCGCGAGAAAAAACCTGCTTGATGAAGGGGTTTCCCCCGATATGATTTATGTTACCGGGAATACAGTTATTGATGCTCTGCTGGCAACCGTGCAGGCGGACTACCATTTTGACGATGATGTCCTGAACGCGATTGATTACAGCAGCCGCAGGGTGCTGCTGGTCACAACCCACCGCAGGGAAAACCTGGGCGAGCCGATGCGGGAAATATACCGTGCCCTGCGCGGCGTCGTGGAGTGTTACCCCGATGTGGAAGTAGTCTTTCCCGTGCACAAGAATCCGGCAGTACGCAGCGTGGTGGAAGAAGAGCTTGGCGGCCTGGCCGGGGTGCACCTGATTGAGCCGATGGATTACCAGCCATTTGTCAACCTGATCAGCCGTTCTTATCTGGTGCTGAGCGACTCAGGCGGCATCCAGGAGGAGGCCCCGTCACTTGGCAGACCGGTGCTTGTGCTGCGCAATACCACCGAGCGTCCCGAGGCGGTGGAAGCCGGCACGGTTTCACTGGTCGGCACCGGCCGGGAAAAAGTAGCATCTGAGGCCAGGAGGCTTTTGGACAGCAAGGTTTTTTATAACCAGATGGCGGCCGCCGTTAATCCATATGGTGACGGGCAAGCGTCTCAAAGGATTGCCCAGGCGATAATGTTTTGGTCCGGCCTTTCAAACAAAAAGCCTGATGAGTTTCATCCCCGTCCCCGCTGCTGACAGGATAAAAATTTTTGCAATAAATTATTACACCGTTAGAGGAATAATAATTTTTTTGTAGAATCTATCAAAGAATCTGCATTTACATGTCTTTGTACAATGTATCCAAAAACTTAATCACAGGCTTCCTTCGGTATGACTGAAAAAAAAGATATAGATGAAAAAGATAAAAATAGAAAGCCCCCGAACAGCGCGCTGCAGGCGCTTGCAGTGACCACTACCATTGGTGTGGAAATGTCTGTAACCGTGCTGCTGGGCTACTACGGGGGTAAATACCTGGATGGCATATTCGCCACCGGGCCATGGTTCCTGCTTGCAGGTGTGCTGGTTGGACTTGCCGTGGGGGTCATAGGTGTCTATAAAACACTGATGGGGTTTTTTGAGAGGGAGTAGGGTTAGTGCGCGACTGGGATTTTGATGGTTTACTGGCCAGAACATTAAAAATATCTGCCTTCATCATGGCATTTCTCTGCCTTGTTTTGTTATTGCGGCCGGAAGACTCCGTTGTCTGGGGCTTTCTGGTGGGAGTAGCTGTGGGCATGTGGAATGCTTATTTTATGGGCAGAAGGCTGCGCGCCATTGTATGTATGGCGCCGCCCAAGGCGAACGCCAATATGAAAGCCGGTTTCGCCCTGCGCCTTTCCATAATGTTCGCAGTGCTGTTCTATGTTGCCCGGACCCAGTGGATTAATATTTATGCTACTGGAGCGGGTTTTTTTATTGTTCCTCTGATTTTTACCCTGGGAGCCTTTGCCCTGTCCATGGGCGTTTCTGATCGGAAGCCGGAGAGGCCAACTCTATAGAATAAATAAAAAGCTTATTGAGAAAGGGGTGAGAAAAAATTATGATGAGTTTAGAGCATGTAGAAGAACTTCTGAATTTTTGGGGGTGGCCGCACAGTGGCGCCTGGCATTTGACTGTTGGCAACACAGAGTTGGCTTTTAACCCGAAAACCCTGATCATGACCTGGATTGTCATGGCAGTGGTGTTGCTGTTTGGCTTCATGGCCACACGAAGCATGAGCATGCGTAAGCCAACAGGGGCTCAAAATGTTCTGGAGATGATCTGGGAGTTCATCAGGGGCTTGGTCAACGATAACATGGATCCTAAAAAAGGCGCGGCTTTATTAAGCATTGTAGTCACTTATTTTATGTTTATTCTGTTCTCTAACCTGATTGGCCTTGTTCCTACTCTGAGTTCACCGACGGCCGACTATAACACCAACCTGGGTCTGGCATTGTGCACCTTCTTATTAATCTACATCTTCGGGATCAGGTACAAAGGTTTGGGCTACTTCAAGCACTACCTCAAGCCATTCGTGTTTTTCCTGCCAATTACTATTATTGAAGA
>CAYNIY010000069.1:2607-7496 GCA_964397525.1 uncultured Eubacteriales bacterium
GCCATTGCATTTAAATTTTATTTTGAAAGGGGGGGAAATGAATGGAAATAGGAGCAGGTGCAGCTTTAGGTGCAGCTTTAGCGGTGGGTCTCGCAGCTCTGGGCGCTGGTATTGGTGACGGATTAGTCTCCAGTGCGGCGGTTAGTGGTATTGCTCGTCAGCCGGAGGCAAAAGGCAACATTATGACCCTTATGTTTATCTCGGTTGGTCTGATCGAAGCTATGCCCATCATTGGTGTTGTTATCGCTTTCATGCTCATAGGTAAGATTGGTTAATAAAAAGTTATTTGTCATGGCAAAAAAGGCGTAGTGTAGCGGGAGTGGTTTTAGTAGGGGGATAATCAAATAATTTATCATGCAATTTTTATCATTACTGTGTGATTATCTTGGCAGCACTAAACAAATTTTAAAGGAATTCGGCTACTCGCCGAATTCCTTTAATCCAACTGCTAAATCCAACTGCCGTCTGACGCTAAGCCTCCTTTTGTCCACAAGCTGTGGAAGGAGGGAGATCATTAGTGGGGTTAGAGTTTAACGCAACAATACTTGCGCAGATAGCTGACTTTATAATATTAGTAATATTCTTGCGCCTGGTGGCTTTCAAACCTTTAACCAAAATGCTGGCAGATCGTTCCGATCATATTGCCAATAGTATTGCTGCCGCCGAACAGGAAAGGCAGGAAGCGGAACAGCTCAAAGCCGGATATGAGGCTGAAATGCGGCGTGCCCGGGAACAAACCCAGGAAATTATTCAGAAGGCTACCAAGGCAGGCGAAGATCAGGCTTCAGAAATTATTGGTAATGCAAAGAATGAGGCAGGGAAGCTGAAGGAAACCGCGCTCGCTGAAATTGAACGCGAAAAACTTAAAGCTGTTACAGAACTGCGTGAGCAGGTGGCATCACTGTCTGTATTGGTTGCCGGTAAAATCATTAACAAGACCATGTCTGAAGACATTCAGCGCGGCATGATTGATGACTTCATTAAAGAGGCAGGGGAATTACAATGAGGGGGCCTGTAGCGAGGCGTTATGCAGCAGCATTGTATGAGATTGCCTCAGAAGAAAAAGGTTTAGAAAAAAATATGGTGGACGTGGTAGAAGGTGAACTTACAGCGGTCGAAAAGGTCATTGAAGAGAGCCCCGATCTGCAAAGATTGCTTTACCACCCCCAGATAACCCCTGCTGCTAAAAAAGAAACATTAGCCAAGTTGTTTGAAGGAAAAATCTCTGATATAACAGGTAACTTCCTTGCCTTATTGGTAGACCGCCGCCGCGAGACATATTTTGCGGATATTGTGGCCGAGTTTGTCGCTCTGGCCAATACCGGCCGGAACATCGTAGCAGCTGAGATCACTTCAGCGGTAGATTTGAACGACAAGGAAAAGGGTGATCTGAACCAACTTCTGGGCAAGCTGGCTGGCAAAAAAGTGCAGACCTCTTTCACCGTAGACCCGTCCGTTATTGGCGGGGTTGTGGTTCGTATGGGGGACAAAATTATAGACGGCAGTGTCAAGACCAGATTGGCTTCCATGAAAGAGAGCCTTAAGGCAATAAGTTAACTAGATAGGGGTGAAACCAGTAGATGAATTTGCGACCTGAAGAAATCAGCTCGATTATCCGGCAGCAGATAGATAAGTACCAGGCCCAGATCGAGATGACCGACGTAGGTACCGTTATCACGATCGGTGACGGCATCGCCCGTATTTACGGTTTAACCGAATGTATGTCCATGGAGCTGCTTGAATTCCCGGGTGGCGTTTTCGGGATGGCTCTTAACCTGGAAGAAGACAACATCGGTTGCGTTATTCTCGGTCCTTACAAGCACATCAAGGAAGGTGACACCGTCAAGCGCACCGGCCGGATCGTGTCTGTACCAGTAGGAGACGGCCTGATCGGCCGTGTGGTAAGTCCTCTGGGACAGCCGCTGGATGGCAAGGGGCCCATTAAAAGCGATAAATTCAGCCCGGTTGAAAAAATCGCTCCAGGTGTTATCTTTAGGAAGTCCGTGCACCAGCCGCTGCAGACGGGGCTCAAGGCTATCGACTCCATGATTCCCATCGGCCGCGGCCAGCGTGAACTTATCCTTGGCGACCGCCAGACAGGCAAGACTGCTATCGCGGTCGACGCGATCATTAACCAAAAAGGCGGAGACGTGATCTGCATTTACGTCGCTGTGGGACAGAAGCAATCCACTGTGGCTAACGTGCTGCAGCGGTTGACTGACACAGGCGCGATGGATTATACCATTATCGTGTCCTCTACCGCAGCTGACCCGGCTCCCCTGCTCTATATCGCTCCCTTTGCGGGAGCCGCCATGGGCGAGGAATTCATGGCCCAAGGCAAACACGTGCTGATTGTTTACGATGACCTTTCCAAACAGGCATCAGCTTATCGTGAACTTTCCCTGCTGCTGCGCCGGCCTCCCGGACGTGAAGCATATCCGGGCGACGTATTTAACCTGCACAGCCGGCTACTGGAGCGTGCCTGCAAGCTCTCGGATGACCTGGGCGCCGGTTCCATGACCGCCCTGCCGATCATTGAGACCCAGGCGGGTGACGTTTCAGCATATATTCCGACAAACGTTATTTCCATCACAGACGGCCAGATATTCCTGGAGCCCGACCTCTTTTACGCCGGCGTACGCCCCGCGGTTAACGTGGGTATCTCAGTATCCCGGGTTGGCGGCGCCGCTCAGGTAAAGGCCATGAAATCGATTGCCGGCAGCCTGCGTCTTGACCTTGCCCAGTACCGCGAACTGGCCGCCTTTGCCCAGTTCGGCTCCGACCTGGACAAATCGACTCTGGCCAAGCTGACCCGTGGTGAGCGCATGGTGGAACTCTTAAAACAGGGCCAGTACGTGCCCATGCCGATTGAAGACCAGGTCATGAGCATTTTTGCAGCTTCCAGGGGTTACCTGGATGATATGCCGGTAGAAATGGTTCAGCCTTTTGAAGCAGAGCTTTTGAAGTTTATGAAGGCGAACAAGCCAGCTATCGGCGAAGCCATTCGGGCGACCGGCGAGCTGAAAACCATTGAAACAGAACTGCTCGCAGCGCTCGATGATTTCAAAGCAGGTTTTAAAAGCGCTCGCGGACTGTAATTTAAATGTCAGCCCTCAGAAACAAAACGCCAGGATAGAAAGAAACTGCCAAGTCAGCTTCCTATAAACTGACGTCCGACGGCTGACGACCGGATTGGATATCCACTTTAAAGGTGGTGAAGTATTTAAATGGCAAATTTACGAGATCTCCGGCGCCGGATTAAGAGTATTAAGAGCACTCAACAAATCACCAAAGCGATGAAAGCTGTTTCGGCGGCAAAAATGCGCAAGGCACAGGAATCGGTTATATCAGCGCGGCCTTATTCCAAGCGGATACAGGGCGTACTGGGCCGGGTAGCTGTGGCCTCCGGCGGGGCTAGTCACCCGCTGCTTGAAGTGCGCGAGCCGAAAAAAGTGGCTTTCATTATCATGACGGCTGACCGGGGACTTTGCGGCGGCTTCAACGGCAATGTTATCAGGAAGGCAGCCCAGGAAATTAAGGGTTCAGGTGCGGATGCCAGCCTTATTGTCGTGGGTCGTAAAAGCCGCGATTTTTTCCAGCGCCGCGGTTATAATATCGCCAAGGAGTACATCGGGCTGGGTGATAATATCAAGTACGCTTCGGCCAGGGATATTGTCTCCTTCGTTGTTGACAAGTATTCTAAAGAAGAATATGACGTGGTATATCTGATTTACAGCCAGTTCGTAAACGTAATGGTGCAGACACCGATGATGGTCAAGCTGCTGCCGGCTGAACCACCCGCAGAAGAAGGGGAAGGCGAGACCAAGAAAGTAGACTATATTTATGAGCCTTCCGCAGAAGCGGTGCTGGCCGAACTGTTGCCGAAATATATTGAGAACGCCATTTACCAGGGCCTTTTAGAGACAAAAGCCGGTTTCTACAGCGCTCAGATGACAGCCATGGACAATGCGACTAAGAACGCAGATGAAATGATTGACAATTTAACGCTGGTCATGAACCGGGCCCGTCAGGCTGTGATCACCAAGGAGATTTCCGAGATCTGCAGTGGAGCGGCAGCCCTGGAGTAAAATGTTGCGAAGGAGGTAAGCGAAGCGAATGAACGTTGGTCAAGTTGTACAGGTTATCGGCGTCGTGGTGGACGTGCGTTTTCCGCCCGGCCAGGTCCCAGAAATTTTTAACGCTATCAAAATTACGAGCGACAAGGAAGATATGTTTGGCCGCAAGTTTAACCTGACTCTGGAAGTGGCCCAGCACCTGGGCAATAACACCATTCGCAGTGTGGCCATGTCCGCGACTGACGGTTTGGTCAGGGGCATGGAAGTGGTGGACACAGGTGCTCCTATTTCCGCTCCGGTTGGCAAGCTGACCCTGGGCAGGCTTATTGATGTCCTTGGTGAGCCCATCGACGGCAAAGGACCCATTGAAAGCGACAAGCGCTATCCCATTCACCGCCCTGCTCCGCTGCTGGTTGACCAGTCAACCAAGACGGAACAGCTGGAAACCGGCATCAAGGTTGTTGACCTGCTGGTTCCCTTCCTCAAAGGCGGCAAGATCGGACTGTTCGGCGGCGCCGGAGTGGGCAAGACCGTTGTTATTCAGGAGTTAATCAACAACATCGCCACGCACCACGGCGGCATCTCAGTGTTCGCGGGTGTAGGCGAGCGTACACGTGAAGGCAATGACCTGTTGCGTGAAATGACAGAGTCCGGCGTTCTGGAAAAAATGACCATGGTGTTCGGCCAGATGAACGAGCCGCCGGGAGCCCGCCTGCGGGTGGCCCTGACAGGACTGTGCCTGGCTGAGTACTTCCGTGATGAAGAAGGCGCCGACACATTATTGTTCATTGATAACATTTTCCGTTTTACCCA
>CAYNIY010000070.1:0-7157 GCA_964397525.1 uncultured Eubacteriales bacterium
TGTGTCCACTTACCTGCTTGGCAACATCAGCGATGTCATCCTGATCGCAAGCGAAGGATCTCAAACCAAGATTCTTCACTAGCGTTCAGAATGACACCGAGAAAACGTATATATGATGCTGCGTCGGTCCTTCTGTAGGGTCGGCTTTAGCCGACCAGGGAAGCAAAAAGAACGTCCCTTTGCTTTCTGGGTTAAGCCTCCGCCGATCCCGGCATTCCGGAGCTGCCCGGCTTCGCTCCGGGAGGTCCGCCCCCGCCTGGCGCGCCTCCCGGCGGCCCCCCGGGGGGAGCCAGGTGGGCATAACGCTGGTATTGCAGCACCCGCTGTTTTTCAACCCGCTTCTTGCCCAGGAGGAAAACGAAAGGGATGGCAATGACGATAATCACCGTACTGACAACGAAAGCGTCTGCCAAACCCCGGATAAGGGCCTCCCTAAGCACCAAACCGTTCAGTATACCGGCCGCGCCCTGCGGGCTGTAGCCTGCTTGTGCAAGCAGTCCCTGCAGCTGCTGCATGACACCGGCTGCCGGTGAGGTCCAGCTTACCGAGTCAGCAATTACGGCAGCGTGGTATTCCTGCCGGTGCAGCATCACATAGGTGAGGTAGGCAATACCGAAAGAAGCGGAGATCTGCCTGACCAGGTTCCCCATAGCCGAAGCCCTGCCGATTAGGAAGTGGGGGATGGTGTTCATACCAGCTGTCGTCAGCGGCATCATGCACAGCCCCAGCCCGAGCGCTCTTATGATCAGGGTCATCTGCAGCTCACTGTAACTGATGTCATAGGTGATAGTGTGCAGCTGAAAGGTTGTAATTGCGGTCACCGTCAACCCGACCAGACACAGGGGCAGGGCGCCGATCTCGTCAAAGAGTTTACCGCTGATGGGCATCATAATGCCCGAGGCAAAAGCCGCCGGCATCATCAGCAGGCCGGTCTGCAGCGGGGTTAAGCCCTGCACGTTCTGGACAAAGAGTGGAATCAGGAAAATGACGGAAAACAAGCCGATGGTGGCAATGCTGACGCATACCAGGCTGGCAGCAAAGGTGATGTTTTTCAGCAGGCGGATATCCAGCATGGGCTGGTCGGTGATCAGCTCCCAGATCACAAAGAGGGCCAGGGTAAAGCCGGAGAAGATAAAAAGATTGACGATGTAGAGTGAAGTCCAGCCCTTGTCCTGCCCTTCGCTGAGAGCCAGCAGCAGGGCGAAGCAGCCGGCCGCACACAATATGATGCCAGGAAAATCTGCCTTCAGGCCTGATTTGACCGGAGTTTCTTCGAGGATGGCCATGGACAGAAAAACGGCTGCAATACCAATAGGAATGTTTATGGTAAAAATCCACTGCCAGCTGAAATTGTCGACCAGGTAGCCGCCCAGGGTCGGCCCGATGGAAGGGGCTACCATGGCGGTAACACCCCAGATGCCTAGGGCCATGCCGATCTTTTCCCTTGGTACGATATGGTAGATCATGGCCATGCTCACCGGCATCATCATGCCGCCGCCGACGGCCTGGATCACCCTGGCTGCTACCAGGGAGTTATTGCTCCAGGCCAGGCTGCACAGTGCTGAGCCTGCAGTGAAGGCAGCCAGTGATAAAACGTAAATTTTTTTACCGCCGTAACGGTCGCTGAGGTAACCGGTGATCGGAATCACCACACCGGTGGTCAGCATGTAACCGGTCAGTACCCACTGGATCTGGTCAGCGGTAGAACCGAAGATGGCCATCATTCTCGGCAGGGCAACGTTGACGATACTGCCGTCCAGGATGGCCATGAAAGCTCCTATGATCAGGGTCAGCAGGGCTGCCATGGGGATCTTTCCCCCTGCTGCCGGCGGGCTGGTATTGTTTGGCTTCTGCACAGCCAGCTCCCCCTATTTTATATATATACGGACAGCGGCGTTCATACCGGGCAGCAGGCGCTGCCCCTGGTAGCTCTTGATGCTGATTTTAACCGGGACCCGCTGTATAACCTTGGTGAAGTTACCGCTCGTGTTTTGCGAGGGCAGCAGTGAAAATGTCGAGACGGTGGCGTCTCCGATGGAGTGCACCTGCCCGCTGAAATCCACTCCGGGGATGCTGTCAATGGTAAAATCCACATTCTGTCCCTGCTTCACCCTGTTAAGTTCGGTTTCCTCGATATTTGCTGTAATATAAAGGCTTTTCAGGTCGGCCACCATGGCTATTGGGGAACCCGGCGTGCCGATCTCGCCGACATTACCGATCTTTTTAATCACTGTACCGGTGATCGGAGATTTAACCACGGCCAGATCCAGATTCAGACCAGACGTTAATTGATAATCGACCTGGCGGGCGATAATCGCCCCCTGCTTAACGTCATCCCCTTCCGCCACGTTCATTTCGGAAATCCGTCCGGAGATCTGCGGGCTCACCTTGACGATCGTCCCGTCCACCCTGGCATCTTCAGTATCCACGTAATGGCTGCTGTTATACCAGTAGACAGAGGTCACCGCAGCCATTATGATGACCATCAGGCCAAATACCAGGAAGAGTATTTTTTTATTTTTCATGGTTTATCTCCCCATCACAGGCGCCGGATCAATCCTGCACGCTTAATTTCATGCCGTCCTGCAAAGAATCTGTGCCTGTTACTGCCACAGCCTCGCTTTCCGTAAGGCCGGAGTTGATGATCACATGGCTGCCGTCCGTCTGCCCGGCGGTGACGCTGCGCCTGGTTACAACGCCTTCATTTACCACCCACACAAAGCTGCCGCTTTCATCCTGCAACAGTGCTTCCGCCGGAATGATAATGCCTTCCTCATCACCGGCGCTCAGAACAACTTCTGCCAGCATGCCTGGTTTAAGATTGTGCAGGGGATTTGCAACCTGTATTTTAACCGGGTAGGCTTTGGATACGATACTGGCCGCCTGGGCTACATTGGTGACAGTCCCGGTAAACGGTTCTTCCTGCACTGACTTCACCCTGACCTCTAATTCCTGCCCGGCCTGGATCCTGTTTACCTGCCCTTCGCTTACATCTGCCTGGACTACGACAGTATCCAGGTTAGCCAGGGAAATTACCGGCACGGTTGGGCTGACCATCTCGCCCGGGTTGACGCTCCTCGCTGTAATCACCCCACTAAAGGGCGCTTTGACCATCGTATTCTCAAATTCAGCCTGGGCCTTCTTCAGCTGGGCCTCGTACTGTCTGATTGTTTCGGGAACAGTAGCGTCCAGCAGAATGTCCAAGGCTTTTTGTGCGCTCTCATGGGACGCTTTGGCCTGCAGGTACTGCCTTTCCGCCTGCTCAAGCTGCTGGCTGGAAACAGCGCCGGTGCCGTAAAGCTGCTGGTACCTCCGGTAATCCGCCTCAGTGGTTTTCAGCAGCGCCCCGGAATTAGCCAGGTTGAATTCTGCCATGTTTACCTGGGCGGGCAAATCTGAATTCCTGGCTCTTTCCAGCTGGGCTGCGTTCAGCTCCACCAGAGCCTCGAGGTCAGTCGCGTCAAGACTGAGCAGCAGGTCTCCCGCTGCCACGTCTGAACCAATGTCCACATAAACGGCCGCTACCTTCCCCGCCGTTCTGGGTACCACGTCAGCAGCATGCAGCGCTTCAAGCTTGCCGCTGAGCACTGTTCCGCCGTCCAGCACTCCGAACCGGGCTGTCGCTATGAATACAGCATTATACCCGCTGCCGCTTTTTTTGCTGCCATTGTCTGCACCGCAGCCGGCCAGCAAGGCTGCTGCCGCCAACAGCAGGCCGGCAGCAGTGATGATTAGCAATTTTTTCAAGCCCGGTTTCTCCCCTTTAAACTGTTTCTTTCAAAACAAATGCATAAACCGGATATCACTATGTTATTGCAATGAACTGCAGCCTATCTGTGTTTTTCTTCCGCTTTCATCGTTGCCAGCACTTTTTCATATATTTCCAGCAGTTTTTGCAGGTCAGCTTCCGTCAGCACGCCAAAATACTTTACTGCTACCTGCCTCCTGCTCTCGATACATTTCCCCAGTATCTCCCTGCCCTGATCGGTGGCTTCCAGCCAAACCAGCCGCCTGTCCTGCTCATCGCGGCCCCTGACAACCAACCCGGCCAGGACCAGCCTGTCGACCAGAGCAGTAATGGCGCTTAAGGATACCGATAGTTTTTCCGCCACTTCTGAAACCGTCATCCTGCCCTTGGAGTTAATCTTCTGCAGAACAAAAAACTGACTGCCGGTAATGCCGGCAGTCATGTGCGCGTCCAACTCGACGTGCATCCGCCGGCCTATTTCCATCAGGACACCTTCCAGACGGGTAAAGAATTCTTTTTTGTTTGGCTGTTCCACTTTCTTCCTCCTGCCAGACATTATTATGTCATTGAATGGTTCACACGATTAAGTATATGTGCACAAATTAAGGTTGTCAAGAATTGTCTCTTTTTGAGAAAAGCGGCTGCCCACTGGATGCCGCCGGCCTGAATATGGCCTGAAAAAACCGGGTTTTTAAAAGTCGGTATAGATAAATTTTGATTCCTGGCCGGTGCTGAAAAGCACGATCAGGATCACGATTACAATCAGGATAAATGCTTTCAAAATATTTGTAATAACAACCCTGCTCAATGAAAATTCACCACCATGATCTTAGATTCCAGGAATTAAAAAAGCGCGCCCAGGAATACAAACGACTTGTCCAAATCAGTGGCAAAAAAAACCCAGCCAATGCAGACAAAATGGAATGTAAGCGCTATTGATAACGTCTTTGTCAGCGGCACCGGCAGCCTCTCGACAAGATCTATGAAGGCGGTGCCCTTCTTCCTGTAAATTCTGTAAAAACTCAAGCCGATACCGTGATAGAGTCCCCAGAATGCAAAGTTCCAGGCGGCGCCGTGCCAAAGGCCGCACAGGGCCATGGCGATCAGAAGGTTCCTGACCGCGAAGAGCAGCGTCCCCCTGTTGCCGCCCAACGGGATATACAGGTAATCCTTGATCCAGCTGCTCAGGGACATGTGCCAGTTGTTCCAGAAGGCAGCTATATTCTGCTGGTGGTAAGGCCAGTTAAAGTTTTCCGGCACCTGGATGCCCAATAGTTTGGCGCTGCCGATGGCAATGTCGGAGTAGCCGGAGAAATCAAAATATATTTTGATGGCGAAAGCATATACTGCCACCCAATAGTCAGCACCGGATGCAGACAGCGGGTTTGCCAGCGGCCCGGTAAAATGCACCATGCTGTCGGCGATGATCACTTTTTTGCCCAGCCCGGTGAGAATGCGGAACAGTCCTTCACTCAGGTATTCCGTTTTAAAGGCAGCAGGGCTGCGCAGCTGCTCCAGGAAAGGCTGAAACCGCTTGATCGGACCGGCTACCAGGGTGGGGAAAAAGAGCCCGAAAGCGGCATATTCAGTCAGGCTGGCCCTGGGAGCGGCCCCTTTGTAGATCTCGGCCAGGTAGTGGACGAATTCAAAAACAAAAAAAGACAGGCCCAGCGGAATGACAATGTCCGGCAGCTGGTAAGGATTACCCCGCCGCAGCAAAAGCACCAAGCCATCAAAAGTGGCTGCCAGCAGCCCGAGGTATTTATAGTAGGCCAGGACACCCACACAGATCGCCACAGCCAGGATAAATACGTTTTTCGCGTTGAAAAAACCTTTTACAGCAGTCTCCGGCGCCTGCAGCCTGGTGATGGCAGCGCCTAAGCCGTAAGTAACCAGGATCAGCGCAGCGATCATAATGGTGTGCACGGGCAGGTAATAGGTGTAGAAGACCAGTCCTGCCGACAGGAGGGCGATGGTGCGCCCTTTCGGCGGGACAACCGTCCAGTACAGCAGAAAAAAAGAGGCCAGAAAAACGCCATATACCCAAGTGTTGAAAATCATTGCGCCCCTGCTCCTTCAATCACGGGCCGCAGGTCCCGGTTCAAGAGTTTGGCGACGGCGGTGTTGCCCTCATCCAGGAGGTGCATGGAATCGTGAAAAAGCTCCGGAGAAACCGCCTCCTGGTAATTTAAAAAGGCAATACCGCTCTCCTCCGCTGCCTGCCTGATCAAGTAGGTTTTGTCATGATAGGAATTATAGTCCAGCAGCTGGTACTGCTGCATTAAGCTGTGGTTAACCGGGCTCATGAAAATCACGGCGGGTGTGCCGCTTTCTGCCAGGTAGGCACAGAGAAGCCGGTAATATTTAAAGTTAACGTTGTCATTTTCAGTGATGTTAAAAACATTTCTCAGGTGTTCCTGGTCCTGGGCGCTCCAGGGGAAACTGTACCATACCTTGTACTTGTTTTCCGGTTTATCCTTTTCTGAAAGGGGCCCTTCTTCCAACTCTTCCAATACCGGCTCCGCCGGCTGCTCCAGAACAGGTGTCCTGCCATTCAGGGTCAGGTCAAGATAAGCCTTGGCCATGACCGCCGGCTGGCCGCCAAACAAATACCTGTTCAGTTCCTGCCTGAAGCAGTAAACCGTCCAGTACTGGCTGACCGTTTTTTGAATTGCCTTTTCGAATTCAGAAACACCGCCGGTTTCAGCAGCCACTGCCTGGTCAGGCTGCGGGGCTGTCTTGACCTCGGGGACCTTGAGTTCTGTTCGCTCCTCACTGGATAAGCCGGGTGACCAGACTTTGAAATAGAGGAGCGGCGTCCTGGTCATTTCCGTGGAAAAGAAGGGGTAGGATATGTTGACCACAACCAGCTGCACCGCTTTGGCCTCATGCAGTTTTTTCACCATCATGTAGAGGTCCGCGGGGCGCCCGCCCGGCAGGCCGAAATTAAAAACCCGGGCCGTTCTCAGATAACTGCCCCGCAGTTCGTCCTGCAGGTGAGTGGTGACAGTCTGATCCCTGTCTGCCACGCCGGCCCCCTGGACTACCGAATCGCCGACCACGGCGATCTTGTAACCGCTCTGCCCGGCCACGTAATCAACATACTGGTCAAGCACATCGCTCTTCACATGGGCGCCGTTTTCGAAGCGGAAGCCTTCGTCATACCCCATGCGGTGAAAGACGTACCCAAAAGCCAGGGAATTGGATATGAAAAAAAATATTACCAGGGAAACAACAAAGGTTATGCTTCCCACTGTCTGTTTCTTCATGTTTAATCTCCCGATAGTTTACTACAGAATATTTTTACTTCGACAAAACACGTGTCATCCCCTTCTGGGAATTTCCTGGTAATATTATCGTCTAAAACCAAAATAAATACACCCCCGGCGGAAACCGGGGGCGTTCATAA
>CAYNIY010000071.1:0-6882 GCA_964397525.1 uncultured Eubacteriales bacterium
CTTGCGTAAACTCAATTTTATCCGCCTCCTCCAGGTCAGGATTTACAAGATATTTATGGAAGCAAAAAGAACGTCCCCTTGCTTCCCTTTGGGAGTTAGTCAACAAAACGATAAGTCAACAACTGGCACCATTATTTATCCATCAAGGCTTCGACGCCGGGGAGGACTTTGCCCTCCAGGAATTCCAAGGAAGCGCCGCCGCCGGTGGAAATATGGGTGATCTTTTCCGCCACGCCGGCTTTTTTCACGGCAGCGGCGGAGTCCCCACCCCCGACAATGGTGGTGCCTTTGCTCTGGGCCAGGGCGTGCATGATCGCCTCGGTCCCTTTGGCGAAGGGTGTCATTTCAAATACGCCCATCGGGCCGTTCCAAACTATGGTATTGGCATTTTTCAGCGCTTCGGTGAACTGCGCCACGGTTTCCGGCCCGATATCAAGGGCCATCCATTCAGCCGGGATCTGGTCGACGGGGACAATTTTTTGCTGGACATTCGGCGCAGCACCTGGTGCCACGACCACGTCTACGGGCAGGAAAAGCTTGACTCCCTTGTTTTTGGCCTCAACCAGCAGGTTCTTGGCCAGTTCGACCTTGTCCATTTCCAGCAGCGACTTGCCGACGTCATAACCCTGCGCCTGCAGAAAGGTGTTGGACATCCCGCCGCCGATAATCATTGTGTCCACAATGTCGAGCAGGTTTGAGATGACCGCAATTTTATCGGAGACTTTTGCTCCGCCGAGGATGGCCACGAAGGGCCGCTCCGGGTGGGCTAAAAGCCGGCCCAAAACATCAATCTCATTTTCCATTAAAAAGCCTGCCACTGAAGGCAGAAATTCGGTTACGCCCGCCGTGGAGGCGTGGGCGCGGTGCGCTGTGCCGAAGGCGTCGTTGACAAAGATGTCGGCCAGGTCGGCCAGCTGCCGGGAGAATTTCTCGTCGTTCTTCTCTTCTTCGGCATGGAAGCGGACATTCTCCAGCATGATTACGTCTCCGCCCTGCATCAGGTCGATGGCTGCCCGCGGCAGGTCACCCACGCACTCGTCGACTTTGATCACGTCCCTGCCGAGCAGCACGGACAGCTTTTTGGCAATGGGGTCCATTTTATATTTCTCGTCAACAGTTCCTTTTGGCCGGCCGAGGTGAGATACAAGGATCACTTTGGCTTTCTGTTCGATCAGGTAGTTAATCGTCGGAAGCGCCTCGACAATCCTGGTGTCGTCCGCAACCTGGCCGTTCTTGTCCAGGGGGACGTTGAAGTCAACCCTTACCAGGACCCGCTTGCCAGCTACGTCGATGTCCCGCACGGTTTTTTTAGCCACTCTCACGACACTTCCCTTCCATAATCTCTGCAAAACGCTGCAAAACAGGCCAGCCCCTCCCCGCCCGGCTGCCCTGCGCTCGTATTTTCCGCGCCAGCGGCTCCGGACCCGGATGGTAACTGTCTTTATTCTGCAGCGCTTTCTCCCGGAATAAAAACTTTACGCCATATTCTTTTTGCCAGGTTTTTGCTCAAACCCTCTATATCCACAGCTGGCTCTATCCTGATAACAGGCTTCACACGATGTCATCCTGGACATTATTGTCATCCTGAGCGGCAGCGAAGGATCTAAAACCAGATTCTTCACTAGCGTTCAGAATGACACCAAAAAAAGATTTTTTTCCTTAATGCTGCCGCCTCAGAGGCATGGACTCCTATTTATCTTTGGCAATCATGTACTGCAGCAGGTCCACTACGCGCTCGGAATAACCCCACTCGTTGTCATACCAGGCAATAATTTTGGCTGTATTGCCGCCGATAACCATTGTGGAAAGGGCATCGATGATCGCAGAGTGTTTGTCTCCCTTGAAGTCGGAGGACACGAGGGGAAGTTCACAGTAGTCCATGATCCCCTTCAAATAGCCTTCCGCAGCTTCTTTCAGCGCGGCGTTGATGTCATCCACCGTCACCTGCTGCGAGAGCTCCACAACCAGGTCCACCACTGAAACGGTGGGGACGGGCACCCGCATGGAAAAGCCGTTGATTTTGCCCTTCAGCTCGGGCAGGACCAGCGCCACTGCTTTTGCCGCGCCGGTGGTGGTGGGGATGATGGAAAGGTTGGCCGCCCTGGCCCGCCTCATGTCCCGGTGGGGCATGTCGAGCAGCTGCTGGTCGTTGGTATAGGCGTGCACGGTCGTCATCAAGCCTTTGACAATGCCGAACTTATTGTTGATCACCTTGGCCACCGGGGCCAGGCAGTTGGTGGTGCAGGAAGCGTTGGAAACTACGTGGTGCAGGGCGGGATCATATTTTTCCTCGTTGACGCCCATCACCACCGTGAGGCAGTCGCCGCCTTTGGCCGGGCCGCTTAAGACCACCTTTTTGGCGCCGCTTTTGATGTGCTGCGCCGCTTTATCCGGGTTGTTCAGCTGTCCGGTGGACTCGATCACGTAATCCACGCCGAGCTCTTTCCAGGGCAGCAGGGCCGGGTCACCCTCGGCCAGGACTTTAATCTCGCGCCCGTTAACCAGAATAGAGTCCTTGTTCGAGCCGACTTCCAGGTCGTATATGCCGTAGACGGAATCGTACTTCAGCATGTGCGCCACAGATTGGGCATATGTATCGGTTACCGGGATCCGCCTGGATTTATGGTTGACGGCCACGACCTCGAGGTCCGGGCGCTTCAGCGCGCACCTCAACACGTCGCGGCCAATCCGGCCCAGTCCGTTAATCCCTATTCTACACACCATTTAACTTCGCTCCCTTCAATAGTATGGCTTATTTTCATTATATATGTTTTAATTCGTCAGATCAAAAATACACAGTTAAATATTTCTATTCTCCGCCAGCCTGAAATTTCCTCCCAAGAATGGTGCCAGTTGTTGAATTGTTGAATAACTGAAGTGCGCCAAGGGGACGGTTCTCCCACGGACACAAAAAAGCGTGTCACGAGAACCGTCCCCTTGACACGCTAGTACCTTTTTCTCTTGCCGATGGCTGGGATGTTCAGCTCGCCGCGGTACTTGGCCACGGTGCGCCTGGAAATTTTAATACCCTTCTGCCCGAACAGCTCGGAGATCTTCTGGTCGTTGAGGGGCAGCATGCAGTCCTCGCCGGCGATCATTTCCTGGAGCATTTTCTTGATACACTCGGACGAGGTCGTGGAGCCGGTGGCATTGTTCAAACCGGTGGAGAAAAAGTGCCTCATTTCAAAAACACCCTGCGGTGTCTGTATGTATTTATTGGAGGTGGCGCGGCTGATTGTCGACTCATGCATCCCGACCTTTTCGGCAACCATTTTCAGGTTGAGCGGCTTCAGGTACTTGATGCCCCTGTCCAGGAATCCCCGCTGCATTTCAACCAGGCATAGCGCAACTTTGTACAGTGTCTGCCTTCTCTGCTCAATGCTCCGGATCAGCCAGGCGGCGGCGTTCAGCTTGCTTTCGACGAAACGGCGGGTCTCCTGGTCGCAGTTTTTTCCCTGGGAGAGCACAGAGCGGTAGGTGGAATTAATCATCAGCCGCGGCAGGAGCACGTCGTTCACCAGGATTATGTATTCGCCTTCCACTTTTTCCAGGACGATGTCTGGGATGATATAGCGGTTGTCGTTGTGGCTGGAAAAATTGCGGCCGGGCTTGGGGTCCAGCGTCTTCAAAATGTCGGCCGCCTTCTGCACGGCCTGGACCGTGGCGCCCAGCTCACCGGCTATCCGGCTGATTTTCCCGCCGGCCAGGTCCTCAAGATGGTTTTCTATCAGTTCCTTGAGAATTTTATTTTTTATGCCCAAATATTTTACCTGGATCAGCAGGCACTCTGCCAGGTTTCTGGCGCCGACGCCGGGCGGGTCAAAGCTCTGGAGCAGCTGTAAAACCCCGGCCGCATTGCTTTCACTGACCTTCAGGCGGGCGGCGGTTTCTTCCAGTGTCGCCCGGATGTAGCCTTTGTCATCCATATTTCCAATAAGGTATTCGGCGATGGCTCGGTCCTGAAGAGTGCAGGGGCTCAAAAACAGCTGGGAAAGGAGGTGATCGGAAAGCGTGGGCGGCTGGGCAAGGTAATTCTCGTAGCTGTATTCCGGCTGATCCCACCGCCTGCCCTGGCGGGCCAGGCCGAGATCGCTGCTGTCCTGGAAATACAGCTCCCAGTCCAGGTCATATTCTTTTTTTTCCTCACTTGCCTCGGCCAGCTTGCCTTTGTCGGCAGGCTCGGCATTCTTATCCGGCTCGTCTTCGCGCAGTTCCAGGAGAGGATTTTCCTGCAGCTGCTGGTCAATGTACCTGTTGAGTTCAAGGGAGGAAAGCTGCAGCACGGTAATGGACTGGCGCAGTTCCGGGGTCAGGTTTAATTTTTGCGTTTGTTCCAGGTTCAGCCCGTAACCAATGCTCACTGCAAATTTCACTCCTTTAGAAAAAAAAAGCGTACCGTGATCTGATCTATTCGTTTACAACATGCATTTTCCTGCCGCGGATCAATTAATATTAGAAAAATGGTGCCAGTTGTTGAGTTGTTGAGTAACTTTCTGGAACTGCTCCCGAGCATGACAAAAGGGGTGGTTCTTCTTTCACGATTTGTGGATAATTTGCGTATTATATACTTTATACTACAGGGGAACAGCGCTCTCGCAGCAGTTATTGTGGACTTTGATAAATTAAGAAAAAGCGGCGCTGCTTTAGCGACGACCGAGCAGAATTGGACGTTGGAGCAGCAAGAGGCCGGCGGTAATCAGGACGGTCAGGAACAGGGCCGCCCCCAGGGCCAGCGATTCCTGCTCCGGGGCAAAAAGGTAGGGATGAAGGCCGGCGCAGTAATCCAGCGTATCGTTGAGGAGCATCCACAGCAGCGTTACGCCGGCGGCCACCCGCCCGAACTGCACAGTTTTCAAAAATATGACACCCTCGACGGCCATCCCCAGGTGGGAGGCCCAGAGCATGACCTCGGTAGGTCCGACCTGCCCGTAATCTGCCCAGAATTGGGTGATGATCACAATGGCCCAGAGACCGTATTTTATAGCGGCGGTGAAGGCAATAACCTGAAACAGTCGTCTCAAGGCGCCGGAGCCGCGGATCAGCAGCGCCAGGGTGAAAAGGGTTGATGCCAGGGGGCTATCTGCAACGAACAGCCAGAGGCGGACCGGCGTTACCGCGAGCTGCTCGTGGTACCAGTAAAAACCGTAGGCGGAGCCCAACGCGTTGATGATCACCAGGGGCAAGACGAAGCGCCACTGCCAGGGGTCCCGCCAGAAATCCTTCCATAGATCATGTACCAGGCCCAACAGGCTCACCCCTCTACCAGCCAGCCAGGGGACGGTTCCGGTGGCTTATTTCTAAAATTTCTAAAAACGGCCACATCGGAACCGTCCCCCTATCCGTTCTTTGCAGCATCTCTACAGAGTTAGTCAACAAATCAATAAGTCAACAACTGGCACCATTTCTGATGATTCTCGCGGGTACACCGGCTGCCAGCGCTCCCGGCGGGATGTCGCAGTTTACCAGCGAGCCGGCTCCTACCACGGCGCCGTCGCCAATGCGCACTCCGGGCAAAATGGTGACGTTGGAGCCGATGAGCACACCGGCGCCTATTTCCACCGGACCCCTGCAGTACTCCTTGACCAGGAACTCATGGGTCAGGATGGTCGCATTGTAGCCGATGATGCTGTTGTCCCCAATTGAGATCAGCTGTGGGAAAAAGACATCAAACATGGCCATCAGCCCGATGGAAACGTCCCGTCCGATCTTCATGCCCAGCAGGCGGCGGCATAAAATATTTTTCAGTTCGAAAAAGGGGAGAAAGCGGCACAAGGTGACCACCAGGAAATAATAGACCACCCTGGGCAGGCTCACGATCTGAAAGGAGTAGCGCATCGAGTTTTTGGGCCCCGGCGAGGGGAACTTTTCAATCCGCCTCATGGTTTCTTACTCCGTATCTTTTCCGCGATCTCTTCCAGCTTTCTCATGCGGTGGTTAACCCCGGACTTGCCAAGCGGTGACTGCATCAGTTTACCCAACTCGATCAGCGAAGCGTCAGGGTATTCCAGCCGGAGTTCCGCGGCTTCCCTGAGGGATTCCGGAATGTTATCCAGCCCGATGGTTTCACTGATCAGCTCGATATTTTCCATCTGGCGGACGGCAGCGTTCACGGTCTTGTTGAGGTTGGCCGTCTCGCAGTTGACCAGGCGGTTGACATTGTTGCGCATGTCTTTATAAATCCTGGCATTTTCAAAATTGAACAGGGCGGAATGGGCGCCAATGATATTTAAAAAGGCGGCTATCTGCTCGCTCTCCTTCAGGTAAACCAGATTCCAGTTTTTCCGCTGGCTTGCTTTGGCTGCCAGGCCGAATTTATCCATCAGGCTGCAGATGGTGTCAGCGAACTTTCTGCTGTCCGTGATGATCTCCAGGTGGTAATTGCCTTCCGGGCGGTTCACCGAGCCCCCGCCGAGAAAAATTCCCCGCAGGTAGGCGCGCCGGCAGCAATCGCGGCGCAGAAGGCTTTGCGGCGCCATGTCCTTCAGGCGGCCCGCACTGTCAAGCAGGCCCAGCTGGCTGAAAAAATCGTTAATACCCTGCTGAAATGGGATCCTCACCAGGTAAATGATGTTCTTTTTGAGCTGTGTCTTTCTCTGTGCCAGGACCTCTGTCTGCAGGTCAAAAAGGCTTTTTACCAGCGATATTATCTTTCTGGCAACAGCCGCGTTTTCAGTTGTGATGTGCAGCGAAAGCTGTTGGCCCCTGCCAAGCTGGACACTGCCGCCCATCTTGATGAGAGCGGCCAGTTCGGCCAGGCGGCAGCAGGGACGCTGTTCCAATACACGGGCCAATTCGTTTTTGGTTACTGCCGAAAAGGACAAACCGCTCCCCCCTCTTTTTGGCATATATTATACCACAAAAAAACGCTCCTCATTGAAGCGT
>CAYNIY010000072.1:0-2668 GCA_964397525.1 uncultured Eubacteriales bacterium
TCATTTATTCTTTACCGCTTCATTCTCTGCAATTCTTGCCTTGACGATATTCACTACAAGCGGTTCAGGCAGCGGTTTGTCCGCGGGGAAGCGGACTGTAGCGGTAGATTTGTCGTATGGCTTGAGTTCTTCCTTAAACATATCCATGACTTTGTAGCTCATCACAAAGAAACTGCAGTGATTCTTGAAAGCGGCAAAGCCGACAAGCGGACCGAGGTAATAGAAGGTCGGGACCTGGTAGCTGATCTTTTCGACTGCCTGCGGCGCGGTGTTCTTGATCAAGGTGCGGAGCCTTTCCAGGGCGTTTTTTGTCTCTTCGGGGAGCGCAGCCAGGTATTCGTCAATGTCTTTGGCCGGAATGCCCATTTTCATGTTATAGATCAGCCTCCTTGCATGTTTTATCTATCATACTATTGATTTATTGGTTAGGCTATAACCCATGAAATATTATGCGTGCTTTATGAAATACGTGAAGGAAGGTGAGGTTATGAATAAAATCAAACTATTCGCCCTGCTGCTGTTGCTGGCTTTTGTGACCGGCTGCAATGCAGCTGTCCCTCAAAACAATGCACAAAATACGGTGCCTGGCAGCGGGCAGGCGGTAACGGTTGACAAACCGGCAACAGGCGCAGCGGCGCCCAGGGTTACGAGTATCAGGATCGCGGAAGCTTACCCCAATCTGTCCTTTAACCAGCCGCTGGAATACCTGCACGCCGGTGACAACAGCGGCCGGGTCTTTGTGGTGGAGAAGACCGGGAAAATCATGGTGTTCCAAAACGATGCCCAGGTGCAGTCTGCCGGTGTATTCCTTGACCTCTCCGGCACCGTGGACAGCAGCGCTTCGGAAAAGGGCCTGCTGGGACTGGCTTTCCACCCCAACTACGCGAACAACGGCTTCTTCTATGTCAACTACACCGATTGGAGCGGTACCGTTATCGCGCGTTACCAGGTTAATCCGGCCGATCCCAACCGGGGCCTGCCGGATAGCGGGACAGTCCTTATGTCTTTCCCCCAGCCTTACGCTAATCACAACGGCGGCCACCTGGCCTTTGGGCCCGACGGTTACCTGTACATCGCTGTCGGCGACGGCGGCTCGGCGGGCGATCCCCAGGACAATGCCCAGAACCGCGGCAGCATCTACGGGAAAATGCTGCGTATCGACGTTGACAAGACCGGCGGCGGGAATTCCTACGGCATTCCGGCTGACAATCCTTTTGCCGGCAGCAGCGAAGGTTACCTGGCGGAAATATACGCCTACGGCCTGAGAAATCCCTGGAAGTTCAGCTTTGACCAGAAGAGTGGCACGCTGTGGGCTGCTGACGTGGGCCAGAACAAGGTCGAAGAGATCGACATCATCCAAAAGGGCGCCAATTACGGCTGGAACATCATGGAGGGCAGCCTGTGCTACCCGTCGTCGGCAAACTGCGACCGGTCCGGCCTGACCCTGCCGGTTTGGGAGTACCAGCACCCCACCGGCAATTCCATCACCGGCGGCTATGTCTATAACGGCAGCAGTATTCCAGGCTTATACGGAGCGTACGTGTATGGGGATTTCGGCAGCGGTATGATCTGGGCGTTATGGCTGGACAGCGCCGGTGCTGACAACAGGGCCCTGCTTGACACGAGCCTGAACATCTCATCCTTCGGGCTGGACCAGGGTAACGAATTATATGTTGTTGATTACAGGGGCAAGATATACAAAATGATCCAATAACCAGCACTCTAATACTTGTTTATTCATAAAATCTTAATCTTTTATTAATTAGTTGTTAACTAATAATTATTATAATTTTGTAAGATATTAAAGAAGTAAAACAAGATCTTTCCAAAACATGTTCAGCAAAACTATTATGGAAGGGGCTGATAACAAAAGAAAAAAAATTAACCGGATAATGGTACTGGCGCTTTTATGTTTCATAAAAGAGCGCAAAGCAAAGAACTATGAAGTAAATTAATTATGGCAGAACTGAAAATAATTTTGTGTGGGAGGGTTTTTATGACGGAGGAAATGAAATGTCCGGTGACCGGCAAAACCGGTAAACCCATTTCTGGCGGTGGCTTATCGAGCAGAGACTGGTGGCCGAACCAGCTGAACCTCAGGATTCTTCACCAGAACTCAAACTTGAGCAATCCGCTGGGAGCAGACTTCAACTACGCCGAAGAATTCAAAAAGCTTGACCTGGAAGCCGTGAAGAAGGACCTGTACGCGCTGATGACCGACTCGCAGGATTGGTGGCCCGCTGATTACGGGCACTATGGGCCGCTCTTTGTCCGCATGGCGTGGCACAGCGCAGGCACATACCGCTTGGGCGACGGCCGCGGCGGCGGAGGGTGGGGGCTGCAGCGCTTGGCGCCCCTTAACAGCTGGCCTGATAACGTGAACCTTGACAAGGCGCGCCGTCTGCTGCTGCCAATCAAGCAGAAATACGGCAGTAAGCTTTCCTGGGCTGACCTCCTCATCCTCACCGGCAATTGCGCTTTGGAGTCAATGGGCTTCAAGACGTTCGGCTTCGGCGGCGGGCGCCCGGACGTCTGGGAGCCGCAGGAGGACATTTACTGGGGCTCCGAGGACGAGTGGCTTGGCGACAAGCGCTACTCCGGGAAAAGGGATCTGGAAAATCCGCTCGCCGCTGTACAAATGGGCCTGATCTATGTGAACCCGGAAGGA
>CAYNIY010000072.1:2678-6878 GCA_964397525.1 uncultured Eubacteriales bacterium
GCCTCCGGCATTGACGTGCGGGAGACCTTTGCCCGGATGGCCATGAATGACGAAGAGACCGTCGCGCTAACCGCCGGCGGGCACAGCTTTGGAAAATGCCACGGCGCCGGTCCTGCAACTCACGTGGGACCTGAACCCGAGTCTGCCGGCATCGAGGAACAGGGCCTCGGCTGGAAGAGCAGCTATGGCAGCGGCAAAGGTGGCGATGCGATCGGCAGCGGCCTCGAGGGCGCCTGGAAGCCGAACCCAACCAAATGGGATATGGGCTATCTGAACACACTGTTCAAACATGAGTGGGAACTGGTCAAGAGCCCGGCCGGCGCCAACCAGTGGCTGGCCAAAGACGTGGCTGAAGAAGACATGGTGGTTGACGCGCACGACCCGAGTAAGAAACGCCGGCCGATGATGACCACGGCAGACATGTCCATGCGCTATGACCCAATCTACGAACCGATCGCGCGGCGCTACCTGCAAAACCCCGAGGAATTTGCAGACGCTTTCGCCCGCGCCTGGTTCAAGTTGACCCACCGCGATATGGGTCCCCGTTCACGCTATCTCGGTCCGGAGGTTCCGGCGGAGGTACTGATCTGGCAGGATCCGGTGCCGGCAGTCGATCACGTATTAATCGACGAGCAGGATATCGCGGCTCTCAAGAGTAAGATCATCGCTGCCGGCCTGTCAGTTTCCCAGCTGGTCTCAACTGCCTGGGCGTCAGCGTCCACCTTCCGCGGCTCTGACAAGCGCGGCGGCGCGAACGGGGCGCGCATCCGCCTTGCGCCGCAGAAGGACTGGGAAGTCAACCAACCGGCTGAGCTGAGTGCTGTGCTGCAGGTCCTTGAAAAGATCAAGGGAGAGTTCAACAGCGCTCAGACGGGGCAGAAGAAGGTTTCAATCGCCGACCTGATCGTTTTGGGCGGTTGTGCGGGGATTGAGCAGGCCGCAAAGAATGCCGGTCACTGTGTATCTGTTCCTTTCAAACCGGGACGCACGGACGCCTCCCAGGAGCAGACCGACGCTAAGTCGTTCTCGGTACTCGAACCGAAGGCCGATGGGTTCCGCAACTACCTGAAAACCAAATTTGCTGTTACAGCGGAGGAACTGCTGGTTGACCGCGCGCAGCTGTTGACCTTGACCGCTCCGGAAATGACAGTTCTGCTTGGCGGCATGCGCGTCCTGAATGCCAACTATGGCCAGTCCCAGCATGGCGTCTTTACCAAAAAGCCGGAGACGCTCACGAATGACTTCTTCGTGAACCTGCTTGACATGAGCACGGTGTGGAAGCCTACAGCTGCAGATGAAAACGTGTTCGAGGGCCGCGACCGCTCGACGGGCGAACTCAGGTGGACCGGTACCCGGGCTGATCTAATCTTCGGTTCAAATTCCCAACTCCGGGCCATCGCCGAAGTCTATGCCAGTGATGACGCTAAGGATAAGTTCGTGCAGGACTTCGTTTCTGCCTGGAATAAGGTGATGAACGCAGATCGTTTTGACCTGGCCTGATCCAGAGACAGTTACAGAATAATCACATCAGTAATAAGGGGCGGCGATCCCGCCCTTTATTACCTTAAAGGAGTGACAATATGAAAAAATTTACATTGTCTGAAGCGAACGATATCGCCAAGCGCCTGGGTATCGACTTCAGCAAGGTGAAGTTTACGCCGGAAGAATACATGGAAGGCATGAATATCGAGCTGGAGCACGGGACAGTCGATCCTGCTACCAACGTAACCAATGACGATCCGTTGATCACCGGCAAAATCGCTTTGGCTCATTTGAACGAGATAGGTTACTACTATAATGACGAGATTGGGTTGGAAGCCTGGGAACATGCTATCGAAGCCTTTAAGGGAGATCCAAAGGGCAAAAAAGTTCAAATTGTATAATAATTTCAATACAGGAGGGGCGGCATACCAGCCCCTCCTGTGTGTACATGGATACCGTTAAAGGAGGGATTGAAACAATGAAAAAAAGGATACTGACCGGAATACTGACGCTGGTGTTTGTGCTGCTGACAGCCGCGGCTGCGGCCGCTGCCACAACCACCAAGCCAATAGACATCACCTACCGTAACATCAAACTGCAGGTCGATGGCAAGGCGGTCAGCCTGCTGCCCAGCGAGGAGCCGTTTATTTACGCGGGCAGGACCTTTATCCCGATCAGGCTGGCGGCTGAGGCGCTGGGCTTCAATGTCGAGTGGGTCGACTGGAGCAGCACGGTAAAAATATCCGGCCCTGCGGCTGTGGTTAAAGAAAATGAGGCTCTCAAGCTGCAGTTAAAGCAAAAGGACGCTGAGATTGCATCTCTGAAAAACAAGCTGGCAAAATGTGCTGATGATCTCAGGGGCCTGGAAGATGATCTGAACGACGATTATGACAGGCTGGAGGACGTAAGGATCGACGACATCAAGCTAGACGGCGACGAGGACGATGTCGACGTGGAGATCGAAGTCGATCTCGAAGACTATGCCGGTGAGTGGAGAGACCTTAGCGACAGCGATATTAAAGAATGGGTTAGAGACCTGGTAGGTGATATCCAGGATGAATTTACAGACGATACGGAAGTCAGAGGGAAAATCATTGATATTGACAGCGATGACATGCTGGTCAAATTTTATAAATACGGTGAAAGCACCCTGAGGGTAATATTTTATGACGATGACTACCGGGGAGCAGGCGCGGGTTCTGCTGTGGAAGATGTCATCAATGAACTGGAGGACAGCTATCACTATATTGATGACATCAGATTTAGAATGGACATTTTTTATAATGAAGACGATAAAGTCGTTTCCGCCAGGCTCACGGCGGTATATTCCACTGCAGCCGCGGATTGGGAAGCTTTGGGCAGCAGGATGATCAGCAATGAGGTGAAAGATATTTGTGAGGATATTGCGGATGCGTTTGAAGACGACGCGGATATCAGTCTTGAAACCATCAATATCCGCTTCGACAACAGGAGCAGCGTCCTCCTGGATAGATTTGAATATGATGTGGACAGTGGAGTACTGGATTAGAAATTCTGATAAAACCACTTTCATATAGTTTTCAGGAACTGGTCTGCATAGAAGGGCGGCAAAAAGAAATGATTAAGTTTATCCAGCGGATCTTAAAAGCGACTAAAAAGTTTACTGTTGTGGACTACGCTTTTTTGAAAATCGCACTTCTTGCTTTGGGCATTCTGCTTGGAGCTTACTTCGCAAGATTTTTCTTAAATCACACGCTGTTTCTATGGGTAGTTTATATTCTTTCCTTCCTCTGGATATTATACAAAACTTTTGTTGAGTATCAGGATTGAAAACTCTGATGAATGTTATTATTTTGGTGATAACATAAAAAATTAGAGATGAAAGCCCGGGGGAAATTATATGCCGTCATTGTCCACAGAGCTCAAAACAGCATTAAAAGAAGCGGGGGCCTCGCTGGTCGGGTTTGCAGACCTGAGCGCTCTTCCTGCCGGTCAGAGAGCTGGTTTTGGCTATGGTGTTGCCATTGCTGCGGCCCTTGAACCGGAGATCATAAACGGCATCGGGAACGGGCCCACCAAAGAATATTATGACGAATATTTCAGGCTCAACAGGCTCCTGGACAGCCTGGATATAAAAGCTGCGGCAATAATCAAAGAGCATGGCTATCAGGCATTTCCCCAAACAAGGGCCAATGTGAGCATCGATTACAGTAACCTCTCCACAATCCTGCCTCATAAGACGGTCGCGACCAGGGCGGGCATTGGCTGGATCGGGAAGTGTGCCCTGCTGGTTACAGAAAAATACGGTTCGGCGGTCAGGCTTTCATCAGTATTAACCGATGCTCCTCTCGAAGCTGACCAGCCAGTCAGCCAGTCAAATTGCGGTACATGCAGCAATTGTGTCAGGAATTGTCCGGCAGCAGCCCTGTCTGGGGAACTTTGGTCCGCGGGTATGCAGCGTGAGGCGCTTTATAATGCCTCAGCCTGCAGGATGAAAGCCATTGAGAGGACCTGGAGGGTATCACCGGGAGAAACGCACTGCGGTCTGTGCATCCTGGTATGTCCCAAGACCAGGAGTTATATCAAAGCCTCCGGTCTCGCGTACAGTTTCCCGACAGTCGATATTGCCGCCAAAGGCGACCTGGCGGAAATCCTGGCCCTGCAAAAACTCGCCTATAGGAGCGCGAGCTGTTTACCGGACATCTGAGTGCCAGGAACCTCGCCTTATATCAAAAGCTG
>CAYNIY010000073.1:0-3816 GCA_964397525.1 uncultured Eubacteriales bacterium
ATTGTATTTTTGCTATTTTTTATTAGGTGTTTTTCAGTGGTCTCGGACGGTTCTTCTGACACGATCTGCATGCTTTTATCGTAAAATGATACCAGACAGAGGTAAGGGGACACACCTCCTTCGGAGGAATGTCCCCAATTAAAGCCCCATTTAGATCCTTCTGATTTTACCGTTTGGCTTACCCTGGGTGGTGCCGCCGATTACCAACTCCCTGATGGCTATGGTTGGCTGAGCGTCGCTGACAGGCACGCCCTGGCCGTCCTTGCCGCAGGTGCCGATGGAAAAGCCCAGGTCGCTGCCTACCATTTCTATAATGCGCAGGACTTCGGGCCCGTTTCCCGTCAGAGTCGCGCCCCGCACCATCGGGCCGATTTCTCCGTCCTTGATCAGATAGCCTTCTGCAACGTCGAAAACAAAATCACCTGTAATCGTGTTGACCTGGCCGCCCCCCATTTTTTTAACCAGCAGACCGTTTTTGGTCTCCCTGATTATTTTTTGCGGATCGGTTTTGCCGGGGGCGATGCATGTATTGGCCATCCTGGGTATTGGCTTGTGCTGGTAGGATTCTCTCCGCCCATGCCCGTTGGACTGCCTTCCGTCTTTGACAGCGGTCAGGCGGTCGTATAAAAAATCAACCAGCACCCCGTTTTCTATTAAGTTCACCTTCCGGGCAGCTACCCCTTCATCATCGAAACGATATGAGCCGTACCTGCTGTCAATGGTCGCATCGTCATATACGGTGACTTCCTCGGACGCGACTACCTGGCCCTTTTTACCCGTATACACAGACAGGTTCTTTTGGACCAGATCGGCCTCGAGCCCGTGGCCGCAAGCCTCGTGGACCATTGTCCCGCCAGCCTCGGAAGCCATTACCACAGGCATCCTGCCGGCAGGGGCAGGTTTGGCTTTAAGCATTTCCAGCGCCCTGTTTGCTGCTGTGCCGGCCACCTCTTCGGGCGGGAAGCGCTTGAACAGCTCGAAGCCGCACAGGCTGCCCACTGCTTCAAACCCGGTCTGGATGACTTGTCCCGACGCCGCTACCGCCTGAACCACCAGCCTGGTGCGGATGCGTTCGTCTTCTACATAGTCCCCGCTGCTGTTGGCAATCGCAACTTTCTGCACCACATCGCCGTAACCGACCATCACCTGTTTAATCTGCTCCCGATCAACCGAGCGGGCGGTTTTGTCAGCTGCTTCCACCACAGCCACCTTTTGCTCGGTGGACACATCTTCCGGCCTTTCTTTGAAATCAAAATTTACGGCGGGCTTAACATCAACAAATTCCAGGTTGACCCCTTTTTTGCCGCTGGCCGCGGCGTGGCTGACAATGCCGGCCGCCTCCAGCAGCCCGTCACGGGAGAGGTCATTAGTGTAGGCATAGGCAGTAGACTCACCGGAGAGAACCCTGATCCCGGCGCCCGCGTCGACACCGGACAATATCCGCTCAATTTTGCCGGCCTCACAGCTGATGCCGACGCTCTTTTTCTCTTCGACAAAGATATCCGCAAAGTCACCGCCCCTGGCGGTGGCGGAATCTAAAACCTCTTTTAAAATCTGCTTGTCAATCAGGTTAATTCACCTCATAGAACTTATTTATCACTGTGTGCGGCTGAAGCCGCACCTACAATTTCGGTCGTCCGACCAGAGAAGCAAAAAGAACGTCCCTCTGCTTCCTTATATATTATATGTGGCCTGCTATTATACGTAAAGTTAAAATAGCTATGACGGATCATTGAAATTGCCGGAGTGGCTGGGCGGCAGTGCAGCGGCTGTCGCAGGTCTGAAAACATCCTGCCGTCCGGTCAGCGTTTTGGCCAGCCCTTCCAGGTAAAGCTGCCCTTCCGGGTTTTTGACACAGTACATCACAATTCCGACCACAGCTTTAATCGCCCCGCTGTTTGCTGCAGGGCCGGTGGTTTTTGCAGTTTTGGCTGGGCTGACCGTTTCGATGCTCAGGTTCCTAATCTCAGCGGCATAAACTGCACTGCCCGCATCTATTTTTGCACAAAACCCGACCACACTCCGGTAGTCACCCTGCAGTGTTACCCTGACTGGCAGCTCCAGAGTATGCGGTTTTTCGATAATATCACCCGGCACAATTTCAATGGCCATAATGTTTTCGGCTGCCGCAATATTTCCTAAAAATATTATGTCTGCGCCATCCCTGATGTTTTTGGCATAGGGTTCAGTCTTGAGGGCATACTCTTCTTTGATTTTGTTCAGCCTGTCACGTTCTTCAGGCGCCGCAGCCACTGCTATTCGCGCTGCGGAAAGGCTGTCCTTTTCACACGCCAGTTCATTTTTGGCCTGGGTGTATGCCCTAACCTGCGGCGCCAGGATGAAATAAAACAGGGAAAACAACAGCCCAGCGGTTACCAGCCCGAATAAAATCAGGTATCCCTTTTTGCCCAGCCTGTCCCTCATGTGCTGTCACCCTTTACCTTTGCTGTGATTTCAAATTCCATACCTTCGTTGACGGCGTTAACTTTTACCAGCTCTACTTCCTCGAAATAGGGCAGTTCAATCAATTTTCTGATGAATATCCCGATCGAGGGCAGGCTCCGGGAGATACCTTTGACCTCAAGCTGGTTGGGGCGGCTATAGACAGCGGATTCCTCCTGCCCGCGGCTGGGAACAGTTTTTGAAGCGGCGTCGTCCTTATTGGCAAGGTTCAGCCCGGTCAGCCACAAGTCGATCGGCGCCGCCTTGCCCAACTCATCCAGCACGCCGGACCAGGCAACGTGCTTCCTTGATATTTCTTCGCACTCCTCGATGGTCTCCTGCAGCTCTGTCCTATCCCTGACAACGCCTTCCATCCTTGCCAGGGCAGGCGCCAGGGCAGCAAGCTGCGTTTTGGTTTCAGCCAGCTCATTATCAAGCACTGAATAGTTTACCCTGAACAGCAGGCAGCCCCCGAGCAACAGAACTGCCGGCAGTACAGCCGCCAGCATTAATACCAGGCGCCGGACATCGATGATACCTTCCCGCTGCAGCCTGGGCGGCAATAAGTTGACCTTATACAGTGGCATGACCGTACACCTCCCTCAGGGCCAGCCCGACAGCAACAGCGTAAGCCGGATCATACGTAACACCCGCTGTAAAATCTACTGCCGGGACGCCGGCCTCGGCGCTTATTCCAGGATTTTGCTGCAGCCCTTCATTTAATTCTCTAAAGTTGTCCAGCCTGCCGCTGCAGACAACTTTTTCCGCTGAAATATCTTCATGCCTGGAGTAATAATCCAGCGAGCGCTGCAGTTCTGTTATGCAATCTGAAATATTTTCGCTGCCGGCAGGCAGGTAACGGATGAACCTGATTAACCCATCCCTGAGCAGGACAAAATGGGAGCTCCTGGCGCCGATATCTGCCAGGGCTGCGGTTCCCTGTGTGCCCCTGCCAAATACCCGCCATAAGGCGAACGCCTGCAGATCGACTGCTGCAACAGTGAACCCCGCCCGGGAAAAAATGCCGTGGTACTGGTAAACTGTCGTCAGGGGTACGGCCAGGATGAGCAGGTCCTCTGTTTTGTGAGCGCTGTCCTCCTCATGTGATGCCCCTGCCCGTTTATTCGCGGAGAGATTAACCGTCCTCCCCAGCCTGACACACCTGATGATCAGCTGATCAGCTGGTGTCGGGACAAATTTTTCTATCTCAAAGCGCACCGCAGACCAGAGCTCCTTTTCGCTCAGCCGCGGCAGTTTTACCACCCGGCTGACAGCTTTTTCACCGCCGATGCAGGTTATAACCTCTCTGCCATTGGGCCCGCGGAGTTCTTTTAAACACTGCACCAGGCTTTCCTCATCAAAATTATCGGTCCA
>CAYNIY010000073.1:3916-6870 GCA_964397525.1 uncultured Eubacteriales bacterium
TTTCATCGTTGGAAATGCTGACCAGGCTGCCCTGCGGTGCCAGGACGGGTGACAGCACACTGCCGCTGATGTGCGCCCCGCTGTTGAAAACGGTTTGATTCCCGGCATAGAGCAAGACGTCTGTATCTTCGTTTCCCCCGGTGAAGCTGACGTCACCGGCAGACAGTACCGCCAGGCTGTCATGTTCATCGTTTTTGATCAGGCTGCCAATTGTCACGCTGCCGTCCACGACAAGCACAGCGTTCCCGCTGTATGTACCGGAAAGCTCCTGGCTGCCTGCTAAAAAATATATGCCGTCTGTGAAAGCCAGGATGTGCTCACTGCTGTCCGGCAGGGCATTAAAATTGGCGTTATCCCGGTACCACTTCAGCCTGCCGGCGCTGAGCAGCTCCGGGAATGCTGCGCTTGCCGGTATTACGGCATTCAGTTGTGCGGCGGGCAGGACAACCGCAATGTCTTTAAATTCCTCCGGGACTTTGCTGATATCGTCAACATAAATGTAACCGCGGACAGCAACCGGCCCGGCACCGGTTAAAGCCACACCACCGGCAGCATACACATCTCCTTCAATCACAGTGGCGCTCCCCGCTGCACCCTGGAAACATACTGTGCCGCGGCTGTAGATATTCCCTGTAATCTCGGAGCCTTCGTTGATCACCGCATCACCATTGGAAAAATAAACGTCGGTGTGCAGGTTGAAAACATGACCGCCAGGCGCGTTGCTCTCCTTAATCCACAGCCCCCTGAACAGATTTTTGGCATAAACCGTGTCAAAAATCGCATTTACCCTGATCTTTTTCGTGCAGCTCCGGCATTTGCCCCAGGCTTCTATTTCCAGGACTGCCTGCCCGTTATCTTCGGCCAGTTTTTTCACATTGATGTATTCTAAGGTCCCCTCGCCGTAATTTTTCGCGCCGTATAAATTATTAGCCAGGTAATCATAACTGCTTCCGGTATTCAAATTGATCAGCCAGTCCCGTCCGTACCTGGCATCGGCCATGACCTTTTCAATGCCGGCTTCAGCAATATAATATGCTTTTTCCTGATTTACCTCGAAAGCGGCGATTTTTCCGGCATTTGTGCCCAGGGCCAGGGCGGCGCTGCCGGTTAAAAAAATAGCCAGGGTGATGATCAGCACCATCAGCATGCTCTGACCCCTGACATCCTGTATCAGCATGGCCATACCCCCTGCGTTAATCTGCCCTTACCTGCACGCTGGTGCTCATTTCAAGCACGCCGCTGTTGCCTTTTTGGCCGTTTATGATAATTTTTACGACCTTGCTTTCCGCATTGTAGTCAAAATGCAGGTAGGTGATCTGGCTGGCTACAGGCAAATACACACCGCCCACATTAACCTCCACCTCTTTGCCGGCGTGGTCGTATCTGAAACCGCGGACGTTGTCATCCGGCGCCGGTTCCAGTATTAACTCCGTATCGCTGCAGGATATAACGCTGCCGGCCTGCCTTACGCCGCGGTACATCTTTTTTAAGGCGATGCGCATGTTCTCCTGTACTTCGACCCTGTTGTTATTATCAATGTACAAAGCGTAATCTATCGAATAAACGTACAGCACGGCGGAAACCGCAGCAAAAAATATTAAAAGGGCGATGAAGGTTTCGATTACGGTGTAGCCTTTATTGTCCGGCATACTGCTCTACCTCTTTAATTTTTCAGCAGTCAGGGACACTTCTTTTATCTGGCTGTTTGCAGGGCAGGATACTGTTACCCTGATCGTCTTCAGGTTATCCCTGCCTGCTTCGGCCGTTACCATCAGGGATTGATTGCCGGGGCAATGCCCAAAAATGATATAAGCAGAGGCTGCATCAGGCATTGTCAGCCAGTCTGAATCTACGACAGCACGCCGCACCCCCCCGTCATAGCTCGTGATATTTTTGACCTGGCCGGCGCCGGTCCCGCTGCAGATGGCAATGTGAAAGTTATTATAGTAACCGTCTGCTCCGCTGCTCCTGTTTTCGAGGATCACTGTATTTGCAGCCGCCTCCCGGACAAATCCAGTCTGGCTGTCAGGAATGGCTTTTATTTCTTCCATGACAGCAGCGGCAAAGTTTAAGGCGCTGGTCTCTTGTCTGGCTGCGGCTGTATAAACGCTGCCGGAACGGTACAAACAGGTCAGCGGGGCAGCAATAATTCCCAGCAGGAGGATGGCTACGACAGCTTCAATCAGGCTCATGCCTTTCTGGTTAAAGATCAAACTTGCATCATCTCGCTTTTCATCTACGGCGGCGGCTTCCGGTCTACCCTTACCCGGCCTGTCACAGAAGCGACAATAACATAAAGGAATTCCCCGTTTTGATCACGCAAAGAGACGTGCCCGCCATACAGGAAACCATTAATGCGGAAGGGCTCACCTTCCGTATTGAATCTCAGTTTATTGTCGCAGCCGTTCCCCGTGTTGTTGTCAAAATCGAAATTGGTTGCAACCAGGTCTATCCCGCCGGGCAGCTCATTTTTTTTATAGGTATTGACATTTCTTTGGATGAAATACCTGTCGTTCTGACAGTCAAAGATGGTGGTGTAAACAGCGTCCTGGTTGATATTCAGCTGCTGGGCCAGGCGGATATCTTCAGCCATGACGTAAGCGGTAAAATAGAGTTTTTGCCGGTCAAAGATCCTGGGGAAAAGGGGAGTAAAATATAAAAATAAAATCGTTATGGAAAAGACAATGATCAATTCCAGCAGGGTGAATCCTTTGTTGTTGGCTAAAACATCTTTTTGATTATCATCTGACATCAGCATCATTTATCAATCCTGAATAATAGGCTTCAAACATTATCGTCCAGGACGTTCTTGTCATCCTGAGCGCCAGCGAAGGATCTTTTATTTCAATAAATGTATTATATAATTATATTTACTATTATTTCCTTTATTTAACTATTATAACAAATTTCCTTCAGATAAAAGATCGAATTTTGTCAAATACGAAAATATTTTT
>CAYNIY010000074.1:0-6557 GCA_964397525.1 uncultured Eubacteriales bacterium
TTTTTCAGGATAATATCATACATGCGCATATCATCATCTTCCTTTACCGGAAGCAGAGGGACGTTCTTTTTGCTTCCACTCTGAAGCAAGGGGACGTTCTTTTTGCTTCCATTCTATGTGGAAGCAAGGGGACGTTCTTTTTGCTTCCATTCTATGTGGAAGCAAGGGGACGGTTCTCCTGCTTCCACTTTGGCATAAATCTCACCTGGGCATTTGTCTCATCCTGAGCATTTATCTCATCCTGGGCGGCAGCGAAGGATCTTACAACAGATTCTTCACTAGCGTTCAGAATGACCTTGAAAGTATCGTTTTTAAGGAAGCAAGAGAACCGTCCCTCTGCTTCAAGTATCGTTTTGAAAGAAGCAAAAAGAACGTCCCTCTGCTTCCTTTATCCTTTTAACACCTGGCTCCAGAAGCTCTGTCCCACGTCAAACTGCAGGCCAAAAATCTCTGCGACCGTGGCGGCAATGTCGGCAAAACTTTCTCTTATCCCGAGGTCCACCCCTCCCTTAATATGCTTGCCGTATACCAGCAGGGGGACATATTCCCGGGAATGGTCAGTCGATTGTGTGGTGGGATCGCAGCCGTGGTCGGCGGTGATTATTAAAACATCATCATCTTTTAATGAATTCAACAATTCCGGCACCCAGCGGTCAAGATCCTCGAGGGCATCAGCATAGCCGCGGGGATTGTTGCGGTGCCCGTAGAGCATGTCAAAGTCAACAAGATTGGTAAAAACAAGACCATTGATGTCTGATTTCATCAATTGTAAGGACTGCTCCATGCCTGACGTATTGCCTTTGGCTGTCACAGTATTAGTTACACCCTGGCCGGCAAAAATATCTGATATCTTACCTACCCCGGTAACCAGTACACCCTGTTCAGTCAAAAAGTCCAGCAGCGTCGTACCCACCGGCTTCAGAGAAAAATCATGCCTGTTCACTGTCCGGCGAAAGCTGCCCGGCTCGCCCTCGAAAGGCCTGGCGATCACCCGGCCCACGGCGTGCTCGCCAACCAGCATTTCCCTGGCTATGGCGCAGATCCGGTACAGTTCTTCCAGCGGAATAATCCCCTCATGCGCAGCCACCTGGAAGACGCTGTCTGCTGATGTGTAAACGATGGGGTAACCTGTTTCCATGTGCTGGGCGCCAAGTTCTTCGATAATGACAGTGCCGGAAGCCGCTTTGTTGCCGAGCACTTGGCGGCCAATCTTTTCTTCGTAAGATTTTATGAAATCAGGCGGAAAACCATTGGGGTAAACCGGAAAAGGCTGTTTCAGAACAAGCCCGGTCATTTCCCAGTGGCCGGTAGTCGTGTCTTTCCCGGGTGATTTTTCAGCCATACGCCCGTATGATGCTGCCGGATTTTTTGCCGGCGGCACGCCTGCGATGGGAATGATGTTCCCGAGGCCGAGACGGCCCAGGTTGGGCATGTGCAGCCCGCCCACAGCGCGGGAAATATTACCCAGGGTGTTGCTGCCCTTGTCACCGTAATCCCCGGCATCCGGCAGCTCCCCCACTCCAACACTGTCAAGCACAAACAGGGCAACCCGTTTAATCATAAAACTGCAACCTCCAGTGTATACATTTCATGCAATCTACGTTTAATCGGGGACATATCTCGACCACAAAGAAATGCTTGCGAGAGAGATGTGTCCCAATATCTCTCTTCAATCATTTTGTGCGGATAAATCCGCACCTACAAATGGGGACATATAATGTAGTGTTATCCCGGTGCGTTCATGTCATCCTGGCGTTCATGTCATCCTGGCGTTCATGTCATCCTGGCGTTTATGTCATCCTGGCGTTTATGTCATCCTGGCGTTTATGTCATCCTGAGCGGCAGCGAAGGATCTTACAAAAAGATAGATTCTTCGCTAGCGTTCAGAACGACTTCTTGAGTATTGTTCACGCCTTAGAGCATGCGTCTTCTTTGATGTTTCCATCCCCTTGCAGGGTCGGTTTTAACCGACCCTATTGTGCGGCTGAAGCCGCACCTACAAATCCTTGCCGTTTCCCCTTCTAGGCTCGGCTTCAGCCGGCAAAAGGAAGCAAAAAGAACGTCCCTCTGCTTCTGATTAGGCTCGGGGGTGAGTGCGGTCATATATTTCCTTCAGTTTATTCTTGGTGAGATGGGTGTAGATCTGGGTTGTGCTTATATCAGAATGGCCCAGCATTTCCTGCACCGAGCGTATATCGGCCCCGTTCTCCAGCAGGTGAGTGGCAAACGAATGCCTGATCGTGTGCGGGCTGACCTCTTTGGTGATCCCTGCGCTTTTGGCGTATTTTCTTAATATTTTCCAAAAACCCTGCCGGGTCAGCCTCCGGCCATGCTGGTTGACAAAAAAAGCCTGGTTTTTATCCCTCATCAGCTTGGGCCTGCCGCGGTCCAGGTATTCCTGCAGGCAGCGGGCGGCTACATCACCCAGCGGCACCATGCGTTCTTTTTTGCCTTTCCCGTAACAGCGGATAAAACCGTTGTCAATATGGATATGCTCCAGGTCCAAAGAAATCAGCTCAGTAACCCTGATCCCGGTTGCGTATAGCAGCTCAAGCATGGCTTTGTCCCGTACCCCACATGGTTCACCGCTCATAGGCTGCCCCAGCAGCCGGTCTACTTCCTCCGCGTTGAGCACCCGGGGCAGTTTCTGATGCTGTTTTGGCGATTCCAGGTCCGCCGTCGGGTCTATAGGCAGCGTCCCCTCCCTGACCAGAAACCTGAAAAACATCCTCAGCGCTGCCAGGTGACGGGAAATTGTCGCCGAAGAGCGGCCTTTCATTTGCAATGTATAAAGATAAGCCAGGATCGTGTCTTTATCAGCCTGATCCAGGCTTGCCACTTTCCGCTTGCTCAGAGATTCAAGAAAATCAGCAAGATCAGCCCGATAAGAAACAAGGGTGTTTTCGGTGAGCCCCCGTTCAACGGCCAGGTGGTATAGGAATTCGTCCAGATGTATCTGCATTTATTAACCCCGCTTTGATTCTTCACTAGTATATATGAGGATCGGATTTAGCCGACCGAAGGAAGCAAAAAGAACGTCCCTCTGCTTCTCCCCTGCTTCCTAATAAAAAGTAGAGCCTTTAAATAGACTCTACTTCCACACTCTTTCAAATTGTAATCTTCGCCCGTTCCCGCATAAAAGCGATCTGGCGGTCGACGTCTTCCTGGATTTCGGCGATGCGCTGCGGTGCGTCAGGGCCTTTAAGCAGGCGGTTGAAGCGGCCCTGCATCTTTACGTATTCATCCACCGGGGCAGCGTCTTTTTTGCCGTCGATGATCAGCGAGCTGGGATTATTAAAGCTGATCTTGCCATTTTCCGCTTCCCATAACAGCCAGGCGCCGCACTGTACAGCCTTTCGGCTCAGCTGCACGGTTTCAGCCATATCAAACTGCCAGCCTAAATAACAGGGGGCCAGGATTTCGATATATTTCATGCCGGTGATATTTTTGGCTTTTACTACCTTGTCGTACAGGTCGCCGGGGTAAGCCACAGTGGCGGTAGCTACGTAAGGAATATTGTGCTCCAGCATCAGCAGGGGCATATTTTTCTTGGGCTGGCGCTTGCCGGTGGGTGTGGTGGTGGTGTAACTGCCGCGCGGAGTGGCGCCGCTGCGCTGCACGCCGGTGTTGCTGTAGGCTTCGTTGTTATAGCAAAAGTGAATGATATTATCGTTGCGCTCGGCTGCGGCTGAAAGCGCCTGGAACCCGATATCGTAGGTGCCGCCGTCGCCGACCCAGTTGAATACGGTGGGCAGCTCACCCTGCAGGCGGCCCTTTTCCTTCAATATTTCAACCGCCTGGGTAATACCGGAGGCCGAAGAGCCGGCGGTCGCAAAGCAAATATTAATACAGGGCCAGTTGTAGGCCAGCCTGGGTGTCATCCCCATGCTGGCTACCGCGCAGGAGGGAGTCAGCAGCATGATAGCGTTTGGGCCCAGAGCCTTGCCCACGATGCGCAGCGCCAGTGCGGACGGGCAGCCGCCACAGGCGCCATTGCCGCTTAAAACCTGCTCATTATCCGGTAGTTGTTTGATACTGGTAGTCATATCTGCTCCATTCCTTTCATGGTCTAAGCTTTTTATTCATCCATCATGGCGCGGATCTCGGCGGCCATGAAGCGGTGGGTCAGGTCGACGCCGCCAATGCCCATGACCCGGTTTTTAACCGTGATGTCGCTGCGCCGGCCAAAGAGCGCGCTTTTCAACTCAGCAGCCAGAATCCCTCCGGGATGGCCGTAGTTATAGTTGCGGTCCAGTACCATCACCTGCGCATTTTGCGGCAGCGCACTGATGATATCCTCGGCAGGAAAGGGCAGATACAGGCGCAGCCTCAGCAGTCCGGCTTTGATGCCCTGCTCGCGCAGGCTGTCGATGGAGAGTCTTAATTCCGCCGCCATACTGTTGACTGCAACGGCCACTACTTCGGCGTCTTCCAGCCGGTAGGTATCTATGGTGTCCCCGTCCCACAGGCCGGTGATATCCTTATATTCCTGCGCCGCCTGCTTTACCAGCGGGATGGATGCAATGGTATCGTCAGACAGCAGTTGGCGGTAGAGTGCGTATTCGGCTGCATTGGTCACATTGCTGAAAGCAGAGGGATGAGCCGGGTCGAGCCGCCATTCCGGTTCATGCGGGGGCAGGAAACGGTCGATATCCTCCTGCGGCGGCAGGGTGAGCGGCATCAGGCAATGGGAGATAGCAAAGCCATCGAAGTTGACCATCACAGGGATATTGATCTGTTCGGCAACGCGGAAGGCCTGCAAAATGGTGTTGAACACCTCCTGGTTGGAGGAGCAGTGATATTGGATCCAGCCGGTATCGCGCTGGGCAAATGAGTCCTGGTGATCGGCCCAAAGGGTCCAGGGAGCAAAAACCCCGCGGTTAACATTACACATTACGACCGGCAAACGTCCGCCGGAAGCCATATGTAAAACTTCGTGCATATATAGCAGTCCGTTGGCCGAGGTGGCTGTGAAAACACGGGCGCCGGCTGCGGATGCAGCTACGGCGGCGGCCAGGGCGCTGTGTTCGCCTTCCACCGGAATGAAGCGGGCGTTCAGCTCGCCATTTTCAACCATCGCGGACAGTGTTTCCATAATGCTGCTCTGGGGAGTGATCGGGTAGCCGGGCACGACATCCACCCGGGCGCTTTTAACAGCTAACGCGGCGGCATGGGCGCCGGTATCCATTGTAACCTGCGCTTTTTTCATACTGCTACTCCTCCCTTTCCATGCTGATCGCGCCGGTGGGGCATTCTTTGGCGCATACACCGCAGCCCTTGCAGTAGCGGTAATCAATAGTGATTTCATTGCGGTCAATAACCGCTTCCGGGCAATATACCCAGCATAATTGGCATTTGGTGCATTTCTTGGTGTCAACGACCGGACGGTGCGATCGCCAGGATCCGGTGTCACCGCTGGAGCCCTTCAACGGCCAGGAAATGGGCCGGTAGGCTTTCGTAACTGATTTCATTTATTTCCATTCCTTTCGCTAATCTGCTTGACGGTATTATAAGCCTTGCCGGCAGCGGCCAGATTGCTTTCACCGTTTTTGCCAGGCCATTTATTCATGATGGTTTGCTCCATAATATTTTGCGGGATGTTCAGCACCCGGCACACCGCGCCAAACAGGGGAATATTGATAAATAATCCGTCGGCGGAAATTAATCCTGCTTCGCGGGCGATGGCGTCTGCGTCCACCTGCCAGGTAGGGTGCTTGTCCACGGCTGAGGCGTGGGGAGCATTGATAATTACGGTGCCGCTCTCAGCAATGCCTTCCCTGACTGCCGCTTCGGTCAGCCTTTCGCTCATCACTACCACGTAATCCGGCATCTCGCATTGACTGTGCGCGTAGATAGTGGTAGGAGATATGCGCACCGCTGCCCGCACCGGCGCTCCACGGCGCTCCACCCCGAAGAAAGGCAAGGCCTGTCCCTGCTCACCGTTTTCCAGCGCGGCCTGCGCCAGCAAGTGAGCCAGGGTAACGGAGCCCTGCCCGCCAAACCCGTTGATTCGTAGCTCTAACATATTGTTCCTCCTTGATAAATATAACCATCTATTTGCTGCCCGCCGCGGTTTTCACGATCTCCAGGAGATAAGCGGCGTTGCCGCAGAGGTCATCGATCGTGATATACTCCTCGGTGGTGTGTACTTTACTCATGCCGATGCCGAGGACTGTCGTGGCAATGCCCATCTTGTTAAAAATATTGGCATCGCTGCCGCCCCCGGTTTTTTCCAGCTTTGGCGTCAGGCCGAGTTTCTCCGCAGCCTCGCAGGCCAGCTTTACAGGCAGATCGTCTTTGTCCAGGTTAAAATCATGGTATTGCGTTTCTGTGACTATATCCACCCCGGCGCCGAATTTTGCAGCAGCCTCCCTGATGGCATCGCAGATATTTTTTGTCAGGGCCTCGCGCTTCCAAGCGTGCAGGCTCCTCGTTTCTCCAGCCATAGTGGCGCTGTCGGGAATAATGTTGGTGGCTTTTCCGCCGGCTATGATCCCGATGTTGCTGGTGCTCTCATCGTCAATCCGGCCTAATTTCATTTGGGCGATAGCGTATGC
>CAYNIY010000075.1:0-3723 GCA_964397525.1 uncultured Eubacteriales bacterium
CCGCGTGCGGCTGAAGCCGCACCTACAATTCTTTACGTCTTATTCACGGCTGTTTTTGCCGCTGCTGTCTTTTTCACTGCTGTGCTTTTCCTTCGTGTTGTCTTTTTTTCCGGAGCTGTTTTACTGCCGCAGTTTTTATTCACACACATCAGGTAGCTGTCTTTCCCTGCTCTCTTTTTCTCCACCATCAAGTCCCCGCACTGGGGACACTTGACTTTGGATGGAAGGTCCCAGGTCACAAAATCACATTGCGGGAAGTGGTCGCAGCCAAAAAACTTTCTGCCCTTCTTGCTGCGCCGCGCTACAATCTCACCTTCACAGCGCGGGCATTTTACACCGATGGGCTCCAGAAGGGGCCTGGTGTTGCGGCAGTCGGGAAAACCAGGACAGGCCAGGAACTTACCGTAACGGCCGATCTTGATCACCAGGTTGCGGCCGCACAATTCACAAACTTCCTCGGTCACCTCATCAGGAACCTTGATCCGCCCTATCTCCCCATCGGCTTTGGCCAGGGTTTGGCTGAAAGGAGTGTAAAAATCATCCAGGACCTGAACCCAGTCCTGGCCGCCTTCTTCGATTTTGTCCAGTTTTTCTTCCATCCCGGCGGTAAATTCAACATCTATGATATCCTGAAAATGGTTTTTAAGCATTGCAATCACAATATCGCCCAGCTCAGTCGGGTAAAACTGTTTGCTTTCCCTGACCACGTAAGCCCTTTTGATAATCGTTTCTATGATCGGCGCATATGTGCTCGGCCTGCCGATGCCCTTTTCCTCCAACATTTTGACGAGCGTGGCTTCTGTGTAGCGGGGCGGCGGTGTGGTAAAATTTTGTTTGGGGGTGAGAGAGCTGGCTTCAACCTCTTCCCCCTCTTTTAAATCAGGCAGGAGTTTCTCTTCTTCTTTTTCGCCGTTGTCATGGCTCTCAATGTATACTTTCATAAATCCCTGAAAGACAATCACCGAGCCGGTAGCCCGGAAGGTGTAAACACCCGCTTTGATGTCCACACTGGTCGTGTCATATACCGCCTGGCTCATTTGGCTGGCCAGGAAGCGGGACCAGATCAGCTTATACAGTTTATACTGGTCATTAGTCAAGTATTTTTTGATTTGATCGGGTTCCCTTAGGACTGAAGTCGGGCGGATTGCTTCATGGGCATCCTGTACCCTGCCCTTGCCCCCGCCGGAGGCATTTCCCTTCCCCGCATAACCGGCGCCAAAACGCTCCGTGATGTATTTGACGGCATCTTCTTTAGCGTCGGCGGAAATCCTGGTTGAATCAGTACGCAGGTATGTAATCAGGCCGGAAGTCCCTTCTTTGCCCAAATCAAGCCCTTCATAAAGCTGCTGCGCAGTCATCATGGTCTTTCTGGCGGTGAAATTAAGCTTGCGGTAGGCTTCCTGCTGCAGAGTGCTGGTGGTAAAAGGCGGCGCTGGCCGGCGGGTCTTTTCTTTGCGTACCACTTTAGCCACTTTATATTGAGAACCCTTCAGCCTGTCCAGAACCTCCTGCATTTCTTCATTGTTCTTGATATCAATACTTTTATTATTGCATTTTAAAAGTCTGCCTTCAAAAGGCGCTTTGCCTGTCTTGACAAACATTCCTGTCAAGGTCCAGAATTCTTCCGGCTCGAAAGCCTGTATTTCTGCTTCCCGGTCGCTGATCAGCCGCACAGCAACCGACTGCACCCTCCCGGCGCTCAGGCCTTTTTTTATCTTGCGCCACAGCAGCGGGCTCAAGTTGTAGCCCACTAAACGGTCCAGGATGCGGCGGGCCTGCTGGGCGTTAACCCGGTTTAAATCAATAGGCCGGGGATGGCGCGCGGCATTTTGCACAGCCTGTTTGGTAATCTCATTAAATTCGATGCGGCAGGGTTTGTCGTCGGAGATTTCCAGCAGTTTTTGCAGGTGCCAGGCGATCGCTTCTCCTTCACGGTCAGGGTCAGATGCAATCAGTACCTGATCAGCTTTTTTAACAGATGATCTGAGCTCCTTAATGACATCGCCCTTGCCGCGAATGGTAATATATTTTGGCGCAAAGCCTTCTTCAACATTAACCCCGAACTGGCTTTTCGGCAGATCGCGGACATGTCCCATAGATGCCCTGACAAAATATTTTTTTCCGAGAAATTTACTGATCGTCTTCGCTTTTGCGGGTGATTCCACAATAACCAGTATTCTAGACAAAAAAACACCTCTTTTATATACCTGTCTATGACTGCCATCATTAAAGCAGCACTTTGTTAAACTGTTTCAATCGAAAAGGGCCTATAAATCCCTCCAGCCCGTGCGGATATATGATTTTCCGGGCATCTGCCTGGCCAGCCCCTTTACTTCAAGGTACATCAGGGCCGCCATCACTTTCTGCGGCAAAAGCCCTGTCTTTTCAATCAGTTCATCCAAATGGACCGGCTCAACCGACAGCAGCCGGTAGAGCGCCTCTTCCTCATTGCTCATTTTGACTGTCCCCGCAGAAACTTCTTTCTGGACGGGAAACAGCTTTTCCAGGCCCATTTCATCAATGATATCGCCTGCACCCTCAACCAGCCTGGCCCCCTGCCTGATCAGCCGGTGCGGCCCGCGGCTTAACTCATTTGCTATATTTCCGGGCACAGCCATCACATCACGGCCCTGCTCCAGGGCAAAATCGGCAGTGATCAAGGCGCCGCTCTTTTCAGCAGCTTCAACAACCACGGTTCCCAGCGAGAGCCCGCTGATGATCCTGTTGCGGGCGGGAAAATGCCAGGGCTGCGGCGGCGTCCCCAGCGGATACTCACTGATTACAGCACCGCTTTCTGCAATCTGCGCCATCAGCCTTTTGTTTTCTTTAGGATAAACCACATCAGATCCGCAGCCCAGTACAGCGATGGTCCTGCCGCCTCCTGCCAGTGACCCTTTATGGCTTGCTGTATCAATACCCCTGGCCATGCCGCTGACCACGGTGATGCCGACCGCAGCCAGATCTTTTGCCAATTTTTCAGCAACCAAAAGGCCGTACGGGGACGGTTTCCGTGATCCTACGACAGCAACCGCCATCTTATCTGCGGCTGTCAAATCTCCCTGTATAAAAATAACCGGCGGCGGGTCAAAAATATGGTAGAGGTTCTCCGGATATTCTGGAGCATTGTGACAGATATATTTCACACCGGCTGACTGAAGTCTGGCTTCCTCCTGCACAGGATCAAGCAGCGCCCTGCGCCGCGCCAGGCCTTCCGGCCCTTCTTCGCCTGTGCCGGGAGCGTTGGCAAGATCATTAATATTGGCTTCCCAGGCTGCCTGCGGTGAACCGAAATGCTTCAACAGCTTCCAAAGCTTCGCTCCCTGTCCCGGCATCAAACACTGCCACCCCAGCCAGTATAACCTGTCCTCCAAAGAGTTTCTCCCCTTCAATTCTCTTTAATCCCATACTTTTCGGGACATATGCAATATCTTCCTGCCTGCGCAATATATTCTTTTTTGAGAGCCTGTTTATAGTTTTCGTCAAAATAACAGCTTCGGTTTAGCGTCAGATGTCAGCTCGTGCTTTCTATTATGTCCAACAAACCATGTCCGTGTCAAATCCAGCTGTAATTTTAAGCATTATTTCAGCCGACGCTCAGCTGGAATTTAGGCGCATGTTTCATAATAATGACATGCCATACCAAATTTGAAAGGAAACGTGTGAGATGAGCAGTAAAACGATCACAAAAATAACGCTCGATATCGTCATGACCGTGCTGTTTGT
>CAYNIY010000075.1:3823-6165 GCA_964397525.1 uncultured Eubacteriales bacterium
CACTGCAGGCCCTGGGCGCGTCAGCACTGGCCATCGCCATTATCTATTCCCTGGTACTGCCCGGTCCAGATCAGCTGTCACAACAAGCTTCAGCAATGAACATGCCGCCTGTGGTGTCCGAGGCCATCAGGAAAAATGATGCCGGATATACAACAACCGGGAACCAGGATTACACACTGCCGGCTGATGTACAGGCAGACGATGAAGACACTATCAGCCTGACAGATTACCTGTCGAATATGTTTTGCACAGGCTGCGACAAACACTGCCCCCTCTTAAGCCCGAAATGCAGCAAAGGCGAAGCACAGCTCCAGGCTGCCAAAATCCAATACCAGGAGCTATACGGCTAAAAGAAGCAAAGGGACGTTCTTTTTGCTTCCAAAAAAAAGAAGCAGGAGAACCGTCCCCCTGCTTCTTTTTTCATTCTCCCATAAGGATAGAATGGATTACCACTCCGTAGCGGCGTATCAGGTCTTGTTTTGCCTGTTTATATGCCTCGGGCTCCCCTTTGCGTGTCGTCCTGTCTATATAGCGGCGGGCCAGCTCGTCTGTGATTACGTCCAGCAGCAGTTCCGCCAGCAGCAGCCGCGCCCCGTCCTTGAACTGCCCCTGCCCACTCACATAGAGGCGGACGGTCGGGGCCTCGGTATTGATTAAGATCAGCCGTTCTTCGGCGCTGTAAACGGCCCGGTCTATGTCGTTGTCCAGGTTGCGCAGTTCGTAGCCCCTGAACATATCCACCGAGTTATCTTTATTCCAGGGAGCGTACGGTTTTTCCGAGGGATGACCGTACCCTACTCCGGAAGCATCTTCAGCAATAACCATTTCACAGAAAGCGGAATAAGGGCCGGAGGTTACACCAAGTCTCCCCTTTGCACCTATTTCCGCGCCTGTTACAGTCCAGACAAAACGCCCGTCTTCCGGCAAATCCGATACCGGCATGGCCTCCAGGTAAGGCTCTGTTTTCATGCTGTCCGGCAGGTCATAGACAAAAGTAAGAATTTCCTGGTCCGGCAGCTGGCTCCGGTCCACAATCATGGTGACATGAAATGGGTGCGCAAATTTACGATAATAAAAAGGGGTGCTGAAACGCAGCGCCGCCGGCCGGCCGGTGTCATACGGACCATATTTACCCGAGCCGGGTCCGGGGGGCAAAATAATCCCCAGTTCTTCCACAGCGACACTGTTCATCTTGAGCAGGATGCGCTCAATCAAGGCCTGTGTGCGCTGGGATGTCCGCGCATGATCGATGTGGCTGAGCCTCAGCTGTTCACTCTTGATGACATTTAAAATCATCTGACCGACAGCTTCGGCAAAGGCTGCCACGAAAGGGTCTTTAAGGTTTAATCCTTCCCGCTCGTCGCTGATCACCGGGTGCCCTTTGGCCAGCATATCGGCCAGGCCGGGGCAGGAGACCGTCCCGAAAAGAAATTCTGTGCCCAGCTGGTTTTCAAAACGGAAAAACTGGCAGTCAAAAACTGCCGTGCCCGAAATCACCAGCAGGCCGTTGGTGCGTTCATCTCCTTTAAGAACTAATTCCGCATTCCGTGCCTTCTTTAAGGTCAAGGTGAAAGGAAACGCCTGATCCAGGTATTTGAACCCGCCCTGAGCTTCAGGCCCAATTAAAACATCCGCCTCAGGCTCTTCATAATGCAGCGCCAGCGTAGTTTTAACTTTTTTGGACTGCTTGAGGTTAACCAGTTCAACCTGCCGGCGCCGCAGTATATCCCTTAAGTAAATATTGTTCGATATGGCTGTAGCCAGGGAGCTGAAATAAGGGATGCTGACCAGGGGATTATCAATGACAATGGTTACCTGTGAGCCATTGCTGTTACCCGGAATGTGCAGCCGGACGTAGTCTTCCTCCCGGGCTTCCCTGTCCCCATCCCAGTCGTCGAATAAATAGCCGCCCGTATCAGCGCGGTAAAGATCAATCCTGCTATACCGGCCGGCAGCTATTGACTCAATCCACCCGTGCCCCAGGCCGTATACGGCCTGCTTTAACCCGCGGCCAAAATACCCCCTGCCGCCCGCTTCGCCGCGTGCCATGCGGCTGTGGGCGCCGCCATAAGACAATACGGAACGAACGCGATCAAATGACATCCCTTCCGCCTGGTCCGCTACATTTAATACTGCCCCGTTTTGATGCCTTTCATAGCTGATCAGGATCTTTCCGCTGCAGGGCAAGCCCTGGCCTTCCAGACGCGAATAGCTGTCATCGCAGTTGGTAATCAGCTCCACCAGAGCTTTTTCAATAGAAGCAAAACGGCGGGAATCAATGTCAATCACGCGCTGGTCCACAGGTAATGCTGATACTGTCATCTAATCAACCTCTTCTTTTT
>CAYNIY010000076.1:0-6061 GCA_964397525.1 uncultured Eubacteriales bacterium
GATCCGTGAAGCCATGATCCCCTCGGCAACATTGATCGGGACCCCGAACTTGGCCAGGATGTCCTCCTGCACCCGCATTACCTGGTAAAGGGCAGCCATAGCCTTCCCCTCCGGATGGTGGGCGATGATCAGGTCTATCTTCTTACCCCGACCTGAGACCCGGTCTGCCAGCAAGACCTCCCCGGTCTCCATGTCAATTCCGGTCAGCACCCTGGTCACTTCCAGCTCAGGATCACCAAAAAGGACCCTGGTGTCACCGTAAGGGTTGAACAGCTTTTCCTGGTCGTACTCCTTTTTTTCTTCATCTTTCATTTCGCCAAACTGCTTATTCTCTTTTTCCAATAGTCTTTCAACTGCTTCTTTCGAGCGGGGGTCCTTACTCATCCCCTTCTCAATCGCCAGCCTGTAAATTTCGCCTAATTTCATGTGGATCCCTCCTCGTTTTTATTTTTTGGACACGTATTTGCTGCCCTCCAGGTAAAACCGCAGCATCAGCTTATCCCCCTCTTTGATCCCGATCCGGGTACTGGACACAATCTTTTCTGTTATCTCCGTCCCCCGGCGGATCAAAAGGGGTCCGGATGCCAGATCAGCGCCGTTATGAAAGCGGGTGATGCCCATTGCCTGCACCAGTTTGGCCGGCCCGCTGCACAAATCAACCAGCCTTTCCCTCCCACGCCTGGCGCTCATGATAAATATCCCTTCCAGCGGCTCAAGCGCCCGGATCAGCACTGCCTCGCCCACCCCTTCCGCAGCTGTAACCACGTTAAAGCAGTAGTACATGCCGTAGATGAAATAGACATAGGCGCAGCCCGGCGGGCCAAACATCACCCGGTTGCGCGGGGTCATGCCGCGCGAGGCGTGACAGGCAGGGTCTCCCTGGATGTAGGCTTCGGTCTCCACAATCCTGCCGGTGACGATTCCCTCAGGTGTCTGATGTATGATTATATTACCCAGCAGTTCCCGGGCCACTGTGACAGTATCCCTGGCGTAAAAAGAACGGGGAAGGATTATCTTATCCCCGCCGGCAGGCTTATTTATAAAAAATCTCTTCTCCGTCATAAACAAACCTTTTCTGTGTCCTTTATCTTTTTCGGAGGTATTTTTTCAGCTTTCCGATCGGCATGGTATTTATTATATCGTTTGGCTCAAGCCAGGCCCGCCGCGCAACAGCAACGCCATAGGACATTTCGTCCATCCTTTTCAGGTCGTGGGCATCAGTATTGACAGCCATCTTTATCCCTTTTTCTTTTGCTCTGCGGGCGTTGGCGTCATTCAGGTCAAGCCTTTCCGGCGAAGCGTTGATCTCTAATATAGTACCACACCTGGCAGAAGCATCCAACACCTTCTCCAAATCCAGGGCGTAAGGCTCCCTGTGGTTAATCAGGCGCCCGGTCAGGTGACCGATGATATCCACATTTTTATCTTCAACAGCCGAAATTATCCGGGCAGTCATCGTGCCGCTGTCCTGTTTAAAAGCGCTGTGGACCGACGCAATCACCAGGTCAACACCCTTTAAAATTTCCTCCGGGCAGTCCAGCCCGCCCCTCGGAAGAATATCAACCTCGATGCCGGTTAAGACCGTGAAGTCGTCAAACTTCTCGTTCAGAGATCGTATTTCCTGATGCTGCTTACTAAGTTTATCCAGCGAAAGGCCCCTGGCGATCCTTAAGGACTGGGAATGATCCGTCAGCGCCATGTAACTGTAGCCCTTGTCCCTGGCCCGTTCTACCGCCTGCTCAATGGTGCTCAGCCCGTCGCTCCAGGTAGTATGGATATGCAGGTCTCCCTTTATATCTTCAATTTCCAGCAGGCGGGGCAGCTTGTTTTGCGCAGCAGCCTCGACCTCACCCCGGTCTTCCCTCATTTCCGGCGGGATATAAGGCAGGCCCAGCGAGCTGTATATTTCCCGCTCATCACGAAACACCGCGCCGCTCCTGCCAAATGCAGTCTTGATGTTAAGCCCCTTATCGGCCAGAATATTCTCCAGCTTAGTGAGATGCGCGCGGCTTCCTGTGTTGAGGAACAGGGCCAGTGTGAACTGCTCCTCCGGAACTATCTCCACGTCTGCCGTGATGCCCCATTTGGTCTGCAGGCTTAACCGGCTGCTGCTCCTTGCCAGCACTTCGCTGGCTCTTGGGTATGCCGACAGAGCGTCCATAACCGATCCGGGATCTGCTGCGGCGACAACCAGGTCAATATCCCCCACGGTATCCCGCCAGCGCCGCACACTGCCTCCCGCCTCAACACCAGACACACCGGGCTGCGCTTTCAGGTAGCACTTCAGCTCCTCAGCCAGGATGTTGGCAGTAGCCAGCAATACCCGACCACCCCGGTCTTCGAGCATTTCTATACACCGAATGATATCTCTCTCTGTTTTTCTTCCTATCCCCGGCAGGTCCCGTAATCTGCCTGCCCTGGCTGCCTTGGCCAATTCGCCCAGGCTGGTAATACCAAGGTCGTCCCTGAACTGGGCAGCTCTTTTGAGCCCGATACCCGGCAGAGAGACAATGTCCAGGAGGCCCGGAGGAATTTCCTTTAATAGGTCTTCCAGTTTTTGCAGCCGGCCGGTAGTAAGGATTTCATTTATTTTTGCTGCAATGTTCTTCCCGATCCCGGGAATTTTAGTCAGGTCGCCTCTGCGCCTTATTTCTTCAAGGGGCTCTTCCAGTTCGGCCAAGATCCTGGCCGCATTTTTATAGGCGCGGATCTTGAAAAAATCTTCTTCTTTGACTTCCATTAATCCAGCCAGCTCTTGAAAAATCCAGGCTACTTCCTCGTTTCTCATGCTCTTATACTTCCCCGTTACCATAATTGCTGTCCCCAAAATTAACCATGCCTCTGATAAAAAGAACTCATGAATATTTATTCATGAGTTCTTTTCATCTGTCTTGATTTCAGGCTCCAACATTCTGACCAGGTTATCATGTTCTTCCTGAAGTTTCTTTAACTCATCAGCTATATTCAGTGCGGCCAGCACCGCCGCCTGCGTTTTGGACAGCTTGATGTTCCGGCCTGTCAGCTGTTTCATTTTTCGGTTGACATACTGGGCAAGCGCTATCATCTGTTCTTCAGAACTGCTGCCCTTTAAAGTATAATAATCCCCAAATATTTCAACATCGACCCGGTTTATCTGTTCAGTCATGAGAAACCTCCAGGTTTCATAATTTTATTTTACTTCGTCGTCATTCTTCTTTCTCCTGCGCGGGATAATAAAATTTCCTCCACCAGCCGTTTCGATCATAGCAGGAGGCTCCTATTCCCATGCCGTTTAATCAGGATGATCCACGACAGGAGTTTAGGAGCCTCTGGTGTTTTATCCATATATTTGATCAGGATGGAGCCAATCAGCCCCGCAGTTCCGCTCCGAACTTTCTGGATAGTGCGCCGGCTATGGCCTCGGTCTTTTCTCCCACTTCTGCATCTGTCAGGGTCCGGTCATCAGCCTGGAATTTAAGGGAGAAAGCCATGCTCTGCATGCCGACGGGAACCTGTTCGCCATGATAAATGTCAAACAGGGAGACTGAACACATCAGCTTGCCCCCGGCATCCCTGATCGTTTCAAAAATACTCGCGGCAGGTATGTCTTGCCTGACGAGAATCGCCATATCCCTTTCAATGCCGGGAAACTTTGGCAGGTTTTTAAATGCAGACGGCCGGCCTGACAGTTCCATCAGCTTATCAAGGTCCAGCTCTAAAGCCGTGACCTTCACCGGCAGCTCATAGTTTTCCAGTACTGCCGGGTGCAGTTCGCCAACGATTCCCAGCCTTACCCCGTCAGCTTCCATTGCTGCTGTCCTGCCGGGATGAAATATGGGATCGGCGGTTTCCGGTGTGAATGTGACCGGGAAGGTCCTCAACCTGCAGAAAAGGTTTTCCAATACCCCTTTCAGGTAATAATAATCGAGCTCACCGGGCGCCATATTCCAGTTTCCGGAGGCGCGGCCCATAGCTGCCGCGGACAGCATAGTATGTTCTTCCGGCTGGATATCCACGCCTTTGGGTATAAATATGCGGCCTATCTCGAAAAAGGCACCGTCCTGGACCCGGCGGTTGTAGTTTCTGACCAGAACATCCATCAGGCAGGGCAGCAGCATAGTACGCATGACGGAATGCTCTTCGCTCAGGGGATTCTGTATCTTCAGCGCATTCCTCAAGGGGCTGTCCGGCGGCAGATTCATTAAATTGAATATCCTGGGGTGAACAAAACTGTATGTCATCACCTCGTATAGCCCGGACTCAGCCATTATGCTGCGGGTGCGGGCGGTAAAAGCCTGCTCCCGGGTTCTGATCCCCCTGGTTGAGCGACCGAAAGGAAGCGTGTCCGGCACCCGGTTGTAGCCGTACATCCTTGCCACTTCCTCAATCAAATCCACTTCCATGCTCACATCAACCCTGTGGGTCGGGACGGTTACCTGCAGGTTGTCTCCTGCCTTCTGTACCGCAAACTGCAGGCTAGTGAGTATTTCCTTGGCCGTTTCCCCGGATATATCCACTCCGAGCACATGTGCAGCCTGGGATGGCCTGAGCTGGACCACCCGCTCTTTAACTGGCTCCGGGATAATATCAATTCTTCCTGATACAGCGTCACCGCAGCCCATCTCCATGATCAGCTGTGCCGCCCGGTCAGCAGCCCTGGCACAGCCTCCGATGTCGATGCCCTTTTCAAAGCGGAGGGAAGCCTCCGAGCGCAGCCCCAGGGATTTTGATGTCCTGCGGATGCTGATCGGGTTGAAAAATGCTGACTCGAGCAGAATTGACACTGTATCTTCGGTCACCTCTGTCGACTGCCCGCCCATGACTCCGGCTACAGCCACCGGGCCGGAAGGATCCGTAATCCCGAGCATGTCGGGTGTGAGGATCCGTTCCGCGCCATCCAGGGTAATAATCTTTTCTCCGTCTCTTATCCTGCGGACGATAATATGGCCGTCTTTAAGGAGGTTATAATCGAAAGCATGCATGGGCTGGCCCAGCTCAAGCATGACGTAGTTTGTCACGTCTACTATATTATTGATCGGCCTCATCCCCGCAGCCCGCAGCCGCTGCTGCATCCACAGGGGCGAGCTGCCAACCCGGACGTTCCTGATCAGCCTGCCTACGAAACGGCGGCACAGGTCATTGTCAAAAATATCCACCCTGACCTGGCTTTCGATTTTTTCATCCAGCTCGCAGACAGCCGGCTGCGGTGGCCGGAAAGGTTTGCCCAGCAGTGCTGCCGTCTCTCGGGCTACGCCGATAACAGAAAGGCAGTCGCCCCGGTTTGGAGTGAGATCGAGCTCTAGAATATAATCATCCAGTCCCAGTACTTCCTTTGCATCTTTCCCGAGCGGTGTATCAGGCGGCAGGATCATGATGCCGTTGGCCTGCTCGGCGGACATGGTTTTGGGATCGATCCCCAGTTCCTTGCCGGAGCACATCATGCCGCGTGATTCCACGCCTCTCAGCTTGGCCCTTTTAATCACCAAGCCGCTCGCCAGCTTTGCCCCATCGACAGCTACCGGGATAACATCCCCTTCCCTGACATTTGTCGCCGCGGTGATAATCTGCAGCTTTTCAGTCCCCACATCAACAGATGTGACGACTAACTTGTCAGCATTGGGGTGCTGGGTGATGGACTCGATTCTGCCGGTGAACACTTTTTCAACACCTTCGCCTATTTCCAGGACACCTTCTACGGTAATGCCGGCAAGGGTAAGCCGATCCGCCAGCTCTGCAGGTGATATGTCTATGTCAACAAACTCCTGCAACCATTTATACGAAACCCTCACGTTATGTATAACCTCCTCATTTTGTGCGGCTAAAACCGCACCTACATCATCATTGTGGCCGAGGCCAGCTTTAGCCGACCACATAATTGGGGACATTCCTTCAGCTTTGCAGGGCGGGATTTTAACACGCCAATGTCGTCGGTCGTCAGAAGTCTGACATCAGTAAATCCTGCACATACTTCGGTTATATAACACCGGGCAGCGGAAGCAAGAAACCATACACCGCACGCAAAACTCTTGTAGCCTACTATATAGAGTCAATAGTTTTTGATTAAAATTTTTCATAAGGTCTT
>CAYNIY010000077.1:0-5949 GCA_964397525.1 uncultured Eubacteriales bacterium
AGGTTACTGTTTCACTACTGTCCAGGCCGGCAGAAACATTTTCCCTGGAGGAACAGGTGCACTGTATAGAGCAGGACTTAGCGCAGCTTGTCTCTGGCAGGATATGATAAATCTTATGTGTAAAAAGGAGGACTATACAATTTGAAAAAACAAAAAGTAATCGGAGATGATACTATTGTTTCCCACGCTGCCGGGCTGGTGGCTTCTGATTTGGATGAAAAAAAAGTGATGATGAACATTGAAAGTGGCAAATACTTTGGGCTGGACAGCATCGGTAGCCGCATCTGGGATTTAACTGAAAAACCGCATACGGTCCGCGAACTGGTTTCAGAGCTGCTAAAGGAATATGACGTCGAAGAAAACACCTGCCGTCAAGATGTGCTGGTCTTTATTAACAAACTTTATGACCAGGGGCTAATCGATATTGCTTAGAAGATTAAGGAGCTTTATTTGCCTGCCCTGGCCGGAAAAATGCCTGTTCACAGAAGCCTATTGCCTGACCGGAATGGTGCGCCTGGCAGTCCTTCTGCTGCCTTTTCGCTGGCTGTCACCGTTGCTGGGCCAGCATATGCTGGAATCACCAGAGCAGGAAGACACTGCCACTATCGAGGCAGCCAGGCAGGTGGGGCTGATAGTGGAGAAAGTAAGCCGCCATACGCCGTGGGACAGCAAGTGCCTGGTCCAGGCCATAGTCGGCAAAATCCTGCTCAGACAGCGCGGAATCAACAGTACTCTTTATCTGGGAGTGGGCCGGGAAGAGGAAATAGGACTCGTTGCCCATGCCTGGCTCAGGAGCGGCGGGTTGATCCTGACCGGCGGCCGGGGCCGGGATCGTTTTACCATAGTAGGTAAATTTGCCGACACTGGGAAAGACCGGGAAGCAGGTAATAAATAATATGAAGGTACTATGGCCATATATCAGGGATTTATACAATTTATCACGCGTGAAGTTTGTAGTTAATTTGCTGCTGATGGTTCTGTTGGGCATGATGGAAGGCATCAGCGTTTTAATGATTATACCTCTGCTTACGGTGGCGGGCATTATCCCGGGCATCCAGGTTGGCAGCGGCCTAACTGCCTGGGTGAATAATTTATTTCAGAGTACCGGTCTGCCTCTGAGCCTGCCGGTTATTCTATTAATTTACGTGGGCCTGATCTCGGGACTGGGCTGGCTGCAACGCTATCAGTCCATACTGAATTTTGATATCCAGCAGGAATTTAATGTCTCTTTGGCGATCAATCTTTTCAGTGCGGTAGCATATGCCGACTGGCAGTTTTTAATTTCCAAGACGAAATCGGATATTGCCAATACGATACTCACCGAATTATCCCGTGTCTATGCCGGGATTAATTCTTTTTTACAGCTGCTCATCACTTTACTGGTCACTTCCATCCAGGTTTTTATTGCTTTGGCGATCGCGCCCGGCCTGACTATTTTGGTCATGGCCAGCGCTATTATCTTGTTTATGCTTTTACAAAAATTTGTTAAGAATCCCCGCGAGATCGGCAAGAATATTATCGATTTAAACAACAGTTTATATTATGAACTCACCGAACACTTAAACGGCATCAAAGAAATAAAAAGCTATGGTGTTGAAGAAGCCCAGATCTATAACTTTACCAGGATCCGCAAGCTGATGAAGGAAAACAATGTCGAGTTCAATATCATCCAGACCAGGACCAACCTGTTTTACAGAGCGGGCGCGGCTGTTTTCATCAGCCTTTTTTTGTTCAGCGCCATAGAAATTTTCAAGCTCAATCCCCAGGAGTTTATTATTATTTCTGTTATCTCAGCCCGTCTCTGGCCCAAGCTGTCCTCTTTACAATTGGGGTTGCAAAATATTAACATGATGCTGCCGGCGTTTCAAAACGCTAAAGAGCTGGAAGAGCAGTGTCTTGCCTCCAGGGAAAACCTGCCGGAGGCTGGTGCTGGCATAAGAATAGAATTAAAGCGCGCGGCGGCGTTCCGAAATGTATCCTTTTGCTATGATCCTGACCGCGCACTCTACGCTGTTAAAGATATCGATTTTGTCCTTCCTGCCGGAACTACCACCGCCTTTGTTGGTGTTTCCGGCGCAGGGAAAAGCACCCTGGTGGACTTGTTGATCGGGCTGCTGACACCTCAAAAGGGTGCTGTTTTCATTGACGACGCACCCTTAACGGAAAATTTGCGGGCCTGGAGAAATTCCATCGGTTACGTACCCCAGGATGCCTTATTATTTAATGCCAGCATCAGGAAAAACCTGTTGTGGATTTGTCCGGAGGCTTCAGAAGATGGAATGTGGGAAGCCCTGCGCCTGGCTGCCGTTGATTTCTTTGTCAGCAGCCTGCCGGAAGGCCTTGATACAATGGTTGGTGATCGCGGGGTGCGCCTGTCCGGAGGTGAGCGGCAGCGTATTGTGCTGGCCAGGGCCCTGTTAAGAAAGCCATCTGTCCTGATTTTAGATGAAGCGACGAGCTCGCTTGATTCGGAAAATGAAAAACGCATTCAACAAGCTCTGGAAAACCTGCATGGACAGATGACGATCGTAGTCGTTGCCCACCGTATTTCCACGATCCGGAATGCAGACCAGATCCATGTGCTGGAGAAGGGGCAGATCGTAGAGACAGGCAATTATTCATCTCTGATCAAAAAAGGCGGCCGTTTCCACGCTCTAGCCAGCCTGTATAATGATAGAAAGGAATAATTGGTGCCGCATCAGCGGATGGACATAATATTTGTAGTGAATGGCCCTGGTTACTTACTGATTTAACCCGTCCTGCTTTAAAAACCTGCTGAAGATTAAGCTGCGTATCAACATGCGCAGGCTGTAATCATTTGCCGCCGCATCACCCAAAGTACTAAATCTCGCCAGTTCCCGCTGGATTTTGGCAATGTCAAGATACTCCCGCTCAGCTGCCAGTGTTCCAATTTTTGAAATTTCATCCCTCATCTCCGGCCAAACAGGCTCCAGCCGCTGGGCCCAATCGGCAGCCTGAACCCCCCGCACAGTATCGTTTAAGCGAACCTTGTCAGGTATAATGCCAGCCATAGCCCGCCTGATTAAATACCTCTCACTTCCGTCCCTTACATACTGGTCTTCCGGTACACTGAGGCAGAACTCGATTACCCTCCTGTCCATCGTGGGATCGCACCAGGCCATTTGATGAGCCAACCCAAGTTTGGTATCGATTATACCCATATGGCTGAAACCTTCCGTGCTGAGTAAATCTTGGCGCGCTTCATATGAGTCCAATAGCTTAAGCGGATCGGAAAAGAACTGGTTAAATCTTTCCGCAACAGCGGCGCGTCCGGCAAAATCCGGGTTAATTGGCGACAAGGAATGTATTTTGAACGGGCGCTCTTCAGACGTAAACATCAGCTGCCTGGACAACCTGTACAAGGCTCTCAGCGGGCGGCGCTGAGGCCTGGCTGCAGACCAACATTCACGAAACAGCCGCAGCCATTTCCCCGACCGGTAGAGCGACAGCAGGTAGGGCAGGCGTTCTCCCCAGGAGATAGTGGCATTGCCGGCCCCTCCCGTTAAAACAACACCGACATTGTGTTCCTGTGCACTGGTCATAATGTCGTCAAGCCAGAACAGGTTTTCAATAATTTTATAAGGCTGCTCCAACACGGCCAGCAGCCGGTCAGTACCGCTTAAGGGATGCTTGCCCTCAGCGCGGCAGTAAGTTACATCAATGTTTCCACTATGTTCTCTGACCGCTTCAATATAGGGTGTTTCATCAGCGATCCAGCCGGATGGAAGCCAGTTACGGTAACAGGACATTGGCACCGCGCTGAAGGCAGGCAGCCGTTGGCCACTTTAAGCCAGTTCCCTGGCAGCCAAACAGGCCACCGCTGTAGAGTCCAGCCCCCCGCTCATCATCACCCCGACTCGGCGAGTACTGCGCAAACGGCAGCGCACCGCTTCACCCAGGACCTCCCGGAAGGCATCTTCATATTCAGCGTCTGAAGACAGTTTCAGCTCAGGCTGCCGCTGGGCCTGCCAGTAAACCTGTTTCCTGGCTCCGCCGGTCCCCACAGTCATAGTGTGCCCGGCAGGCAGCAAGTAAACATGCTCATATAATGTCAGTTCGGGATCCAGTTGATGCATTACTGTAGGGATCGCCAGAAAATCTGCAATCCAGGTTTCACTGTATTTTTTGACAACTTCCGGCAATATAAACAACGGCCTGAGCAGGGTGGAAAAGGCAAAGAACCCGCCCGAAAGGTAATAATAAAAAGCCCTTGTCCCAGTAGGATCCACGGCGCAGAACATTTGCTGCCGCTTTTCATCCCAGATGACAAAGGCATAATCTCCCAAAATATATTTTGGACAGTCCGAATCCCATTTCTGATAAGCCAGTAGAATTAACCGGCTGTCCGGCAGGCTGTCCCGCAGGGTCGTTTCGATGCACAGCCTGTCACACAGCTCAGCCCGGTTGTCGATAATAATGTCTGCTGTAATCGTTAAACCATGCAATTCATCACGGTAGGGAAGAATTCCCTCCACCGATTCTGGTGTGACGTGCTGTGTATGGCAACCAAAAAACACCGATCCACCATGCCAGGTACCAGTATAGTCCGCATGATAGACACCGAATTCACGCAGCAAAGCTGCGCCCGTTTCCGGCGCAGCCGGCCTGCCGTCACAATAGTAAATGCCACATATAACGCTCATGGTTTACTGTGTCTCTTTAATACGATGAACATAAAGCCCTTTTATGATCCTGTACGTCCGCCGCCTGAACTGGTAACTGCTGGGCTTGGGCCCGAATTACTTTTATTATTACCATCGTTACCCATCCCACTACCATACTCAGTAACTTTAACGCTAATCTCGTTTATTTGCGGCACATTCCAAGGTTGTTTCACTGTCTGCACCACCTTTCTTTTTTATTTTTTCCTTATAGGTACATGAATACTGCTTAAATATATTGACAATTGCAAATACTTTTTTACACATACATTTTAAACTTTTATTTATTAATAATATATAGGACTAAAGTATAATATTCCAAAGCATTATATATTTGACAGTTATTGATATAATCATAAACCGTAATACAATTGTACAACTAATTTATTAATAATATATTAATGAATTATTAAAAATAAAGCCCTGACCTCCATTTGCAAAATTAGGCTGGGCTTTATTTTTATATTTTAACATCCTGTTTTATAAAATTATACTTTAATTAGACAGGCCTTTTTCCTAGATCACTTTGTAACTGCAGCACTATTGATGATATTATCATTGAAATTGATTATGGTGCCATATTTACAGGCAGCTGTAATATCTATCGGGGCAAATACTAAATCCGGCATCTTAATATTATTGTTATTAAAATCAACTACTGTCTTATCTCCTGTGCTAGTCATATTCCTTATTATATAATATGCCATAGTCCCTGCGCCAGCACCAAATGATTTTGTGTCACAGGTAATTATATTGTTCGAAACTATTGCTTTTCTCGGAATAAAGTTACCAGATGCATCATATTTTTCATCTATACATAATAAGGCCTGAGTAATGCCGCTATGCTCAACAGTATCCATCAACACGGTATTTCTATTGAATACATATAGATCTCTGAACATCTTCTGGCCGTAGTAGTTAAAACTTAGTATATACATGTCAAAATAATTATCTTCAATAATTATACTGTCTATGTCTTCCTGCCATGTGTTAATTTGTTTCCTTAATAAAAACCTATCTTTGCCAAATCTATCTGCATAGCTAGGCTCAACAATATACTTATTATTCCTATATATTCTTTCTGTTTTTGTACCATTAACAGCAACCGCAAATTTCGATTTCATAATATCTACATAGGTAATATCCGGAGTAAAGTTAACATTATTCTTCCAAGTATTGTTCTCATACAATAATTTAGTTACACTAAAGTAATTATCATATACTACAGTACCGGGTGCGTCTGATATGTGAATCCCTTCAAAGGTGT
>CAYNIY010000078.1:0-5629 GCA_964397525.1 uncultured Eubacteriales bacterium
TTTTGAAGATGGAAGGAATAGATTATGATCATGGATGAACGGAAAATCATCAATCAGTATATCGAGATGGCAGTGGAAGAAGCCAGGAAGGGAATACTTGCCGGAAAAGGAGGACCATTTGGTGCGGTTGTCGTCAAAGACGGGCAAGTGCTCAGCAAAGCCAGCAACGAGGTGTTCAGCTCATGTGACCCAACGGCACACGCAGAGGTTATTGCGATACGTCGAGCGAGTGAAAAGCTTCATAATTATGATCTTTCCGGGTGTGTTCTCTATACTACAGGTGAACCGTGCCCGATGTGCTTTTCAGCAATAGTATGGGCAAACATTAAGGAGGTTTATTATTGTGCTTCTGTCGAAGAAGCTGAAACAATCGGATTCCGCGATAGCATGATATACAGGCACCTTCGTGGCGAAGATCGCATCCTGGAGCTAAAAAAAGTTGAAAACGATGCCGTCCGTGAGCTTTATCAGGAATATAGCAGACTGGGAAAAACCATATATTAGCCATCAGTTCGAAAGAAAAAACAGCACAAAGCCTCGAGAAATATGGTTTATGGCATAAACAGTTTAAGTGAGGTTTATGAAATGGATAAAAATATTATCAAAAAGGATCTTAGATTTGTTATTATTCCAAAAGTTGTACATCCCTGGTTTGATGAGGTACTAAAAGGTGCCCATGAACAGGCAAAATTTCTTGAAATCCAATCAGGTATAAAAATAGAGATTGATTATCAGCCGCCTTCAATTGCTGATATTGATGAACAAAACTTAATATTTGAAAAAGCAATTATTTCTAATCCGGATGGAATTGCAATTGACCCCCTTGATACTGTAAGCAACATGCATATTTTTGAAAAAACCAGGAATAAAGGTATCCCGGTTATAGTTTTTGACTCTCCGTACCAGGGCAGTGAAATATCAAGTGTGGGAAATGACTTTGCTGAGCAAGGTACTATTGCAGCGGAAAGATTGGTAAAGTTACTTGGTGAAGAAGGAAAGGTTGCTGTTATGAAAGGATTTCCTAACGCACCTAATCATAAAGAAAGATTTGATGCACAAATAAAAGTATTAGAAAAATTTCCCCGTATCACTATCATAGACGGAGGGACTGACAATGATAATATAATGCTGGCTGAGGTGCAAGCACTGAGTGTTATAAAGTCTAATCCTGACCTAAAAGGCTATCTATGTTGTGATGCTTCCGGTCCGCTTGGGATTGCAGAAGCAATTAAAAAGGCAGGAATGGCAGGTAAAATCAAAGTAGTAAGTATGGATGGAATAAAACCTATCCCTGAAACTATTAAAGATGGTATTTTTGACTCATCGGCTTCAACAAAGCCAAAAATGCAGGGCTCTATGTCAATTCTTATGCTTTGGCAGGCTTCCCATGGAATAAAAATCCCACAAAGAATAGATACCGGAATAGATTTAATTACCTTGGAAAATGTTGATAAATTTATCAATGAATGATTTAACCTCATTATATGATTTCGAAAACTTCATTGGGAGGTTTCATAATGATAAATGAAAAAAGGGAGTTGTCACCGGGACAACGTGAAGAGCTGCTCAGAACATTGAAGGCCCGTTTTGAGAAAAACGTGAATCGTCATAAAGGGCTTGTATGGGCCGGAGCACAAGCAAAGCTGGAAGCTAATGCTGAGAAATTATGGTCACTCAATGAAATGGAAAGGACCGGCGGTGAACCGGATGTTGTCGGTTTTGATCAAGTGACAGGTGAATACATTTTTTATGATACTTCGGCGGAAAGTCCTAAGGGCCGCAGAAATGTTTGTTACGACCGTGAAGCGCTGGAGTTAAGGAAAGAAAACAAACCAGAGAATAGCGCTGTTGATATGGCAGCTGCCATGGGCATTGAGCTTTTAACAGAAGAACAATACCGGGAGCTGCAGAAACTTGGAAATTTCGATACGAAAACATCAAGCTGGGTGAAAACACCTGCTGATATCAGAAAGCTCGGCGGCGCTATCTTTGCTGACCGCCGCTACGACACTGTCTTTGTGTATCACAACAGTGCGCCCTCCTATTATGGAGCCAGGGGGTTCCGCGGCTCGCTAAGGGTTTGATTATTGCACGGACAGTGAAGTGGAGTTTTCCTAATTACATAGTTCAGAAAAGAAATTTTAACCCAGGGTGGACAGAGTGGACAGAGGTACCTGTCCCTCCTGTCCACGTTTGTCATTAATCATAATTTTTATTATAATTAAGTTTGTATGATTGTGGATCAGCACGAATTACGTGACAAGGAAGGATGTGGATGCGATGAAAATAAACGAGCAGGACATTGAGAAACTGGCCTATATGAGCCGCCTTGATTTAACAGAGCATTATAAAGCAGTCTACACAAAGTCGCTTAATGCCATACTGGACTACCTGGATATTATAAACAAATTGGATACCAGTGCCGCAGAGCCTGCGGCTCATGTCCTCCCGATCAAGAACGTCTTCAGAGAAGACAAACTGCAGCAAAGCCTGGATATAGAACAAGCCCTGGCCAATGCGCCCGAAGAAGGGCAGGGGGCTTTTATCGTGCCACGTATTGTTTAAAGCAGGAGGTATTTTATGAAATTACATATGCTACCAGTTCACCAGCTCAGCGAACTCATGGAGAGGAAAGAGGTTGGCAGCGAAGAAATAACCATAGCCCACCTGGAACGGATCAGCCAGGTTGAAGATAAAATCAGGGCTTTTGTGACGGTTACCAGGGAAGAGGCTTTAGCCCAGGCCAGGGCAGTGGACGATAAAAGAGCGCGGGGAGAAGTACTCTCTCCCCTGGCGGGAATCCCGATGGCTCTTGAAGATGATATCTGCACAGAGGGAGTAAAAACCACCTGTGCTTCCCGGATGCTTTATAATTATATCCCTCCCTTTGACGCATCTGTGGCGGAAAGGTTAAAGGGCGCCGGCGCCGTACTTATGGGCAAGTGCAACATGGATGAGTTCGGCATGGGTCCTGCACAAGAAGATTCAGGGTTTTTCAGGACCCAAAACCCCTATGACCCCGAAGGTGAACCCGGTATTTCCAGCGGGGGTTCAGCAGCCGCGGCAGCCGCAGGAGAAGCTGCTTTTACTTTAGGTTCAGACACAGGGGGCTCTATCCGCCAGCCGGCGGCTTACTGTGGTGTAATAGGATTAAAGCCCACTTACGGGCGCGTTTCCCGCTATGGCCTGATCTCCTATGCTTCTTCTCTCGATCAAATTGGGCCCTATACCCGGGATATGACGGACCTTGCCATGGTCTTAAATGCCATCTGCGGCCGCGATGCCAAGGATTCGACATCAGCTCAGGTTGATGTGCCCGATTATAAAAAATGCCTGGTTAATGATGTAAAAGGGTTGAAGATTGGCATACCCAAAGAATATTTCTCAGGTACAGAGCCCCGGGCAGCGGCAAAGGTACGGGAAGCGGCCGGCAAGTTGGAGGAGCTGGGCGCCATCTGTGAAGAGGTATCATTGCCTCATACCGAATACGCCGTGGCGGCCCATTACATTATCTCCTCCGCTGAAGCCAGTTCCAACCTGGCTCGTTATGACGGGGTCAGGTATGGCTTAAGGGTTGATGCTGAAGATGTGTTGAGCATGTTCAAAAAAACCCGCAGCCAGGGCTTTGGAGACGAGGTAAAAACACGGATCATGCTGGGCACCCATGTGCTGAGCGTTGGCAATTATGATGACTATTATGTTAAGGCTCTGCGAGTCCGCACTCTGGTCAAGCAGGATTTTGACCGGGCTTTTGAGAGATTTGACTGCCTCCTGACACCTGCCAGCCCTGCTGCTGCTTTTAAAATAGGCGCAGCAGCCGGCAGCCCTCTGGGTACATATATGTCCCAAGCCTGTACCATACCGGTTAACCTGGCCGGTTTGCCTGCCATGTCCCTGCCTTACGGCATGGTGGATGGGCTGCCTGTGGGACTGCAGTTCATCGCCGGGTATTTTGGCGAGGAGGTTCTGATTAGGGTAGGCTATGCTTTGGAGCAAAGTTCAGAACTAACCAGGCCCAAACCCGGCTTAGCCTGTTAATAATACATCAATAGGGGGTCAACATGAGCAGATACGAAGCGGTCATCGGTTTAGAGGTTCACCTGGAACTGAAGACGGAAACGAAATTATTTTGCGGCTGTCCGACAGAATTCGGCGCAGAGTCCAACACACAGGTGTGCCCCGTTTGCCTGGGACTGCCCGGAAGTACAGGTGTCTTAAATAAAAAAGCTGTAGAGTTGGCTGTTAAGGCGGGTTTGGCCCTGAATTGTGAAATCGGGACTTATACCTGGTTTGACAGAAAGAATTATTACTATCCTGACCTGCCCAAGGGTTTTCAGATTTCCCAGGTTTTTCGGCCCATCGCTTATAAGGGATATCTTGATATAGATGTGAATGGCCAAAATAAACGAATTAACATCACCAGGGCTCATATCGAAGAAGATCCCGGGAAACTGGCTCACCTGGGCGGTTCTATCATGGGCTCCCGTTCTTCTTTTGTGGACTATAACCGGTCCGGCATGCCCCTTGTGGAAATTGTATCGGAGCCTGAATTGCGCTCAGGAGAAGAGGCTAAAGCCTACCTGGAGAAGCTTAAGGCGATCCTGGAATACACAGGAGTATCCGATGTAAAAATGGAACAGGGTTCGCTGCGCTGTGACGCCAACGTCTCTGTACGCCCTGTCGGGACAACACCGCTGGGCACCAAAACAGAAATAAAGAACATGAACTCCTTCCGTGCCGTGCAGCGGGCTATTGAGTACGAAGCGGACAGGCAGATGGAAGTTCTGGAGGACGGGGACAGGGTTATCCAGGAAACCCGCGCCTGGGATGAAAACAAGGGGATCACAATATCCATGCGCAATAAGGAAAACCCGGATTACAGGTGTTTTATCGAGCAGGAAATCACTCCCGTTGAGCTGTCGGCAGAGTGGATTGAAGATATGAGGGCCTCCATCCCGGAATTGCCTGACGCCCGCAGGAAACGTCTGGTTGAGGAGCATGGGCTGCCGGCTTATGATGCCGGGGTAATAACCAGTTCTCTTGCTATGGCAGAGTTCTTTGATGCCACGCTGAAAAAATATCCTGATGCTAAAAAAATCAGCAACTGGATCATGGGTGAACTTTTACGGCTGCTGAACGCTCGTGGTATGGAACTAAGCGAATCTAAAATTACCCCCGGCGGTCTGGCTTCTCTGCTGGAATTGATCGATAAAGGAGCCATCAGCAACAAGATGGGTAAAGAGGTATTTGAGGCCATGTTTGAGGAGGGTAAAGAGCCGGCACAATTGGTGCAGGAAAAGGGCTTGTCTCAGATATCCGACGAGAGCGAGCTGACACGGATTATTGAAGAAGTGATCAGCAAGAATCCAAAATCAGCGGCGGATTTTAAGTCCGGCAAGGAGCAGGCGATCGGCTTTTTAGTAGGCCAGGTAATGAAATCCACCAGGGGCAAGGCTAATCCCGGCGTGGTCAACACCATGCTCCGGGAAAAGCTGTCTAAATAAGAGAAAGGGGCATCTCAGCATAAGAAACTGGGTGTCCCTTATCTATGTGGGCCAGCAGTATGACTTTTAGAAGTGGACAGGAGGGACAGGTACCTTGTCCCTTCTGTCCAAACAAATAATTTATT
>CAYNIY010000079.1:0-2941 GCA_964397525.1 uncultured Eubacteriales bacterium
CAAACTAGCGCGTCTGCCTATTCCGCCACCACCGCATTTTGAAATTTAAAAAACTGACTCGAAAACTTGCCACGAAGTAACGCCACCGCAAACTAGCGCTTCTACCTATTCCCCACTCCAACATGTTTATATATAATGCGGGCTCCCGAGTGTTACGCTTCCTGCCGCCCGCAAAAGTTATTATAACAGAGTGCTATTTTGAAAGCAAGTGTCGCGGCAGGAAAATGCCTGCATCCGGCAAGCGGTGGGGTCAAAGCTGAACTCAAAGCTGAAACCCTTGTTTTATTTTTTCATGTTTGCTGATAAAATTAAGGATAGTTGTACATACGGTTACTTTGTACAACTTTTTTATGACATACCGGAGGAGAGAAAATGTATCCGCAAACGCATGTCTATTTCGCACAGGAATTACTTGGCAGGCAGTCAGATCCGGTTTCCCTGGGGAGTGTGCTGCCGGACATTATTATAGGGGATTGCTTCAACCACTGCGAGGCCCACAGCAAGGGAATTGAAATATATGATTTCCTGGTTGTAAACTATTCGCTGCTGGACTTTGGACAGGCAGTTCTGACACACGGTATAACGCCCGAAGGGCTGGATTATTTTGGTGATGAGAAGTACCTGGATTATGAAAGAGGTTACTGCTTTGAGCGGGCGCGGCCTTTGATCAAGGAAACTGTCAAAGCCTGCAACATACCGCCTGATATGGGCTGGTGGAAGGCCCATAATATAGTCGAGATGGCTGTTGAATACATTGTCGGCTCTGCCGGGCATTACAGTGAATGGCTGAAGAGTGCGTTTACAAACCATGACCTGGTCTCCGAGGTGGGTGAAATGCTGCAGAGCCTCTGGCAGGACAAGGACCTGGATTTCAGCCGCAGGGTCGAAAGGTTTGTCGGTTTTATCGAGTTGGAAAAGCCGGGCATCGAAGCACTGGCAGAAAAGTACAGGATGCAGATGTGGTACAGGCACGGGGCGGAAGTCAATACAAAAAAAATTGCCCAATTAATTTACAAGGCTGCCGAGATTGTCAGCGACGATCTGGAGCAGTTTTTTCAGACAACTTCTGTACTGGTGAAGGGCAATTTAACGAGCGTTAACAAATGATGCGCGAGGGTATTTTAATGAAATCAACAATTGTCATCATATCTATGTTTTTCCTTTTTTCTATTAACAACCAGGGCATCATGCCGGATGGCCCGGATGCACAAAAAACGGTCCCGGAGCAGATCGAAATTGAAGTGCCCGTGGTTTTCGATCCGGACGGAAAAACAAAATACATAGATATCTGCGATGGCCAGAGATTGCTCAGTGATGACCCTGCTGAAATTATGGAGAGAATAGAGCGGCTGAATGAAAGCGATGGCTTCAACATTGTTTTTTTAGGTGACTCTATTGTTTACGGGGATGGGACATTGGATGAGAGGAGGACCATACCGGCTCTGCTGAAAAAGAAGCTGTCCATGGTAAAAACGGATCAGGTAATTAATGTCTTCAACTTCACCCTGCCCAGCGCCGGTCCCGCAGATGTGTACCTGATCGCCAGAGAACTGGCAAAGTCTAAAATCGACCTGTGTATTTATGATCTAAACGCAGGCTGGCTGGACCGGGAGGTCACCCTGGAGCACTCGGTACTGTTGAAGATGGGAGATAATGCTGCACTTGACCCGGCAGAGTACCATGTCTATGACCTGGAGTGGGCGGAGCCGGCTCGCTACAATATTTACGTGATGGACTACAACCTGGAAAACCTCTCGACACCTTGGACTGAAAAAAACTGGGATGGTGTTTTTTATACCGAGGGCGGTAGTCAGTTCGGCAGGATGCGCCCGGAGTGGAGTGAGCAGTGGATCTATACACAGAAAATTGTTGCCCTGCTGCGCGAAAAAAACATCAAAGCCCTGTTCTTTACTATCCCCAGGAACTTTAAACTCCTGGAAGAGTATAACTTTATTGACTATCCGGCCTATTCTTCGGTACAAAAAGATATTTTCAGCTACCTTGAGAGCGAAGGCGTCGTAGTTATAAACTTAGACTATGCGGTGCCGTATGATTATTTTGCTGATGTTGTGCACCTGCTGCCGGAGGGGGAAGAGATAGTGGCTAATAAACTTTTAAATTATGTGATCTGGAATATGCCTGAGTGAAAAGCAATGAGGATAATACTTTATAATTTGGGAATGCGAATAGTGCTGATCATGGCCAGCGCGATAATGATGCTGGCTGTCAAAGTAACTGCGGGGTTGTGAAAGAGGATCACCAGTACGGCCAGGATGGTCCCGCCGATGGTTATGGGCAAACCCTGAAAGAAGCCAGTGCTGCCGGAGACATTATATCTGGCCAGACGGTACGCGCCGCACAATGTGAAAAAAGCGAAACATACTAGGCCGGCGTAAGCCCAATTCCCGATCATAGTACCGTACAGCAGCGCGGACGGCGCTACGCCGAAGGATACCAGATCAGCCAGGGAATCAAGTTCTCTGCCAAAGGCCGATGAGACGTTGTAACGGCGAGCCAGGATGCCATCGGCCCGGTCCAGTACTGCGGCCAAAATTACAAACACAAGACTCATTATAAAATTATGGCTGAAAACTGCGGCGATAGCCAGGACGCCGAACAGTAAATTTGCTCCCGTGCACAAGTTTGGTATTAACTCTGTCCTGCTCACACATACACTTCCATTTCTTTAATCACCGGGCAGAGTGCCGATAATCGTTTCTCCTGCCCTGACCTTGTCGCCCTTTTTAACTAAAAGTATGGATCCTGCGGGTATAAATATTTCAGTGCCTGAACCAAACTTGATTATGCCGATAATTTCTCCAGCGGCCAGCATATGACCTTCATCAACCCAACATTTTATCCTGCGGGCGATGAAGCCCGTGATCTGGCACACCATTAGTTTAAAAGACCGGTTTTCTATCCCGATAAAATTTTTTTCATT
>CAYNIY010000079.1:3041-5525 GCA_964397525.1 uncultured Eubacteriales bacterium
GGGATGTTTCTTTGCGGATTGCGGAAAAAATAGAGAGTAAAGATCATCAAAAGTGCCGGTAGTACTGTAAGGACCGGTTGAATGAAATAGAATAAGACCATTAAACCGGTCAGGATCAGCAGGTAATGCCAGGTGAGTTTAAGGGTAAAGGCAAATCTGCCAAGCACTGTGTTATTGTTATGGTTAAATGACAATTAGCCCTTTCCCCTTTTCAAAAAATAAATGTGCAAAATACCTAATATATCATAACCTGAAGGACTGTTCATTGCAAGGCAATGAAAAAGTTTAAAGCAAGATTTATTTGCATAAAGGGGCTTTATTTTGAAAACAGGACATTACAAACAGTATTCCGAACATTTGATTAAGAAGTACGGTGAAAAGGTATACAAACTGCCAGTCAACCTGCCGGGGACATGTCCTAACCGGGATGGTACACTTGGTTTGGGAGGGTGTGTTTTTTGCGACAGCAAGGGGTCAGGTTTTGACTGTCTGTCCAACACAGAGTCCGTCAGACAGCAGCTGGAGGAGAATAAGGTTTTTTTCCGCAGGCGTTTTAACGCGAAAAAATTCATTGCTTACTTTCAGGCTTTCACTAACACCTATTTACCACTAGAGCGTTTTCAGGAAAACGTCCTGCAGGCAGCCGGGATGGATGATCTCGTGGGTATTTCAGTTTCAACCAGGCCTGATTGCATCAATGACCGCTATCTTGATACTCTGGCAGAGATCAAGGACCGTCAAAATTTAGAAATAAATATTGAGCTCGGCCTGCAGACTGTAAACTACCACACTTTAAACCGGATCAATCGCGGTCACACCTTGGCCGAGTTTGTCGACGCTGTCCTGAGGGTCAAGAGACACGGTTTTGAAACCTGCGCCCACCTGATACTAAACCTGCCATGGGATGACATGGCTGATGTGAGGGAAAATGCGAAGCTGCTCTCAGCCTTAGGTGTCGAATATGTCAAGCTGCATTCGTTATATGTAGTACGGGGCACTGTCTTGGGTGATATGTTCAAAAATGGGGAGATTGAGATCATCTCCCTGGAAGACTATATTGAGAGAGTAGCGGAGTTTCTGGTTCACCTGGACCCGGAGATGGTTATCCAGCGGCTGGTAGGGAAGGGGCCGAGAGCCGATCTCCTGTTCAGCAACTGGGGGATCAGCTGGTGGCTGGTGAAGCAGAGGATCGAGGAGTACCTGGTGAATAATGATATTCACCAGGGCGGGAAGTTTGACTATCTGAACGGTAAGGCCGTCAGATCCTTGCTGCCGTCTGAAGAATAATTTTATTGGTCCTTCTGCCCATACAGGTCGATGTATTTCTTGTGGTAAGAGAGGACCTTTTTCACATAATCCCTGGTTTCCGGGAAAGGAATCTGGTCAATTGTGTTGACGGAGCCGGACAGATTTTTACCCTCAATCCAGTCACTGACGTTGCCCCGGCCGCCGTTATAGGCTGCCAGGATCAAGATAGTGCTGCCGTCATACTCTTTATTGAGGTCGGCAAGGTACCAGGCGCCGAACTTTATGTTGGTTTCCGGTTCGAAGAGCTGGTCTTTTTTAAAACTGGCATATCCCAATTGGGCGGCAACCCATTCTCCTGTATCAGGCATGATCTGCATCAAACCCCTGGCGCCTTTAGCTGAAACTGCCCGTGAATCAAAGTTGCTTTCCGCTTTGATAACCGCGGCCAGCAGGTAGGGATCATGTTCGTAGGCAGCAGCATATTTGAAGATTAAGCTTTGGTAGGGAAACGGGTAATAAAAACGCTGGAGGCTGTCTGCGTTTAGGATCAGCGCCAGCGTAATCAAAATAAAGATGATAAATACCCGCCGCCTGGCATTTCTTTTATTTCTTTTTCTTTTGCTTAAAACTGCGCTCAATCAAAATCACTCCACCGATGTCTGCTTGATTAATCAATTATTTGCTGTCCTTTATCCCGGCATGCTCAGCCAACATTTCATTCCAGTGGCGATCAACCTGTATAACAGTTTCGCTTTTCTTGCCTCTGTTGTCTATCACCCTAGTGGCGCGCTTAATTTTATCACCCTGGGGCATTTGGGCAGCGATGCGCCTGAGGGCCTCTTCCGATGTCGAGCCGTCCCTTTTTGCCAGGCGTGCAATCTGTACTTTTGGGTCAACTTTTACTACCCAAACTTCATCCACAATACGGTCCAAGCCCACTTCGATCAGCAGCGGCGCGTCGATGACCAGCACACCGGACCCGGCGCCTGTTTTTGCTTCGCTATTAAATTTATTTATTTTTCGGTTGACCTCATCTATTATTCTCGGGTGGGTAATCTGATTCAGTATCGCTATCGCCCGCGGATTGGCAAATACTATGGAGGCCATTTTTTTGCGATCCAGTTTCCCCGTGCTGTCCAAAACGTCAGGGCCGAAGTTGTCTGCAATGTCCTGTAAAGCGGGCGTGCCTGGCTGCACCACTTCCCGGGCTATCTGGTCAGCGTCAATAATTTTTGC
>CAYNIY010000080.1:0-4002 GCA_964397525.1 uncultured Eubacteriales bacterium
TGGGGGAGTAAAAAGAATTCAGCAGCAGGCCGCAGGCGATCGTGAGCGCGGCTGCCTGCAGGATGGGCATGGTGACAGTTTCCTGGTAGGCAATGGACCAGGTCAGGCAGCTGAGCATGGCGATGCCGGCGATCAGGATCAGCCGGCCGAGGTTGCCGATGATAATTCTGATCCTGATCAAATCTGTCTGCTCCCGTTCTTGAAGAGACCTTCGATTTTGTGCACGCTTTTCAGCAGGGAGAATATGATTAGGTGGTCGTTTGGCTTGATCACAAAACTGCCGTCCGGGATGATGGCCTGGTCGTCACGCAGCACCGCGCCCACCATTGCTCCATTGGGGAATTTGATCCGCTGGAGTTCCTTGTTTATGACCGGGGCGTCCGGCTGGGCGATCAGCTCCAGCATTTCCGCCCTTTCTTCGCCGAACAGGGTGACCGAGATAATGTTGCCGACCCGCATGTATTTTAACAAAGCGCCGGCTGTAAGCAGGCGGGGGCTTAAGATCGTGTCAATGCCGATTTGTTCTGCCAGCGGCAGGGCCTCGGTGCGCTTCATCTGGCAGACGGTTTTCTTCACCCCGAGGTTACGGGCGATCAGCGTGCAGAGCAGGTTGATCTTATCGTCGTTGGTTACAGCGATGAAGATGTCGGAGGCGGCTACGTTCTCTTCTTCCAACAGCTGGTAGTCGCTGCCGTCACCATTGATCACCAGGGTATGGTTCAAGTTTTCTGATAGCTGTCTGGCCTGCTCCACGTCCTTCTCAATCAGCTTAATATTGAGAGGCAGGCGGCTCTTTTCCAGGATCTGGGCCAGGAAATACCCGGTGCGTCCGCCGCCGAGGATCGTCACGTGCTCGATGCGGCGGGGTTTAAAATGCAGCATTTTCATTACGGCTTTCATGTCGGCAGTGCGGGCCATCAGGTAGATGCGGTCTCCGAGTTTCAGCACATCGCTGCCGCTGGGTACCAGGATTTTGCGGTTGCGCACAATAGACACGATGTTATAAGGAATGGAAGCATCCAGGCCTTTGAGATCTTTTCCAAGCAGCGGAGAATCCGCCGCCAGTTCCAGCTCCAGCTGCTGGATTTTGCCGTTGGCGTAGTAGTCGACGCTCAATGCTTCCGGGTTTTTAACGATCTCGGCTATTTCCTGCGCCGTGACTTGTTCCGGGTTGATGATCAGGTCAATGCCCATCAGGTCGTTCAGGGAGAAATCTTTATCTGCTATATATTCGGGGTTGCGCACCCTGGCCACGGTGGTTTTGGCGCCGTATCTATTGGCGATCATGCAGGCCACCATGTTCAGCTCATCGAACTGGGTCACCGCCAGGAACATGTCGGCACTGTGCACGCCGGCGGCTTCCAGCAGTGACTTGGAAGAACCGCTGCCTTTGATCACCTGCACGTCGAGCTGGTCTTCCAGCACCTGCAGGCGCTGGGGGGACTGTTCGATAATTGTCACGTCATGGTTTTCCGCAGAAAGCATCTGGGCCATGCTGTAGCCGACTTTCCCGGCCCCGACGATAATCACTTTCACTTCAATAAACGCCGCCTTTTAGTCAAAGTCATAACATAAAGATATGCAAGCCGCACCGTAATGTCAAGGGGAAATAATATAACGCGAACCATCCCGGCTGATACCGGGTCGGTTCGCTGTAATGCGGCGACAATATTTGACACCAATCGATGCCCTAAGGCTCCTTAGGTGATTTCAATCTTTTTCTTTTCTTCAGCGCTCGGCTCAACTTTCGGCATGGTCACTGTCAGCACGCCATCTTTATATTCAGCGCTGATCGCTTCTGATTTTATGCCTTCTACCATAAAGCTGCGTGATGCCTCGCCATAATATCTTTCCCGTTTGATGAAATTTTCCTTCTCTTCTTTGGTTTCCTCTTCTCTTTTGGCTTCGATCATGAGGGTGCTGTTTTTGTATTCTACGGAGATATCCTCTTTTTTGAACCCGGGCAGTTCCGCCTCGACAATAAAGGCTGTGTCTGTTTCCTTGAGGTCGGCCCGCATGGAACCAACCTTAGCGAGCCAATCTTTTTCAAACCAGTCTTCAACTGATTTGGGGAACCAGCCTTTGATATCTGATGGAGTTAACGGAAAAAACCTTCTCGAAGGGTGACGTTGAATATCGCTCATTTCCAACTCTCCTTTCTGCGTTCAGTTGGCTTACCTGACTACAGTCACGGGTTTTTTTACGCCGTTCAGCACTTTATAGGTTACGCTGCCCAGCCCTTTGAAACCACCCATGCCTTTGCTGCCCATAATGATCTGGTCGGTTTTGAATTTATCCGCATAGGCGATGATACTGCCTGCCGGGTCGCCCTGCATAAAATCTGCCTTTACCTTAACCCCGGCATCGTCAAACATTTTCTTGGCTTCTTCCAGCCGTGTGGCAAAAAGGTTGCTGCATTCTTCATTGGTCGGTTCATTCACGCCGGCTGCTTCAAATTTAGCATCTGTATGCAGGCAGGCTACCGCCAGTAATGTAATTTCTGCCGAGGGATCGTTCTTGGCCATATTTATTGCAAATCTTGCTGCGCGCTTGGCGTTGTTGGAACCGTCAACCGGTACGAGTATGTTCACAAGACAGTCCTCCTTTCTTTTTATATTTAATCAGGATATTACATTTTTATTATTAGATCATAATCATTAACTAACCATTAAAAAAATATAAGAATATTATTAAAATGAAAATTCAGTTTATTTAGAATGCCAATATAACATGAATTATCTTCCGATTAATGATATAATGTGATATTAGTAAATTATTTACTCGTTAGTTGTAAATTAGGGAGATGTGGATGTGGAGTTAAAAGGCGAAACGGTAATACACAAAGCATTTGGCAGGGGTATAGTAATCGCGTGTGACAAATCTTATCTGACAGTCCGGTTTGAACAAGCAGAAAAATTATTTCAATATCCCGATGCCTTCAAATCGTTTCTTGTTTTGGAAGACAAAATACTGATGGATGAAATAAAAACATTATTAAAAACAAGAGAAAAAGATGCATACAATAATAAGCCCAGAAAGACCACTAAACCTGCAGTCATGCCGCAGGTAGAGATTGAAAAACCGCCAATATTTACACCGGTCAAGAAGAAAAAATTATCACTGCACAATATTGCCTTTAAGTGCAATTATTGCGATGGCGGGGCCTCAGATAAAAGCATCGGCTGCCACGGTGTCTGCAGTGATGAGATGATCCAAAGCAACGTTAAAACTGAAAAGCGGGCCTGGTGCAGTGCAGAGGAATCTGCCTGCCGGCGTTATCTCGAAGGAGAAATTACACGGGCAGAACTGGATGCCATGTACGACGATAATGATCCAGGCTTTGTCTGTTATGAAAGCCAGCTGCTGCGTGACTGGAAAGCTTTTACCGGCATTACCCAGACCGGCGAAAACAAGGGCAAGCCGATGAAACTTAAGGAAATAAAGACAAACAGCCTGGCTGTATTAACCACCCGCAAACCGAATGCAAATGAAGAAGAACGTTTTATATTTGCAGTTTTCCTGGTTGATCAAACCAACGGGGGAGACCTGAGAGAAGAAGGATATATTTCGGCCAACTCCACTTTCAGAATTGCGCTGGCACCACAAGAAGCGTCTAAAATGCCTTTTTGGAAGTACTATGCCAATGCCGGAAAACCCGACAAAATCCTTTTCGGTACCGGCCTGCACAAGTATTTGTCCGATGAACAAGCGGCCCAAATATTAAAAGATATCATCGATGTAAAAACAAATATCAACGAAAAGAACCTGGCCATCAGTTTTTTGGATCATTTCTGTTATATCAAGGGTCTTGACAAAGACAACATTGCCCCCCCGTCAGGAGCACTGGCGAAATAGCGGGGACAAGAGGGACAGGTACCTTGTCCACAAATGGAACATGAAAACAGAGCCACAGGCCTGCGTCGTAAAACGCTTTCGCCTGTGGCTCTTTTGTGTCCAGAGGAGGGACAAGAGGGGACAAGAGGGACAGGTACCTTGTCCCTG
>CAYNIY010000080.1:4102-5430 GCA_964397525.1 uncultured Eubacteriales bacterium
GAGGGGACAAGAGGGACAGGTACCTTGTCCCTGCAACAGGCTCGGGGACAAGGTACCTGTCCCCTATGTCCCCAAATATGGTGTAAAACATTCGTATCAAATGGTAGGAGTCCATGTTACACTATTATTAGAATTAAAAATAGAAATATATTGCAAAAGAGAGCTGCATAACGATGGAAAAGCTTGCCCGCGCACAGCACATTTTAAAACGAAAAATGATCAGGGAGCAGCTTGGTCATACATTTGACTACCCGCTGACGCTGGTGGTGGCGGCAATGGGTTATGGCAAAACCGTTGCGGTCAGAGATTTCCTTGACGAGACGAAAGCAGATTATGTCTGGCTGAATGTGGAGGGCGATGAAACCTCGGCCCATATCATCTGGGACTCTTTGACCAGGCAATTTGCCGTGAATGAGCCGGAAATCGGAGGCCGTCTGAACGCCCTGGGTTACCCTGACAGCGCTGCGAACAGGGACAGGGTAACTGATTTAATAGAAGAATGGACGTACCTGCGTAGTAAAGTGATGGTTATTGATGACTACCATTATGCCGGATCGCCGGAGTTGGATCTGCTGCTGGAGAGGCTTGTGCGCAAGCGGATAAATGGACTGCACCTCCTGGTTATATCAAGGACCAGGCCGGCCATTAATATACAAGAGCTAAAGCTGAAAGGATACTGCCACCAGCTGAAAAGCCCACTCTTCGAACTTTCGCGGGACGAAATAAAGGAGTATTTCCGGCTGTTTGGTGTGGATATTTCCGATACTATGGCCAGGCAGGCGCAGGAGATAACCGAGGGCTGGATAACGGCTGTTTACCTGGTCTGCCAAAGATACCTGGAAACCGGCAGGCTGGAGGCGGGGCTGGACCTGAATGAACTAATTCATTCAACTATCATGGGGCGGTACAGTGAAAAAGAAAAAAGCTTGCTGCTGGCCCTCTCCACCCTCGACAGCTATACTCTGCCACAGGCAGTATACATCACGGAAAACAGGGCAGCCCCGTGGATGATTCAAAAGCTGAGCCGTGACAGCTCTTTTATCCGCTATGACGAGCGGTCACAAAAGTATACTATGCATAACATTTTTGCCGGTTATTTAAGAGGGATCCTTGAAGAAGAGGCAGACAAGACGGAAGTCCTCAATCTATACAGGCGCTCCGGCGAGTGGCAAATTGCCAATGGTTTTACACTCACAGGAATGAGATTGTTCCTGAAAGCCAAAGAATACAACCTCATAATGAAAGAGTTTGAAAAACCCGGCATAACCCTGGTGCTTGACACGGCTGCCCAGGATATCGTGAAACTTTTTGAGCAAATCCCGATGGAG
>CAYNIY010000081.1:0-366 GCA_964397525.1 uncultured Eubacteriales bacterium
TCTGCTGCACAGTTATCTAAGTAAAGGGTGACATTTTCGCTGACTATTGACACAAGATCTATTGCAAAGAAACCGTGACAGAAACCAGCCAGGGGGACGGTTCTTGTGGCGCGTTTTCAGAAAAATTTAAATTCGGCCAGGAGAACCGTCCCCTTGGCCAAGCACGCTCGGATCAGGGGCAAGGCATCTGCCCCCTGCCCTTTATTTGTACCAAATCCAGTAAAACAGGAGCTTCACATACTCCAGGATCAGACTTTGCTTGGTGTAAAGCCCTCTTTCCTGACTGTCCACATCCAGTCTGAGTGGCACCGGACAGTACGTCAGGCTAATCCCGGTATCCTTGTACAACCTGTCAAATATCATCTT
>CAYNIY010000081.1:376-5428 GCA_964397525.1 uncultured Eubacteriales bacterium
TCCATCTCAGCTGAAAGAGCTCAATTTCCATCATTGGGAACGTGAAGATTGTTGCGTCATATCCTATACATCGGGTACCTCAGGGTTCACCAAAGGAGTGATGATCCCGGAAAGAAGTCTCGTGTCAAATATCATCTTTGCCCGTCTCATGTGGGAAGGAGAACTGACTACAACAGCTGACCGGTAGCCGTTTGCTATCATAATCTCACGTGTAAAGAGAGCATTTTGATATGTGTTTATTGCCCTTTCTTCCATGATTATGTCTTCCGCCTTCACACCCTGGTTCCGAACAATTTTCGCCATTCGCGCGGAAGAAGGCTGAAGAACCGACACGATTACCTTACTTGACAGCCCGGATTTATAAAGCTCGGCAGCGTAGAGATCCCTTCCCGATCCGCCTCCAAGTGCAATTATGGCGTCGGCTGCCTGGGGCTGCTCATCGACAACCAGGTAATTGAACATTTTGTCCCAGGGATTGCTGACTGCAAAGGCAATTATTATAAATACCAGTATTAAGGCGATCGCTAAAATAATCATGGTGCGCGGCTTAAGCAACTTCTATCTCCTTTCAAGACAAATGGTGCAAGCGTGACAAGAAGACGGTTCTTGTGGCGCGTTTTCAGAAAAATTAAAATCGGCCAGGAGAACCGTCCCCTTGGCGCACTTTGGCGCACTCTTAGCGCACTGGGTGTCTTCAGTCTGCATCAGTCGGCAACATTGTGCGGATAAATCCGCACCTGCAGCAGGAGATCTGCTTACCGTTGAACTGCTGCGAGGATATGCTTACCCCCTTCACATGGAAGTTATTCAACAATTCAACAACTGGCACCATTAAGCACCATTAAGCACTGGTGTTTTTAGCGGCGGGGCAGGTTGTAGAAACTTTTGATGCCCCGGTACTGCGCCAGGTCGCCCAGCTCTTCCTCGATGCGGAGCAGCTGGTTGTATTTGGCCACCCGGTCGGACCGGCACGGGGCGCCGGTTTTAATTTGGCCGGCATTGACGGCGACTACCAGGTCAGCGATGGTCGCGTCTTCGGTTTCGCCGGAGCGGTGGGAAACCACTGTCGTGTACCCGGCCTGCCTGGCCATTTCGATGGTGTCCAGGGTTTCGGTGATGGTACCGATCTGGTTCAGTTTGATCAGAACCGAGTTGGCCGTACCGGATTCAATGCCCCGGGACAGGCGTTCGGTGTTGGTTACGAAAATGTCGTCGCCCACGATCTGGATTTTGCTGCCCAGCTTCTCGGTCATCAGGCGCCAGCCGTCCCAGTCGTCTTCCGCCAGGCCATCCTCGATGGAAATGATGGGGTACTTGTCTACCAGCATCGAGTAATAGTCGACCATTTCTGCCGCGCTGCGGCTGATCCCCTCTGCCTCAAAAACATATTTGCCTTCTTTATAAAATTCTGTGGCCGCGGGGTCCAGGGCGATCATGACATCCTCGCCCGGCTTGTAACCGGCGGCGGTGATGGCCTCCATGATGGCTTCCAGCGCTTCCTCGTTGGAGCCGAGCATCGGGGCGAACCCCCCCTCGTCACCGACTGCGGTGGCCAGGCCTTTCTTCTTGAGGACTTTTTTCAGGCTGTGATAAATTTCCGCACCCATGCGCAGGGCGCTGGCAAAATCAAGCGCGCCGACGGGCATGACCATGAATTCCTGGATGTCGACGTTGTTGTCAGCGTGCTTGCCGCCGTTCATAATGTTCATCATCGGCACCGGCAGCACTTTGGCGTTGGCGCCGCCGAGGTACTGGTACAACGGCAGCCCGAGCGAATCGGCCGCGGCTTTGGCGGCAGCCATTGAGACAGCCAGGATGGCGTTGGCGCCGAGCCTGGCTTTGTTCGGCGTGCCGTCCAGGTCGATCATGGCCAGGTCAATGCCCAGCTGGTCAGTGGCGTCGTAGCCTTCGATTTCAGGCGCGATAATGGAGTTTACGTTGTCAACGGCCTGCAATACCCCTTTGCCGTTGTAGCGCTCCTCGTCACCGTCACGCAGTTCCACTGCTTCATAAGCGCCGGTCGAGGCGCCGGAGGGAACGGCGGCCCGCCCGATGGTCCCGTCTTCGAGGTAGACGTCAACCTCGATGGTGGGATTGCCGCGCGAATCCAGGATCTCCCTGGCGTAGATTTCTCCAATAATTGTTGACAAAATAATCACTCCTTTTTTGGTGCCAGTTGTTGACTTATTGATTTTGTTGACTTATTGATTTGTTGACTAACTTCAAAACGGCCGGGGCGAAGGTTCTTGTGGCGCACTCTCATTGTGCGGATAAATCCGCACCTACAGGAGGTATGATGAGGTTTTTCTCTGACATTGGGCGGGATTTAACCCGCCAATGTTTCGGATAAATCCGCACCTACAGCCCTTACCGCTTGACAGACAGATTAGTCTTCTTATTACTTGATCAGTGAGGCTCCGGTCATCTCCGCCGGTTTGGGTATGCCCAGCAGCTGCAGCATGGTGGGAGCAATGTCCCGCAGGCTGCCCTCGCGCAGGCTGACGCCGCCGACATCCCGCCTGATGAAAATGAAAGGAACGGGATTGGTGGTGTGGGCGGTAACGACGCAATGCTCGCAGTCCATCATCTCATCGGCATTGCCGTGGTCAGCAGTGATCAGGATGGTGCCGTCCTTGTCCAGGACAGCCTGCACCACTTTTCCCAGGCAGGTGTCCACAGTTTCCACCGCTTTGATCGCAGCGGCCATGTAGCCGGTGTGCCCCACCATGTCGGAGTTGGCGTAATTCATAATGAAGACTCCGAATTTGTCCTGCGCCAGGTTTTCAAGGAAGGCATCGGTCACCTTGTATGCGCTCATCTCCGGCTTGAGGTCATAAGTGGCCACTTTGGGCGAGGGGATAAGGATCCGCTCCTCCAGCGGGTTCGGCTCTTCCACGCCGCCGTTGAAGAAAAATGTGACATGCGCGTATTTTTCAGTTTCGGCGAGGCGAAGCTGGCGAATGCCGTTTTTGCTCAGCACCTCCCCGAAGGTGTTGGTTAAATCATGCGGCCCGAAGGCCACCGGCGCATCGATATTTTTATCATAAAGGGTCATGCAGGTAAAATGCACGCCCGGGAAGCCTTTTTTTCTGGTGAAATCGCTGAAATCCCTTTCGGTGAAAGCCCTGGTGATCTGGCGGGCCCGGTCGGGGCGAAAGTTGAAGAAAATGACGCTGTCTCCGCTTTTAATGCTGCCGGTGGCGGCGCCGGTGCTGCCTGTAATCACCGTGGGCTGGATGAATTCGTCGTTTTCGCCCCTGCTGTAGCCGCGTTCGACTGCCTCCAGCGGAGTCGCAGCCGGAATGCCTTCGCCGTAAACCAGCGCGTTGAAGGCGCGTTCGGTGCGCTCCCAGCGGCGGTCCCTGTCCATAGCGTAATAACGGCCCATTACTGTGGCCACAGCCCCGAAACCGAGCTCTTTCAGTTTCTGCTCCAGCTCGGTGAAATACTCCTTCGCATTGGTCGGCGGGACGTCGCGCCCGTCGAGGAAGGCGTGGATATACACGTCGCGCATGTTTTCCCGCGCGGCCATGTCGAGCAGGGCGAAAAGGTGGCTGATGTGGCTGTGCACGCCGCCGTCGGACAGGAGGCCCATCAGGTGGAGGGCGCTGCCGTTTGCTTTGGCGTGTCTGATGGCGTCAAGCAGGACTTGATTTTCGAAAAAGCTCCCCAGCCGGATGTCCCGGCTGATCCTGGTCAGTTCCTGGTACACAATCCGGCCGGCGCCGATGTTCAGGTGGCCCACCTCGGAGTTGCCCATCTGGCCTTCCGGCAGGCCCACTGCCTCGCCGGAACAGACGAGGGTGGTGTGCGGGTAGCGGACCAGGTAGCCATTGAAATTGGGCAGGTTCGCCTGGGCGATGGCGTTTCCCTCCACCTGGGAGCTGACGCCCCAGCCATCCATGATCACCAGGACCAGAGGCTTTAATGCTGATGTCAAACTTTTTCCTCCAAGCGTGAAATCGATAAGCGTGACAAGGGGACGGTTCTCTTGACACATTATTGTGGATAACTTTGCACAAGCAATATTGTGCGGATAAATCCGCACCAACAGCAGACGATTTCTGTGCCAGAAGAACCGTCCCCCTGGCGCATTTCAACAAATCAACAACTCAACAAATCAACAACTCAACAACTGGCACCAAATTCGATCAGCGTTTTGCTGCGGATGTTTTTTGGATAATTTCCGCGAAACTGTCGACTTCCAGGCTGGCCCCGCCTACCAGGGCGCCGTCGATGTCTTCTTTGGCCATCAGGCCGGCGGTGTTCTCAGGTTTGACGCTGCCGCCGTACAATATACGCAGCTTCTGGGCGGCATCATCGCCGAGATGTTCCCGGACGATGCTGCGGATGTATGCGATCACTTCCTGGGCGTCCTCATCGGAGGCAGTCCGGCCCGTGCCGATGGCCCACACCGGTTCGTAAGCAATCACCATGCCCGCAACCTGCTCCGGTTCCAGGTCTGCCAGTCCGGCTGCAGTCTGGTTGAACACCACTTTTTTAGTGACACCGGCCTCCCTGTCGTACAAGGTCTCGCCGACACACATGATCGGCACCAGCGCGTGGGACAGGGCCGCCTTGATCTTGCGGTTCACATTTTCATCTGTTTCAGAGAAATACTGCCGGCGCTCGGAATGGCCGATAATCACGTAACGGCAGCCGGCGTCTTTGAGCATCGCGGGGGAAATTTCGCCCGTAAAGGCCCCTTTTTCCTCCCAGAAAATATTCTGGGCGGCGGTGCTAATCCCCGTATCGCACAGCGCTTCAGCCATCAGGACCAGGGCGGTGTAGGGCGGGCACAAGACCACCTCGACACTGTCAAGCCCGGCGCATTTTTTCTTGATGCCGTGGACGAAGGTCAATGCCTCGGGCACGGTTTTATACATTTTCCAGTTACCCGCTATCATCGGCTTGCGTAAACTCAATTTTATCCGCCTCCTCCAGGTCAGGATTTACGAGATTCTTTGTTGTAGGTGCGGATTCATCCGCACAAAATTGTCGGATAAATCCGACCCTCGTATATACTAGTGACAAAACTCAAAACAATATGAA
>CAYNIY010000082.1:0-5403 GCA_964397525.1 uncultured Eubacteriales bacterium
TGTATCAGGGACTTGTTTTACGCAAACAACAATATGCATTAGTAACACCTCTTTAAAAATTTGTTAAAATATAAATTATTCTTAAAATATATAGCTAGCCATAGATTAATGAAATATTATTAAGTATTTCTTATAATTTAAATAATATTATCTTAAATTCACATTTACGGTAAAAATCAGAGGGACAAGGTACCTGTCCCTCTTCCCCCTAAGATAAAGCAGGAGGAGATATCATCTAAGATGATTCTCCTCCTGTTTTCTATCATATCTTTGCATTTTCCGTTAAGCCAATAATCTTTTGTTCTACTGTGAATTAAAAGGTTTTAAAGGATTTTCAGTTAGTATTTATTCAACCTCCTGGTAGTCGGTGAGAAAATCATAATTGTACCTTGCCGGCAGTGCAAATACGTAAGTCGAGTTCCTGCCCAGCTCATAATCATCAACATCGCTTCATTTAATTGAAATTTATTGATTATCACACAGTCAGTCGTTAATCGCCTCGATACCGAGCCTTTTAAGCTCGCCAAGATGATCCCGCATTTTCTGTAGCTCCTCTGTGGAGTGTCCCTCCCAGTCAAAGACTTCTCCCACTACTCTCAGTGGCTGTCGGGTGCGGTAAGACCTGGTTGGGTTCCCTGGGAACTTTTTATCCGTCAGATTGGGGTCATCCTCGATGGGCCCCGTGGGTTCCACCCGGTAAATCCGGCCCGGTTCGTCTCCCACTGCAAGCTCAGCTCCCCAAATAGCTGCATTCAATGTCGCGGTCAGATAGACATAGTTGGCCTTCTTCCCTTCTCCATAGTTTGAACTGCGGCCAGGTTCCAACAAGTTTCCCGTCTTCAAGTCGGCTTTTGTGCCGTGATAGAAAGGGCCGGAGTCCAAGGCTCTATTGCCCTGCAAAATGGTAGTCAAGTCTGTCACTTCCTATCTTTAAAAGCAGCTTATTTCAAGTCTTTTTAGTTATCCTGCTTCTCCACCCCTGACATCAATACTACTGTCTCAATGCTGCTGGTCCAAGGGAACATGTCCACCGGCTGGACTTCCTGCACCCGGCAGCCCCGGCTGGTGAGAAAGCGTAGGTCTCTCGCCAGGGTGCCGGGGTCGCAGGAAACATAGATCACTCGCGGCGGCGACATTGCCGCCACTGCCTCCAGTACCGCCTGGTTACAGCCGGCGCGGGGCGGGTCCAGTACTATCACGTCCGGGCGCAGGCCCTGCGCGGCCAGCCCGGGCAGGCTTTTCTCCGCTTCTCCGGCCAAAAAATCAACATTATCGATCTGGTTTAAAGCCGCGTTGAGGCGGGCGTCCGCCACCGCCTGTGCGTCTACCTCCAGGCCGCAGACCTTCTTGGCGTGCCGTGCCAGGTACAGGGCGATAGTGCCGACGCCGCTGTATGCGTCCATTACTGTCTCTACCCCGGTCAGGGCAGCATACGCCAGCACTTTTTCGTATAGTACCAGCGTCTGGGATGAATTTACCTGGTAGAAGGACGCGGCTGAGATGCGAAATGAGAGACCGCCCAGGGTATCAGTGATATGATCCTGACCGGCCAGGGTAATGAACTGCGGCCCGAGAACATAACCGGAAGAGACATCATTGATATTGCGCATGATGGAGGTGAGATCGGGAAAAGCGGCAAGCAGCTCGCTGACAAATACCTTGCCATCCGGCCACTGGCCGCCTGCGGTCACCAGCACGGCCATCATTTCACCACTGCTGGCGGCCTTGCGCAGGACAACATGGCGGAAAAAACGGCCGTTCCGCTCGCGAGGGCCGGCTGTGCTGCCGTATTTATTAAGCAATTTTTGGATGAATGCCGCCAGCTCGTTTAACTCATCATCTACCAGCAGGCAGCCTGCAGAAGGGCTGCCACTTGCCCGGAAAATGCCGGCCAGCGTGCGGGAGCCCTCCTCATAGTAACCCAGTTCATATTTGCCGTCATGTACTGCCACGTGAAAGCCGGCCTTGTTGCGATAGTGCCAGGGCTGCTCCATACCAAGTGCCGGCAGGACGTTTACCTCGCCCAGTCCGGCCAGGCGGGCCAAGCTGTCCCTGACCAGCATGGTTTTCAGCTTCAGCTGCTCAGCGTAGTCGACATGCTGCAGCGTGCAGCCGCCGCAGGAGGCATAATGCGGGCAGGGCGGCTGGCGCCTGGAGTGAGACTGCTCAATGATCTCCAGCAGCCCGCCGCGGGCGTAATTCCGCTTTAAATCCACCAACTGTGTCAGCACCGTTTCCCCCGGCAATGCACCGGGGACAAAAACAGCCATCCCGTTATGCCGCCCCACTCCCTCACAGGCATGGGTCAGCCCGGTAATATGAAGCTGTATCTTTTGCTTTGGCCTGGCCATATCTCCCATATTCATCGTGAAAGCTGCTCCCGGTACATCAACAGCTTGTTATAGTCCTCTCTGTATTGATCATAACCACCCATGAAATGCTGCACGTCGTCAATCCTGATCCGGTAACCGTCGTGACGGACACAGAATGTCCCCAAAATTTTTGCCGGTTTTTTCAGATACATCGCATATTCCGGGTAAAAGTAACCGTTCAGCATATGGTCCGCCCTTTTGAAAATCGCATCAATGAAATATTTGTCCTGGAATTCATCCAGGTAGTCAACCTGAATGTTCTTTTCGATTACCCGGTCGTAGAGTTCAAAGGTTTCCATCAACAGTTCCATGTACGTGTGATATGAAGTCACCCGGTAATAGATCTTGTCAAGGTTTTCATTTGCATTCCGCAGCGCAAATTCATAATAGCGCTCATCGTCCACATATTTTGTGATTTCGTTCATGGCATAAGCTACCCAGTGGTCCTTATACAAAACATAGTCTTCTCTAATGAAATTATCAACCGCCGCTTTTGCCGCGTTGAGCCATTTTTCATCGCCGGTTAAACCATAGAGCTTGACCAGCGCCAGGGTAGCTTCGCCATCATAATATACCGTCCGGTATTGCTCTTTTCGGGAAAAGTCACTTTTCCCGGTCTCGCCGTAATACAGCACATGATAATATTTCCCTGTGCTTTGGTCCATCATGGTCAGCATGCCGTTCCCCAGCTTTTCGCACAGCTCAAGGTACTCCTCACTCCGGAAAGTTTCCATATATTCTGCCAGGGCACAAATCGTCAGGGCATTGGCGCCGAGCTTGATTTCATTGCTCTCTCTCTCGACTGCATAAGCGGCCCCGCCGGCAGCCTGGTTGTATACAATTTCTTTCAGCATGAAGTCCTTGGCACTTTCAATGGCCTTTCTGTGCGCCTCGCCGCCGGCCGCATCATATTGTATGGTCAGACCCCAGACCGCGGCGTTATGGCGCAGAATGTTGTAACCGGGAATAATCCTGTCGTACGTGGGGTACTGGCCATAGATAAATTTGCCGTCACCCTGAAGGGCACTGAGTAAATATTTTGTGCTGCTTTTCATCAGGCCGGCAACATAATCACCGGTCACATCCTCGATGATACGGCGGCCGTAATCCAAATCCTGTTTGTGGTTGAGGGTATAGCAGCCGCTGCCGTCACAGATGTAACCCCGGCAGGTGAACAGGATCAATTCACCTGGTATGCTGTCGAGAGGTTTTCTGTTGAAAAATGCCAGGTACTTGTTGATCGCTTTCAGATCAAGGTTTCCCGTGGAATCGTAATCAATGAGCTTGTTGCCGTTGATTTCAGCTTCCAGAAGCGCCGTGTTGAAATCATTGTCAAAGGCAATCCCCAACCTGAAGAACTCGTCAAAGCCGTATGATTTTTCACGGATGATCGCCGGCAGGTCTGCTGTCCTTACTTTTTTCTTGTCATTCACAAGATCAGCTTTCAACCAGACCGTGTTAAAATTGCTGGTGGTTACAAATGCTTTCGCTTTGGCGCTGGCATTATCCCAGGCTGCAGCCAATGTATCACCTTTTGCGGAAACCACCGTCGCCCTGTCCGCGGCATTGCACAGCGAGAGGTAAACGATGAAGCCGTCATTAACGCCGTAGCTTCTGATCAGCTCCTGCTCAACAGCCTGCTCCATTGCGCCATCTGCAAAAATATACCCCTGCAGCTTTTTTTCAATCGCGGCATACTGTGCAGTTGGATCGTGTTGGCCCGGACCGGCTGACCCGCTGCTGATCAGTACCATCTTTGTGCTTTCAACCCATTCCACATGGTAGCCCAGGTTTTCGGATAGGAAGCGCAGCGGGATCATCGTCCTGCCGTCAATAATCCTGGCCGGGACATCAAGGCTTTTCTCCTGATTGTTCACCAGGGCAACACTGCTGCCGATAACAAACCGGATTGAGCTGCCGGCGCTTGTTCCCTGAGCTGCTTTTGCACCGTCATCCCAACTCACTGTAAGGCCGAGCGCTTCAAAAATATTTCTCATGGGCACCAGGGTCCTGCCGTCCGCTATCTGCGGGTCCACATCAAACACCAGCTGTTTTCCATTGACCATGACGTGAATGATATCTGTATCCTGGTAGTCAATGCTGTCAAAGGACTGTGTGCTTTCATCATCATCTTGTTCGGTCAGCGGCGCGGGGGCTTGTCCCAGTTGTGCGCTTGCCGGCGCACCGGCGGCCTCTGAGGGAAACAGACTGAAGCACGTTATTGCGCTGACAACAAGCAATAATACGATCAGGATCCTTGCCGTGCCATTCCCGGCATTCTTTTGTATTAATGAAGCAGCATGCATGTTCAAGTCACCTACTGCCTTTCCTGTTAATTTCGCTATCCTTTAGCCCTGGAGTTTTTTCAGCAAAAATGCCATATTCTCACCGAGGTTTACCATGTTGGCCATGCCCTCGGCATCTTTCTCCACTTCACCGGCTGCCAGCCCGTGTACCATATTCCAGTAAACTGAACCGACCATAAACATCTGGCCGTATTGAAAGAAGTGATTTAAAGAATCAAACGTGTGTATAGCTCCGCCGCGGCGAACTGCCACTACCGCAGCAGCGGCTTTATGCTTGAAAAGATTTCCATTGGCCATGGAAACAAAACCCGCGCATTCAATTAAAGCTTTCATACCCGCGGTCACATCGGCAAAATAAGTCGGCGAACCGAGGATAATACCATCGGCGGCATGCATTTTTTCGATACAGTGATTAATCATGTCATTATCAATAGCACACTTTTTATCCTTGTTCTTAAAGCAAGCCTGACAGGCAGTGCAGCCCCGGACTGGCTTTCCGGCCAGCTGGATCAGCTCGGTTTCGATGCCCTCCTTTTCCAGCGCGCTGAACACTTTTTTGATGATGATGGCAGTATTGCCATCTTTCCTACCGCTGCCATTGATCCCAACAACTTTCATCTTATCTACCCTCTTCCTGTGTTATTTTCGGAAGCAAAGGGACGTTCTTTTTGCTTCCTTCCCTTTCGGCCAAAGTTCGGCCAGGGGGACGGTTCTTGTGGCGCATT
>CAYNIY010000083.1:0-5152 GCA_964397525.1 uncultured Eubacteriales bacterium
CTTTTCTAAAATCATTAATCACTTTTGTGGGCAACTTATATCTTTTTATTCCATAGTGATCGCACTTACCGGGCATTGTTCTTCTGCTTCCTTAGCGCATGCTTCAGATTCCTGGGGTATCAATTCAACAATAACCGTTGATTTGCCGTCAGCATCCAGCATAAATACGTCAGGGCAAACCGCTTCACAATTGCCGCATCCGATACAAGCCTCTCTGTCCACTGCAGCCTTCATTTTAATTCACCTTTATTCATCGCTTTTCAACTTGTATTACCGGTGATTTCCCTTGTCTGGCCGGTTACATGTTAGCTTAGTCCGAGGTCAGGCGTCCAAACGCATCCCCCCATCCTTCGCTCCAAAATTTATGAATCACCAAACTTTTTACCCTTGTCACAATTTAATTGTAGATACAATTTATTAACAATAAGTTAAAAAAATATTAAAAATTGTTTTCTCATCCAAAACCTCTCTAACCCAGGTCCAGCCATAAATACAAGCCGCCCTGACTTGTGATCCTAATTGCAAAATAAGTGCCTGAAACGAGAAAGAGTAGACTTGTTATTCCCTGTGGGAATCAGTCTACCCTTTCTTCGAGGTGTACTGCAATATAGTACGCCCTCCTTTGAAGATATTGCCTCATCTTACCGTCTGGCGTAGTATTTCTACCAACCCGGCGGAATCACCGGCTTTCGCTCGGCTCGTTTATGCCTGCTTATCTAAACTGTCTGCGATGCAATGAGTTTATTTCTGCCTTTCAGGTGGTTTATTAATTTTCCCTTCACCAGCCGGCAATCAGAAAACCAATCAACCTCTTGGCCTGGTGCTCGAACAGATCAAACCCTGTGCAAAGATATGACATTTTTGCTTCAGCAGGTCAATAACCTCCTCGCGTTGCCGATGCTTGCGAGGCACCCCTCTTACTCAGGCCGACCCTTTTCTGAGGACATCTTTATTATATATTGTTGAGAATATTCTGTCAACTTATTTCGGTAAAATATTTGGGTTAAATATAAAATAAAAAGCCTTGATTTTTCTCAAGGCTTTACACTGCATTTCTGTTGTTGCAAACTGCTGCGCGGAAGCACAAGAACCGTCCCCTTGCTTACCAGTGCCTGAACAGAGAAAGAGTAGACGCTATGTTCCTTGCGGAATCGGTCTACCCTTTCCTAGAGGTGTACAATATAGTACGCCCTCCTTTGGAGATTTTGCCTCATCTTACCGTCCGGCTTAGTATTTCTACCAACCCGGCGGAATCACCGGCTTCGTCCGGTTTGTCAGTACCTGCTTATTTAAACTGCCTGCTCTGCGGTTAGTTGAGCTGCTGGGCTTTTTAAGGCGGGGTTATCATTTTTCCTTTCACCTTTCGGCAAACAGAAAATCTTCAAACCTTTTGCCTTATGTTGGCTCAGATGACTCGCTTTACTGCAAAGACATGGCACTTTTGCTTCAGCAGGTTGCTGGCTTCCTCGCGCTGCCGATGTTTGCGAGGCACCCCTCTTACTCAGGCCCGACCCTTTTCTGAGGGTAAGCCCATTATATATTATTGAGAATATTCTGTCAACAACTTTCGGGAGAAATATTTCATATATTTACGCTGTGTTTTCTGTTTGGCTGCGGAAGCATAAGAACCTTCCCCTTGCTTCCCCGGCTATCTGTTCTGGTTTCTCTGAAAGGCTTCCAGGTGGTTCTGGGAACCGTTCAATAAGAAATTGAAGGTGCTTTTTACGTCCTCAGGCAGGTCTTTGTTAAGGAAGCTCTTATACATGGCGATATTGTCGATCTCAGCCTGTACGCCGATTTTTAACGCTTCGTCCATACTGGCCGCCGGGATGATATGATCTTTTGACATGTCTGCAGGTACAGCCAGCTTGTATTTATCAAATAGTATTTTCAGCTCGGCGATATGCTGCACTTCTGCCTCTACAATGTTGTTGAAAGGCCTTTGGTCTCCGAACTTACTTAGGACGTACTCGTACTCACCATGTGCCAGGTATTCGTCCTGGATGGCGTAGACCAGCATTTTTTCCACAGTCAGGTCCTTGTCCGCGGCGGCCCCTGCCGCACCGTAGCCGGCGGCAGCAGTCCCACCGGTCGCAGCAGGCTGCGGCGCTGCAGGCGTATTGGTTGTGGCTGGAGGCGTTGTGGCAGGCGCATTGCTCGTGGGTGTTTTTTGCGTCGCGCACCCTGCTGCCAGTGCCAGGCATAAAATGACAATCAGCAGGAATACCGGCTGTTTCAGGTTTGCCTTCATTCTAACTTACCAACTCCCTTCATATTTTTGCATCCAGCTGTAATTTTATAGATAATTTATTAAGAATAAATTATTGAATTATAAATTATAAATAAAATTTAGTATAACGCCCATGTAACAGGTTTGCCTCTGTGTTGAATGTTGTACTTATTTAACCTATAATATGATTAGTAAATAATATAAATGGGAGGTAATGAGATGATATTTATGTGCACCGAATGCAAATACACTGTGGATACCGACGTGCCCCCGGATAAATGTCCCTCCTGCGGTATTGTTTGTACATTCATAGATGCTTCCTGCTACACTCCTGAGTGCGGCGACACGATCAAGAATGTCAACCCTGACCTTTATAAGAACAAAAAATAATGTTATCGGTTCCTAAAAAAACCAGGCGGAATGTTTTCCGGCCTGGTTTTATTTTTGTGGACAAAGGGGACAGGTACCTTGTCCATTATTTACTCAAATATCAGTCTTCCCCCCGCCGGCGGCATACCTTCTAAAACGTTGAAACATCACTGCCGGCAAACAAAAAGAACGTCCCTATGCTTTTCAGACACGTTTGTTTATGTCATAAGACCTGCCGAATTTAATAAAATAATCCAGGCCTGACCAAATAGTAAAGACTAAGGCGATAGTCACAGCTGCCGCCCCAAACGGCAGGTGGACCAGGCCGAAAGGTTTGTCCCCGATAAAAAGGATGATCACAGCGACAATTTGGGTAAAAGTCTTGATTTTTCCGATGATGTTGGAATGTATCACTATCCCTTCTATCGCCGCAAATGCCCTCAATCCGGTTACGGCAATTTCCCTGCTGATAATTACAATGGCGATCCAGCCGGCCAGCCGGCCCATTTCCACCAGGCAGACCAGCGCGGCGGTAACAAGGATTTTGTCCGCCACGGGATCCAAAAATTTGCCCAGCCGGGTTTCCTCGTTTCTCTTTCTGGCAAAATACCCGTCAAAGCCGTCAGTCAGCGCGGCGATCAAAAAAATACCTGCCGCCGTGTAATCGGCATAATTGAATTTCATTGATGCAACCAGCAGAAATACCGGGATAAGCACTATTCTGGCTAAAGTCAGGCTGTTTGGTAAATTCATGTGTCATCTCCCGTTAAATATCAAAAGACCAGCACTCTGGTTAACCTATACTATCAAATATCCTGTACTAAAAAAAGAGGCCTCAAGCAAAACAAGCTGCTTTAAGGCTCTTTTTTTAATGTTCTTCTCCGGATCTCGTTTATATTGCTGCTTTTGCCGCTATTGTACCAGCGCAGCTGGAGCCGGCGCCGGCCGTACAGGCGTAGCAGTGGTTTTCCGTAACAATCCGGCGGCTTTTTAAGGCGTTTGGGTTAAAATTGTCTATATGCTGAGCTGTTTCAGGCGCGCAGGAAAGACCAAGCATCTGGTTGAAATCACAGTCGTAGAGTTGGCCGTCCCAGCCTACGGAGATCATGTCTCTGCACATCACCATGCCGGCGGCGGCCGGGTTAAAGGCATCTGCCAGTAAAGCCAGGTAATCTCCCAGGCTGCCTGTTTCGTTCAAAGATATTAAAAACCTTCCCACAGGCACATTGGTAATAGTATAAAGTTTGGAAAAGACAATTTTGTGGCGGCGCATCAATTCTCTCTTGTAATCAGCTTCCAGTGCTTGCTGATCGGGCGGCAGAAATGCGCCGCCGGGATTGTAAACCAGGTTGAGCCGCAGTATACTCCGCTCCCGCCCGTAACCCAGTTTGTTTAAATATTTTAAGACGCGGATGGAAGAGATGTAAACGCCTTCCCCTCTCTGGCGGTCAATATTTTCCTCTGTGTAGCACGGCAGGGAAGCAATCAATTCGACCCCATGACTGGCGTAGAAATCGGCCAGGTGGGCATACAGCGGCTGATCCAGTATGGCGAGGTTGGTCCGGACCATCACCTTCCTGCCCAGTTTTACAGCTTCCTCGATCAGCCAGGTAAGGTGGGGGTTCATCTCGGGTGAACCGCCGGTGATATCCAGCGTGGGGATATCGTTTTCGGCCAGCACTGCCAGGCAGGATGCGGCAGTTTCCCTGCTCATGGACTCGGGCCTGTGCGGTCCTGCTTCCACATGGCAGTGTTTGCAGGACAGGTTGCATACCTTACCCATGTTCACCTGCATCAAGGATATGCCGCTGCTGTTTAATGAAGGGAATCCAGCCTCTTTCAATTTTTGGCTGAAGGGAGCAATCCCGGCTGCCGCTCTCAGGTGCTGCAGCTGCTGTTCACAATCTCTGGTATAGCAAGGCAGAGTGCCTTTCATGATATTTTGCACCTCTCAATAAATTTTAAAAACCGGCTCGCTCTTGCAGGAGCCAGCAGCATTTCCAATTGTTCCTGGCATTGTTCCGCCGCTGCCAGGAGGTCGTCAGGCCTGTCGACATCCGTCAGGCAGTCCAGCAGGCTGTATTTCAGATTGTTGTTTTTGCAAATGGAGATGGTTTTTCTTAATACCGTCTCCCCGCCCCAGTCAATATCTGCAAAAACCAAGTCTGCCTGGTTTCGCATGCCGATCAGGTAATACCCGCCGTCAAACGCCGGGCCGAGTACCAAGTCGCTGTGGTTGAGCAGCTGCAGCGCTTCCAGCAGGTGCGAACCTTGCAGGGCCGGCGCATCTGTGCCAATCAGGACGACCGGGTAGTGGCCGAGGCTGAAAAGCTGGCCGGCGATGCTCTGCATTCGCTGCCCCAGGCTGCCCCCGGGCTGGTTGAGAACCTCCACGCCGGATCCTGTAACCTCAGCCAGTTTGTTTATTTCACCTGCCGGTGTAGCAGCAAGATAGCATTTATATTGTGGCAGCAGCCTCACTGTGTCCAGCGTGTCCAGGAGAAAAGCCCACTGCAGGGCTTCCCTCTGCTCCGGAGTAAGGACATCGCTGAG
>CAYNIY010000084.1:0-5105 GCA_964397525.1 uncultured Eubacteriales bacterium
CCGGCCGATATTTAACGGCAGCTGCATTAGAATTCCGGCCATCCATACCACTCCTTCATCTCACTTAGATCTGTATCCTGATTAATGCTGTTTCCTTTGCGCAGGTAATTACGCAGCCCAGCCATCTTCTTTTCCACCCTGGTCAAGCCTGCCAGGACTTTTTTTTCTTCCTGGGTGGTGCGGCAAACTTTTTCCATACCCCCGTTCTTCATGATGATCCTTTGCTCAGCCATAAGCATCAAAGTTGGATCATGAGAGACCACCAGTACGATTTTCCCCTGTCCCGTCAATATTTCCAAGGCCTGCAGGCGGTCAATCCCGGCATTCTCAATTTCATCGATCAGCACCACCGGTGCATTGCTGATCAGGGCCACATCGGCTACCATGAGGGCCCGGGACTGCCCTCCGCTCAATTGGGTCAGGTTCGTGGCGAAGGTGACCGGCTCACCGGACAAGTGGTTCGTTATCTCCAGCACCTTCCTGAGAGTGTTCTCCTTGTCCCGGATTCTCCTCACCTGGGCATGCATGGTGAGGAATTCTTCGATCGGCATATCGATGACGAAATTCATATTTTGCGATACCTGGGCTATCAAATAGCGCAAATCCCTTTTATCCTTACTTTTGTTAACAAGCTGGTTGTTGATAAGGACGCGCCTGCCGGTAAGGGTTTCATACTCGGCATATTGTTCGATATCGGAAACCAGCTGGGTTTTACCGGATCCTGTTGGCCCGGCCACCGCCAGTACTTCGCCTGCTGCTGCTTCAACTCTCTGGATTTTCTCAGGATGGCCATTTTTATCAAGACCACCTAAGATGGTAATTTGTTCAAGCATCCATGCCTCTCCTGAAATCCACTTTCTTCACCAGGCCCATCTGGTGACTCTGGCCGATCATCGTCTCTCCGGCACAATAAGAGCATATCGCTGCCGGCATGGAGTTCATCAGTTCTTTACCGGTTATGCTGTCCAGATCCTTACTGTCGAGGATCTCGTTTTTCAGCGCCAGTGCTCCCTGGCCTGTCAGCCCGTTAATGTCCAAAATCCTGGCCTGTGGGTTCTCCATTTCTACCTTATATCTGAATACCTCCCGTTCAGCCTGGGATACCATATCACCTTTGGTAATGACCACAATACCAGCTGTACCTAACATTGGCCCAATTTTCTCAGGTGTGTCTATGCCGATCAGATTGTCAATGACACAGACAGAGAGGCAATCATGCACGGCCGGCGCACAACGATGGCATAGTCCTGCCGTCTCCAAAACCAACACATCTGCATTTTGCTCCCGGGCCCACAACTCCACTTCTTCCAAGTTGGAAACATAAAAATGATCCGGGCAAATATATTCACTTAGACCTACCGCTACTGGTATGCCAAGCCTGGAATATTTCACATCATCAGATGTCTGCAGGCAGTCAATTTTGCACGCTGTCACTACAAGCCCGTTTTTCAGCAGATGGCGGATAGTATGGACCATTACCGAGGTCTTACCCGACGAAGGCGTGCCGGCAACAATAACAAAACGCATGAGAGTCACTCTTTTCTTTATATTAGCATCCGCCGTGACGGGGCGCTACGTTACTCATCATAATATAACGTTGCATTACATAACATATATTATGATATCTCCCTCCTGCATCAATGTCAATTATCATATCATAATTTTTATGTTGCTTTATGTACTCTTTTATTTGTTTTCATATCACTATATAGTATCAACAATCCTCTTTCATCATCCGCGTTCTCCTGTAGACAGGCATGAAAAAAGCACCCTCTTGTTGGAGGATGCCGGAAGCAAGGGAAGCAAAGGGACGTTCTTTTTGCTTCCTTATTATCTTTTACTGTGGGGGGAATAATTGATGTGGCGCGGTTCCTTTTAGATTATCGTTCAAACCTATCTGTTTCCCTTCAAAGGCCACCCGGCGCTTCAGGTCCTCCATCAGGATACTGAACTCTGCCAGGTCCAGTGACTGCGCCCCGTCGCACAGGGCCTGGGCCGGATCGTTGTGGGTTTCGATCATCAGGCCGTCAGCCCCGACCGCTACCGCCGCCCTCGCCAGCGGCGCCACCAGCGCGCGGAGGCCGGCAGCATGGCTGGGATCGACGATAATCGGCAGGTGGGTCTTTTGTTTCAGCAGCGGCACAGCAGACAAATCCAGGGTGTTGCGGGTGGCCGGTTCAAAAGTGCGTATCCCCCGTTCACACAGGATAACCTGGCTGTTTCCTTCCGACATAATATACTCGGCGCTCATTAAAAGCTCTTCCAGTGTGTTGGCGAGCCCCCGCTTGAGCAGCACGGGCTTGTTTAAGCGCCCGACCTCCCGCAGCAGGTCAAAGTTCTGCATATTGCGGGCCCCGATCTGGATGACATCAATCTCTTCAAACAACAGCAGCTGGGTCTGGTTCATCACCTCGGTCACAACCGGCAGGCCGGTCTCGCGCTTGGCCTCCAGCAACAGGCGCAAGCCCTCCTCCTGCAGCCCCATAAAGGCATAGGGCGAAGTGCGCGGTTTAAAGGCCCCGCCTCTCAGCAGCGTGGCGCCGCTGGCTTTGACCGATTTGGCCACTGCGATGATCTGCTCCTCGCTTTCTACCGAGCAGGGCCCCGATATTACCTGGAACATCCCGGTCCCGAAAAGCACGCCACCGGCGCTGACTACCGTATCCTCCGGGTGAACTGTCCTGTTCACGGCTTTGTAGGGCTCGGTAACCCGTTTTCCATACTCCACAATGACGTTGGTCTGGACCACAGTATCCAGATCTATCGTAGCCGTGTTGCCGATCAGGCAGACCACGGTATGTTCGGTGCCGGTGCTCAAAAAAGTCTTGAAGCCGCGGGCTTCAATTTTGGCGGAGAATTCATCTATTTTTTGCCGGGGCACACCCGGTTTTAATACAAAAAGCATCTGCTGCTGCCTCCCCTTATTCAATGGCCGCTTTCATCTGCCGCACATATGCGGTGATCGGGCCGACACATTCCACCCCGTATTGTTCGGCTATTTTCACAATCGCGCTGCCCACGATTACCCCGTCTGCATAAGCCGCCATCGCCCTGGCCTGTTCCGGGGTCGAGATGCCGAAACCAATGGCGCAGGGTATGTCCCTGGCGGCCTTCACCAGAGCAACCATTTCAGCGATGTCCGTGGTGATCCGGCTGCGCATACCGGTTACCCCCAGGGAGGAAACACAGTAGACAAAACCTTCCGCCTCAGCGGCAATCATAGCGATGCGCTGCCTGGAGGTGGGCGCTATCAGTGAGATCAAGTCTATGCCGCAGGCCTGGCAGCTGGAGAGGAGTTCTTCTTTCTCCTCGTAGGGCAGGTCAGGCACAACCAGCGCATCAATGCCGCATGCCGCCGCCCGCTCCATGAACCGCTCCACGCCGTAAACAAAGACCGGATTGACATAAGTCATGAAGGCCAGCGGGACGTCGGTCTTTTCCCTGACCCGCTCCAGCATGGCAAAGATTTTATCGGTCGTAGCGCCTGCGGCCAGAGCGCGTGTGCTGGCCTTCTGGATCACTACACCCTCGGCGATCGGATCAGAAAAAGGAATGCCGATTTCGATCAGGTCAGCCCCCGCCTGGCTCATGGCAGGTATTAACTGCGCCGTAATTTCCAGGCTGGGATCACCGGCCGTGATGAAGGGAATAAAGGCCTTTCCTTTGCTGAATACATTTTTAACTCTACTCATCTATTTTCACCCCTCTGTAACGGGCTATGGCGGCCACGTCTTTGTCACCGCGGCCGGAAATATTGATCACGATGATCTTATCCGCTGCCATCGTCGGGGCCAGCCGACAGGCGTAAGCAACCGCGTGGGCGCTTTCTATGGCGGGGATGATCCCTTCAGTGCGCGAGAGGTATTCGAAAGCTTCAACCGCTTCCAGGTCAGTCACCGGCACATACTGCGCCCGGCCTGTATCTGCCAACATGGCATGCTCCGGGCCGATGCCCGGGTAGTCCAGGCCGGCGGAAATAGAGTAGACCGGGGCAATCTGGCCAAACTCGTCCTGGCAGAAATAAGACTTCATGCCGTGAAATATCCCCACGCTGCCGTTGGCCAGGGTGGCAGCGTTTTTGGGATTGTCTACGCCCAACCCGGCGGCTTCGCAGCCGATCAGCTGCACCGATGGATCATCAATGAACTCATAAAATGCCCCGATGGCATTGCTGCCGCCGCCGACACAGGCGATCACCGCGTCAGGCAGCCTGTGCTCCATAGCCTGCAGCTGTTCTTTGATCTCTCTGCCGATCACCTTCTGGAAGTCCCGCACAATGACTGGATACGGGTGAGGACCCATCACCGAACCAAGCACATAGTAAGTGTCATCCATGCGTGTAGTCCATTCGCGCATGGTTTCGCTGACCGCATCCTTGAGCGTCTGCGTACCGCTTTCGACCACATGCACCTTTGCTCCCAGCAGCTCCATGCGAAACACATTCAGCGCCTGCCGCTCTGTATCTTCCCGGCCCATAAAGACTTCGCATTCCAGGTCCATCAGAGCTGCGGCGGTAGCGGTAGCCACACCATGCTGCCCCGCGCCGGTTTCCGCGATCACCCTGGTTTTTCCCATCTTCTTGGCCAGGAGCGCCTGCCCTAAAACATTATTGATTTTATGAGAGCCGGTATGGTTCAGGTCCTCCCGCTTGAGATAAATTTTGGCCCCGCCCAGATCCCGGGTCATCTTCTGCGCATAGTACAGAATGGAGGGACGCCCGGCATAGTTTTTCATCAGCTCGTCCAGTTCCAGCTGGAACTGCTCGTCTTTACTATAATATTCATAGGCCTCTTCCAGCTCCAGGACCGCATTCATCAGCGTTTCCGGGATATACTGTCCGCCATAGTTACCAAAACGGCCTTTCTTCATGATATTTCGTTCCTTTCGTTTATATCTCTATCCTGTCATCCTGCGTTGTTTATGTCATCCTGAGTTGTTTATGTTATCCTGCGTTGTTTATGTCATCCTGAGTGCTTATGTCATCCTGAGCGCAGTGAAGGATCTAAAACCGGATTCTTCACTGGCGTTCAGAATGACATCAGGATAATTCTTAAGAATGACACTGGAGAAATCTTTTACCTGATATTGTAATCATCGTCCTGTAG
>CAYNIY010000085.1:0-2814 GCA_964397525.1 uncultured Eubacteriales bacterium
GTATTGACTATGGAAGCCAGGGTCATCGTTTCGCCGGCGCTGCCGCCGGAGTGGTTGGCGATGAACTCCCGGGAGAAATCGACAAAGCATGTCCTGTCCTGGATATAGATATTCAGCAGCCTTGTGCCGGCAGGGATTGAAGGATTCAGGCCGCTGACTCTGGGCCCGCTTATCAGCTCTTCGACGGCCGCTTTTGCTGTCTGCCCATCCGCCACCAGCACGTCCCTTTTCTCCAGGTGCACATATTCCGCATTCTTGTCAGGGAAGTACAGGCTGAGCTGCACCGTGCTGAGGTCTCCGCTGAGATAGGTGAAATAACCCACCGGGAAACTGGAATCACCCAGCTCCAGCAGCTTTTCAAAAGCGACGACTCCGGCGCCCTCTTGGATCACCCTCTCCTCGTAATAAGCGGAGTTGGTGTCCTGGTATCTCACCGTGTATTTCAGCTTGTTATCACCGGCCAATTCAACCTTTTTAACCAGCGCATTGATCAGGGTCTCTTTTCCTGTTTTGTCTGCCACCGTTTCTGTCCAGTAGGTCCCGATTGCCAGGGGCGTCTTGATTAAAATCAGCTTGTCGTATTTTGAGTCAAGCATCGCCTGCTCGGTCTTTTCCTGGACCAGCCGGTTCCCCTCAATCGTATATTTGATGCTGATGCTCCTGTCTTTTGTGCCCTCTCCGTCAGACGGGTCGCCGACCTCGCCGCTGATACCATATATTCTCTGCTGCGGTTCATCGTTAATCACGTCCAGCATCATCTGGTGGCTGTATTCCGCAAAACCCTCGTACATCCACTTGTAGCCGGTCTTGTCCGGGAGAAGCTTTGACAGCGCCTCTTTTTCATATTTGGCGTCGTTGATGCTGGCCACGTTGGTATAGGCATTCCAGCCCACTTCCTTGCCCAACAGTTCGGCGGCCGCGCGGAGCGGGACGTACGTGGTCCCGTTGTACAGGAAATTGTCGGCGGCCACCCGGGCAGAGTTCACTTCCAGGATCACCTTGTTTCTGTGGACATTAATCATCTCGCTGTAATCACTGGCCGCGGCCAGGCCGGCGGCGATTATGATTAAAATTACAGCCAGGCAGTAAATGAAAGCTCTTTTCATCTGAGACCACACCTCTTTCCTGCATATATTCATGTGGACAAGGTACCTGTCCCTCTTGTCCACTTCTCTAAAACTGAGGGCCATCCCTTCGATTCAGGGACAGCCCTCTTTTAACGTCCTGGCATTTTAATCCGGTCTGTTTATTACTTCGGCATCATCACGGCATCAATAACATGGATGACGCCGTTTTTACAGACGATATCAGTGGCGACAACGTTAGATGCTTCAACCATTACCGCCCCGTCTTCAACGTGTATGCTCACATCCTGACCCTGCAGTGTCGCAGCCGATGACAGCTTTACAACATCAGCGGCCATTACCGCGCCGGACACAACGTGATATTTCAGGATTGACTGCAGTGTCTCTATATTCGCAGGCAGCAGCAGGCTGTCCAGGGTTCCTGCCGGCAAGGCAGCGAATGCTTCATCAGTCGGCGCAAACACGGTAAACGGTCCCGGCCCTTTCAGTGCGTCAACCAGGTCAGCAGCCTGCAGCGCTGCTGCCAGAGTTGTAAAGTTGCCGGCAGCAATTGCTGTATCCACAATATCAGCTGCCAGCGGACCACCGGCACTGACCCACGCGTCTTGTCCGCCCTGCATTACATATGCGTCATAGCCGGCCATGTTCAGGATAGCCGTGCCGTAAGCAGCATTAATGTCCGACGCGCAGTAGACGGCAACCATCTTGTCTTTCGGAATGGTACTCATTTTGTCTGCCAGCATCGGCAGAGGAATACCCATTGATCCTTCAACGAAGCCTTCGGCTCTTAATTCGGCAGGCCTTACGTCCACGATAGTTAACGAGCTCTTGTTGTTTTGATACGCTGCCAGCACATCACTTGCCTGTTTGATATACATTCCCTTTTGCTGGAAATTGTTCAGGAATACTTTAGGCGGCGAGGCGATGTTAACGGTCATGGTATCCTGCACCCATTGCACATCAGCGCCAAAATACTCGGTAATGACCCTGACAGGCACCATCGTACGGTCTTGCAATATGACAGGCGCGACATCGCTTACCACCATGTTTCCATCGATGCTGATTTTAATATCATCAGCAGCGTAGGCAATACCCCCCACTATCAGCAGGGCAAATGCCAGCAGAACAACCATCAACAATTTCTTGTTTTTTACCAACGTGTCCACTCCTTTCAATTTCCCCAATCAAACTTCTCTTCATCCGGATCAAACCCGGATGCCCGCTAAGATTTTGCGTATCACCACCCCTGTATATATTTACTTAAATGATGATCATAAAAATCAAAACCTGTATTATCTATCATAGTTTAATAATATTTAATTTTTATTAATATTCTGTTAATTAATTCTTATTATTTATTAACATGGGACAAGGGGACAGGTACCTTGTCCCATTTTCGCTTCAAATGCCAATCTTTTCCCCGTCGCCGGCCCTTTTGCTTCTGTAAAGGGCACAAAGAAAGCCCCGGGGGTATCCCAGGGGCTGTTTCGACACGGTACTTGCTGTGCCTTTTTAATAGACTAATCAGAACAGATACTTGAACAGGTAATACAAACCAACTACTGCTGCCAGCAGCAGGTACATCAACATTCAGGGCGGGCAGCTTTTGAACCAGGACTTCTTTTCCTCCATCTCCAATCCCCTCCCTTTTAGTATCAGACTTGTTATATCCTGAAATAGGCTTAAAGCGATGTCATCCTATACGTTATATATCATCCTGAGCGTATAT
>CAYNIY010000085.1:2914-4919 GCA_964397525.1 uncultured Eubacteriales bacterium
GTCATCCTATACGTTATATATCATCCTGAGCGTATATGTCATCCTGAGCGTATATATCATCCTGAGCGTATATATCATCCTGAGCGTATATATCATCCTGAGCGTATATGTCATCCTGAGCGGCAGCGAAGGATCTAAAACCAGATTCTTCACTAACGTTTCAGAATGACGTTGAGAAAATCTTTCAGGTTGATACGAGGATAACCCGTTCTTGTATAGTCGGGCATCAGATATCCTGTAGGGCAGGCTTCAGCCTGCCGATGTACGGCTGAAACCACACCAACAGTTCTCATGCGTTGCTCATCCTCTGACAGTGCTGCATCAGCGTGCCGGGAGAACCGTCTGCTTATCACCATTTCCTGTATAATATTCATGTGGACAAGGTACCTGTCCCCCCTGTCCACTTTTGTGCTACCTGTGCTGATCAACAAGGATGGGGTTGCCGTCCGGGTCCTCCATGATGAAACTGCCGGGTCCCTGGGTTGTTATATCGACTTCCTCAAAAATCTCTATCCCCTTACCCCTGAATTCCTCCTGTAATATACGGACATCCTTAAACGGGTTAACTTCTTCGGCGCTGCTGTTCCAGCCGGGATTGAAGGTCAACATGTTTTTATCAAACATGCCTTGAAAAAGTCCGATGATACAATCGTCATTTTTCATGATTAGCCAGTTTTGCCCGATCTCACCGCCGAAAACAGTGAAGCCGAGTTTCTCGTAAAATGCACTGGACGCCTTGATATCTTTAACGGTTAAACTGATAGAAAACGCGCCGATACTCATACTGCTCCTCCTTAATAAGAATATTATTATTTACGAGCTTATCAGCGAAAAACATAAAGGGCAGACTGCATACTCCTGTAGGAATCGGTCTGCCCCTTCTTCAAGGTGTACTCCAATCTGGTACGCCCTCCTTATGCTTACTCAGACTAACTCGCGTTTTCCAACATCTTATCCGACCTGTGTTGTCAAGAATATGGGCAGAGTCATATGTGAAATCTGGTCCCGGAGTTCTTCAATCTCGTCGATATGGCGATCCTCGTCCGCTAAAATGCCCTCAAGCACTTCACGAGTGGCAAAATCCTTGACATTGCCGGCTAATACTATAGCCTCGTTATATGCCTTGATGGCGCCTGTTTCTGCATAATGGTCATTGGCCAGCTGTTTGGCTATATCACTGCCTATTTTTATGCTGTGCAGTATAGTGACGATCGGCAGTCCTTCCAAAAACAATATTCTCCCAATGAGTTTCTCAGCGTGCTTCATCTCGTCAATGGCACGTTTTTCAAAATGCTTGTGCAGTTTTTCATAACCCCAGTTGGCGCTCATCTCGGAGTGCACCATATACTGGTTGACGGCGCTTAATTCATCGGCCAGCAGTGAATTAAGTGTCTCAATTAATTCTTGATTCCCTTTCATACGGACAACCCCTTTCAGCGAGCTTCTATTTTTATCAGTATTCTTTTCTGACTCCAAATTCAGCAAATTCAACCCATTGCTCGGCATGACCGAGCATTGTAACCAGCTCTTCAATGAGGTTAAAGTGTTGTTTTTCCTGTAAAACCAGAAATTCAAACAATTCTTTTTCTTTAACTCCATCAGCTTTGGCCAGATACCCTGTATACAGATCAATACTTTGTTTTTCCATATCTAAAGCTGTCCTGTAAAAATCCAACTGGCTGGGCGTGGCTTTCCCTTCGACTTTTATATCACCTCTACCCGCAAATACATTTTTAGCCTTCGCAAGTGTGTCCGTATCTATTAATTGGAAAGCTTTTTCGTTCATTTTGTCGATTAAGATCTGAGCATGTTTTTTTTCATCTTCAGCCATCATCAGGCATACTGTACCGATGCTGTTGTTTTTATTGATTTCCGCTTGTTGCCTGTAATATTTTTCCCCATCATGCTCCATCTCGATGGCAAATTTCAAATCAATCATTAATAACCCTCCTTTTCTAAAATCATTAATCACTTTTGTGGGCAACTTATATCTTTTTATTCCATA
>CAYNIY010000086.1:0-4850 GCA_964397525.1 uncultured Eubacteriales bacterium
TAACAAATTTCCTTCAGATAAAAGATCGAATTTTGTCAAATACGAAAATATTTTTAATCTATGCAGGCTGCAAAATAGGCGCTAAAAAACCCTCCGCAGACTTATTTTTGTCCGCGGAGGGCGATCTGACCAAATGTATTCTTTATTTATCGCCAGCTGCAAATTTTTGACAAAATAATTTATATGTGGCTTACTATCGCCTCTATGTTACCAACAACCCGGCAGCCGCCCATGTTGGCCGGAATCATCACACTGACGCCTTTTGTTAATGATACAGAACCATCATCATAGATCAGTTCTCCCTCGCCGCTCACAATAAAGATCAATAAAAAAACGTCAAGAAGCTTTAGATCATGCCTGCCTTTAACCAGCCATTTTTCAACTGTAAAGTAACTGTTTGATACCAGAGTTGTTACTGCAGCGCTCTTCTCTTCAAATGAACGAGGTTCGGGTTTGTCCTTTGCAGGCTGAAAATCTATTGCATCAATAGCTTTCTCAAAGTGCAGATCCCTTTTTACGCCATCCAAACCTAATCTGTCATAATCGTAAATCCGGTAAGTAATATCTGAATTCTGCTGAACTTCAAGCAGCAAAATCCCTTTGCCGATCGCGTGCACCTTCCCGCTCGGGATAAAGAAAAAGTCCCCTGCCCTGGCGGGCACCCGCGCCAGCAGTTTATCCCATTTATTCTCTTTTGCCAGTTGGATAAATTCACTGCTGTTTTTTGCATTATGACCAAAGACAATTTCGGCGCCAGGCTCGGAATCTATCACATACCAGCATTCTGTTTTACCGCTTTCGCCCTTTTCATTCCTCATGGCATACTCATCGTCCGGGTGGACCTGGACGGATAAATTATCATTGGCATCCAACACTTTAACCAGTAAAGGGAATTTTTTTAATTTAGGTGCAGCGAACCATTCAGGATGTTCTTCCAGCAATACTCCCAGCGATTTCCCTGAAAATTCACCATTAATAATGACGCTCCTGCCTTCAGGATGATCTGAAACAACCCAGGCCTCGCCTATATTTTGATTTGCGCCTGGATAGCCAAATATTTCATTTATCTTTGAACCTCCCCAGATACGCTTTTTTAACGAAGGTTTAAACAACAGGGGATAAGGCTTCATAGCTGATTACCTCACTTCATAAATTAAATCATATGGCATTGTACAGAAAGCTGCTTAATGCCTTCTTTTCTCAACCTCCTGCCTGGTTGCTTCCGGGATCAAGTCGCCAACCAGGCCGGTGGCGAGGCATATGCTGGTATCTGCAGCGCCGTAATAAACCAGGATTTCGTCCCCGGCATCCAGCACTTCCTTGTCCTGTGCCGGCACCGCGCCGCAGGTGAAAACGACGTTGGGCGTCCAGCTCTCCCCTGCCTTGCCGATCTCATGCTCGGTTTCGGGAGAGAGGATCGGGTTCGGTGAACGGTATAGCTGCCGCTCCGGATTGGCGAGGTCGGTAAGGATAACACCAAGCCGGTAAACCCTGTTATGGTCTACGCCGTGGTAGATCAGCAGCCAGCCGTATTTAGTCTTGATTGGTTGGGAACCTGCGCCTATTTTTAAGGAGTCCCACATTCTTCCTAAACGGGGACCCAGGATGATGGCGTGCTTTTCCCGGGGCAGTGGGAATTCCAGCTTGTCCACATATGTCAACCATATACTGGGATCTATGCGATGGTAAATAACGTAGCGGCCGTTTATTTTTTCCGGAAACAAGATGGCATCTTTATCCCAGATATCCTTAAAGGCGTGCCCCTTTCTTTCCCATTGATCAAATCTCCTGTTTAAAAAATCATCAACCTTGATCGAGGCGGCAGCGATCTGGGCAATAATACCATCGTAGGCTACGTACATCATGTAAATCTGGTCCCCGATGATGACCACACGCGGGTCCTCGATGCCTTTTTTTTCGCTTTCATCCCTGGGCACAAATACGGGCTCAGGCAGCCTTTCCAGCACCTTGAAACCATCAGTTATGGCCAGGCCAAGTCGGGATACCTGATCGTCTCCAAAGGCCCGATAAAGTAAATAGACCCGATCTCCGATCCTGAAAGCAGCCGGGTTAAGCACGTATTTACTCTCCCAGTGATTTTCGCTGATGGCGTTTAAAATTGGCTTGTCCCCGTACCTGAGCAGGGGCTTTGCCGGGGGATAGTTATTGGCATGCTGTGCAACGGCAGTTACCAGCGATGGGCGTATGCCGAGGATAATATCGAAAATGTATTCACTGGATCTCCCCTCACCGATCAGCTGCACTATTGTTGTCCATATTTCATTGGGATCATATCCCAGCGCCCGGTAAAGTTCTTCCAGCAGATCATGAGCAAACCACAGTTCCTCGACGTGGCTTGACAAAGGGGTAGGCAGGCCTTTGCCCCCTTTGTAGCTATAGGAAGCCCAGGTCCAGGATGAACAAGGGATAAAGGTTCCGTCTTCAAGAACCTGTCCCTTACCATAGCTGTCACACGAAATGCCAATCAATTTTGCCTCATCAGCATAACCTTTTTCGGCAAGCTTTTCTCCCAGGCTCCTGAGACGTTCAACCAGGGCGCGCTGATGAAAATTTTCAAGGAGATTATGTGCTGAAAATGGTTCTGCATCGTAATGGCCCACCAGGGAATTGCCGATCTTTACCCCGGGACTCCTCGTTTCCTGGGCATAGTATCTCCACATAGCGGAGTAGTGCTCCGCTATGATCATGTGCCGGGCAATGTAAAGACAGAACCGGAGTTTGGGGTATTCTCCTCCCGTCCCTTTGCTCAAGGGGCTGACCAGTATTCTGGCAGCCGGCCCGTAGAAATGGGAAATACTGCCCACCTGCAGCCGGTTGCTCAGGACTTTTGCACCCAACACCAGAGGTTTAAGCTCCGTTTCTTCCATGTTGTCCGGCCGCAGCTCATCCAGCAGCCAGGCATGCGCCTGATCTGAGTGGGTCTCACTGAGCATCAGGTTGGCGAGGCTGGCCGCATACCTGATGTTCATTTTGTCGGCAAGTTCCTGCATGCTCATAAAACCACCGGCAACCATCAGATCAACGGGGGGGAAACGCAGCAGCATTTCCCGCAGCACACCAGTCTTTACAGTAAATATCTTCTGGGGCTGGAGCAACTGAAAAAGGGCATCGACTACCTGCTGTGTTCCTTCCTGGGTATAGATGTCACCGGGCAGGAAAAGGTTCAGGAGCTCTTCCAGCTTGGCCATATGCCCCTGAATGTGCCGGGCAATTTCAGCCGGGCTTGCGCCTTTGGCCACCTGCAGGCTGCTGTGTATAAACCGGTCAAAGTCTTCCTGGTACTTTTGCTGGAGCTGATAAAATATTTTCTCAGTTTGTATTTCTCTGTTCCCAGGGGCAATTATGATTTTAGGCAGTACCAGAGGCCTGCCTGGGATGAACTCCAGGGCGTAGGCCGGCATAAAAGGAGGTTCAACTTTACTGGCTTTCTTTTCCCACATTTTCAGAAAATCATCCCGCAAACGCAGGAAAGCTGCTCTCTGCCCCTCTTTTACAGCATCGGCTTCCAGAAATATCATGCTGGCGGCCTCTGCTGCCGGCACATCTTTCAATGCCTTTTGAAGCCTTTGCAGACGGGTGGCGACACTAGCCAGACGTGCCCCGAAAGCAGCTGTCAGAGCATCAAGCAGGTCTTCCTTCCTAACTTCTTTTGCAAGCCAATAGCACAGCAGAAAATAGTAAACCATGCCTGTCCAGGTAATGCTCTCCAGGGAGAACCTGGCAGGCGGCAGGGATATTGCTTCTTTTAACACCAGGTTAAGGTCCTTTGGCATCACCAGTTCATAAAGGGTTTGGTAGAGTTGATGACTGCGCTTGTATGAGGCCACCATTTTTACCTGGGAATAAGGAGGCTGCGCAGGAATCTCTTTCACCCGATCTGTGCTGTGGTAATCAAACCTGTCCAGCCGTTTTAAAACAAACCGGCCTTCTGCCCAGAAGTCTTCATCCTTCTTTATGCATTCAAACAGAGCCTCCGCGGTTTCCTTAAAGACCTGGTTAACCTTAGCCAGGGAGGATACCGTTGGCTTTACTCCCAACTGCACCTCACAGGTTCTCTTCTTCCAGCGGATAGCCCGGGTAATCAGCCACAGATCAATCCCGAACCCCCTGGGGATCTCGCCCCAAAACTTAATGTCAGTGCAGCAGTCTTCTACGAGATCGTGCGAAAGGCTGTACACACCGCTGTCAGGAGTTGACACCTCGCAGCTATAAAACATTTCCAGCAAGCTTACTGTGAAAAGCTTGTTGACCATGTCACCCCAGTACGGCCGGTCCAGTATGGCTACGGCTATGTCATACCCGTTCCTTAGGGGGGCAAGGAGGAGATTGATACAGTCTGAATGCAGCCCGCCTTCACCCGGCCTGACATCGGCCGCCAGCAGCACCACGTCGGCTACGAGATATTTGGCTGCTTCAAAAATGGCACGTATGCTTGCCCCCCGGCCATTGCTGCCCGGATTCATCAGGATTTCAAAATGGTTAACTTTCAGGTTCAATTGGCGAATGGCTTCCAGACAACCGGCTCCTGCCGGATCTCCCACCGAAAGGACCAGGGTATGCTCACGATAGCGCTCAGGTAAATTATTTTCAATCATCTGCAGTACATCAGGTATAGTATCTTTTTCATTGTAAAAAGGGATGCCTACGACAAGCTCGATGTTTTGCAGAGTGCGCACGTGTTCCATGACAGGGTAGATGCTCTGCCGGAAAAGAGATTCATAAGTTGCTTGTTCTGATTCCACTGCCAACCCTCCTTATGAAGTAGGGTTTAAATTATATAGACAACGGCAGGTCACTTTGCCTGCCGTCTGTAGCGGTCGAATATTTCG
>CAYNIY010000087.1:0-2012 GCA_964397525.1 uncultured Eubacteriales bacterium
CACATTCGTCCGCACAATGAAGGAGGTTCCGACACCATATGAACCCCGTGATCAGGGTAAGCGGTTTAAAGCAGGAAATTGGCAGGCAAAAAGTTCTGGACGGGCTGTCTTTTGAATTGTTCAGCGGTGAATGCCTCGGCCTGTTCGGGCCTAGGGGCGCCGGCAAAACAGCCCTGCTGCACATCCTGGCCGGCATCGACAGGTTTAAAGCGGGCAGCGTGGAGATCCTGGGCTGCGATGCCGGAAAAAGCGAGGCCTACAAGGTGCAGCTGGGACTGGTAACCCAGGAACGGAGCCTGTTCAAAGATTTAAAGGCATATGAGAACCTTGAGTACATTTCTGTGCTCAAAAACGCCGGGGGGGAAGATATTCCCGGCCTGATCAGTCGTTTTGAACTGCAGGACGTATTAGGAGAGCCGGTCAGCAGGCTTAAAGCCGGGGTTTACCAGCGCCTGTCCCTGGCCTGCGCATTTTTGAACTCCCCCCAAATTTTAATCGCTGATGACTTGATCAATGATCTTGACCCGTACTCCCAAAATATAATCCTAAGGGAACTGAACAGTTTCACATCCGGCGGCGGCGCCTGTGTCTGGGGTTTCAGCCGTATCGAGTGGTGCGCGGCAGTCAGCAGGGTGTGCTGGCTGGAAGACGGGCTGCTCAGCCTGTACTCGTCACAGGAAGCACAGGAACTCTGGGGTAACCGCCTCCGGCTCATCGAAGTGCAAAGCGGTGAAAGAGATGCTTAGAGTATGCCTGGCCATCGCACGCCGTGAGTTTTTTTTCATGTGGCTGGACAGGGACCTGCGCTATATTTTGCTGATCGGCCCCCTGCTGGGGCTGCTGCTCTTTTACTCCATATACAGCCACCAGTTTCTGACTGACATTCCAACTGCGGTTACAGACCTCGACCGCTCCCAGGCCAGCCGGGAGCTGGTTAAAGACATCCAGGCCACAGAGAATTTGATGATCACAGCATATCCCGATAGTTATGATGAGCTTGAAGATCTGATTAAAAAGGGTGAGGTTGTCGCCGGTTTGGTCATACCGGAGAATTACGGCAAAGACGTGTCCCTCTCCCGCCAGGTGCGGCTGGAGATGATCGTGGACGGAAGCAATATGATTTACGCGACCAACTCCACCAGCGCAATGCTTGCGGCTTCCCGCACATTAAGCGCAAAAGCAGGCATCAAAACCCTGGTCTCACGCGGCATCCAGCCTGCCCAGGCCAGGGATGCCTATCAAGCGGTCGAATTCCGGGAGGAGGTCTGGTTCAATCCGGCTTTTAACTACGCTTATTTCGTTGTGCTGGCCCTGGCTTTAAACCTGTGGCAGCAGTGCTGCACCCTGGCTGCCTGTATGAACATTGTCGGCGAAACTGGTTCTGCCAGCTGGCGCCAGGTAAAAGCTCTCGGCTTGTCCAGACTGAGGCTCTTTGCCAGCAAATCCGCTGCCCAGATCACAACATTTATGGTTATCGCCCTGCCGGTGTTTTTCCTGGCCTTTGCAGTATTCAAGCTGCCCCTGCGCTGCGGTTTTCCGGCGTTCTTCTTATTCAGCCTGGCCTTTGCCATCGCGCTGCACAGCGTCGGCACACTGGCGTCCAGCGTCGCCCGCGATGCTGTGAACGCCACCAGGTTCGGCATGATTATCGCCCTGCCGTCATTCCTTGTTTCCGGCTACACCTGGCCCCTGGAAGCGATGCCGCAGTACCTGCAACTGATCGCTAAAATGCTGCCGCAAACCTGGTACTTTCAAGGCCTAAACGCTTTAACCTTCAAAGATCCCGGCTGGGCTTTCATGTCCCATTATTACCTGGCTTTTTCCCTTATCGCGGCTTTCTGCTATGGGACAGCGGCGGTAATAGTGTCCAGGAGAACATGATTACCCGACAGCGGAATATCAACGATTGTAGGTGCGGATTTATCCGCACATCAGCAGGCTGAAGCCTGCCCTACAGGAGATCGGCGACAGGCGGCGGGATTTTGTGACCAGACAGCGGAATGGGGACACAT
>CAYNIY010000087.1:2112-4843 GCA_964397525.1 uncultured Eubacteriales bacterium
CGGAATGGGGACACATTCCAAACCAGAATGTGTCCCCAATTGGAAGGGCCTATTCATTTGCAGGTGGGGCTTTAGCCGCACAACAGTTAATGTTACGATTATTGTTTCTTGGCACCTGACACACAACGGGAAGGATGGCATGCATTGAAGCAGATTTTGTATATCAGTTATTACGAGATGGTCCATGTTTTTAAAGATAAGATACTGCTGCTGCTAATCTTCTTTGTACCGCTGTTCTATGCGTTTCTCTGTGGTGTTGTTTACGCCCAGGGTATTCTGACCGGTATCCCCTTGGCGGTGGTCGACCTGGACAACACCAGTTTGAGCCGGAAAGTGATCGAGTCCTTTGAAAACAGCCCGCGCTTCGAAATAGTTCAGGAAATAAACACCTACGCTCTCCTGGAAGAGGGCATGAAAGAAAGTGTCGTCCGAGCCGGTGTGGTGATCCCTGATAATTTTGAGAAGAATGTCGCCCTGCATAACGGCACGGAAATTCTCACTGTCTATGACGGCTCCAACCTGATCTGGGGCTATAACATCCGCAAGAACACTCTGGAGGTGATCAACCAGGTCAGCACAGATCAGGCAGCAGTGTATATGGCCGGTTTAGGCCTGACAGAGAGGGAGATCACGAATATTCTCGACACGATATCGTCCAACACGGAAGTGTGGTATAATCCCACTTTCAGCTATGCCAACTACATGCTTTTTGGTTTAATGATGCTGGTAATACACCAGATCTGCCTGCTGTGCATTAGCCTGACAGTGACAAGAGAAAAAGGAAATAACTCCTGGATCCAGTTCCTGATCTCACCGGTCCCTTCATGGAAAATATTTCTTGGCAAGTCCCTGCCATACTTTTTAACCAGCACGTTTAATTTTGGTCTGTTGATCTTTATTATAGTCCGTATCTTCCAGGTGAGATTTGAAGGCTCCGTAATGGTGATCGTCTTGTTGGGCCTGCTGTACACCATTGTGATTACCTGCACCGGGTTCTGCATATCCCTCAAGGCGAAAAGTTCCCTGCAGGCGACCAGGTACATCATGCTGCTGTCGGTCCCCTTCCTGATGATTTCCGGCTACACCTGGCCCCAGACACACATCCCCGGCTTCCTAAATGCCTTGGCCGGACTGCTCCCATTCACCTGGATTTCAGAAGGTATCAGGATTGCTGCTGTTAAGGGTCTTGGTTTTCCCTACCTTATACCGGTGATCCTGGCTTTGTTCCTTATGTCTGCGGCAGCGGCACTGCTTGCCTCAAGCTTCAGCAAAAGAAGGAAACCGCCCCTCGAAACTCCTTAAACGGCTGTGGACAGTGGACAGGAGGGACAGGTACCTTGTCCCTAAATCCTGTCGATTAAGATCTTGGATATTCCCGTAATCCAGGACACCTACCTTATTATTATCACCATGTCAGTTTTAAATGGTTATAATTATCTCATGCCAACAGCTTGTCTCAAGCCGCTTGAGTTTACCCGAGCAGTTATCGGAATCATAATCATCTCCCTGAAAATCGATCACAGATAAAGGCGATGCTGTTCATATGTAACATTAATTCACATTCTAATTTATTAATAGAAAATTGGGCAATGTGCTTGTATCCTTTTTTCTTGAATCATGTTGTGGACAAGGTACCTGTCCCTCCTGTCCACTCCTGTCCACTCTGGTTGTTATTTTCCCTGCTCGGTATCGATGATTTCCACCCTGCTGTAATAATGCCCCAAGATTGTACGGTAACCATACCCATGCTCAGCCAGGCCTTTTGCCCCATACTGGCAGAAGCCGACACCATATCCGTCTCCGGCAGTGGTAAAGGCTGCATTGCCGCCCTCGATATTCCAGGTGAACCTCGTGGAACGCAAATCCAATAAATCCTTGACGTCTGCTGCCGTAAACAGGCTGTCACCGATCTGCAGGAGCTTTGGCCGCCCTGCCGGTGTTGTTTCAACAAACACAAAGCTGCCGGATTCTATTTCACTGCCTGCCTCCTGAAGCGCTGCCAGTGAGGTCCCCAGGGCTTGATCCAGTTGGGCAAAGCTGAATGTGACTGTCTGGATTGTGTTGGGCTCGGTATCGTAAGGGCATGGCACTCCCCGCAGGTATGGGACCCGTACCCCCCACACATCCTCCGCATTTTCAGTTCCGCCGCCGCATGAAGCCTGCCAGACCGGATCAATCAGCTCACCCTGGTAAGCAAGCACCAGCCCCCTGGTTTCGTCAACTGCACTTTTCACCTGGTAGTAATTGTTGTAATAATCAACTGTGCCCCAGTGTTTTTTCAGCTCCTGCCTGGACAGCCAGGCCTGGCAGCAGCTGCTGTCGTCGCATAAATCTGCCCCAGCGTGCAGCAGGGCTCCAGTCCCTGACAGCCCGATACTCCTGACTGCGTATGTCCTGGCGATAACAGCCTGCGCTTTTAGGGCGTCGGGGGGGAATTCAGCTGGCATCCCTGCCGCCACAACACCCACCAGGTAATCTTCCAACTGCATGGGCGCCACCCTGTTTTCTTCGTGCAGAAATACCCGGACTATGGTGACACCGGGTAGATATTTTGCCGGGATCTGCCTGCTCAACAAAAATGGAAGCCCCGCACCCAACACGATCATGATCAGCAGAGCGCTGATAACCAGTCTGCGCATATACAAGCACCTCATTCGATAGCCGCATAGCACAAGAGAGCCAGCCTTCTATCTATTCAAATGCGACAGAAAGAACCGTCCCCTTGTCGCAC
>CAYNIY010000088.1:0-4769 GCA_964397525.1 uncultured Eubacteriales bacterium
GCGACTTCTTGAATGTGAGTCAAGCGCTCTCCCGCTGAGCTACACCCCCGTATTTGTTTGGTTGAAGCATTAAAAATTCTACCATACGGGAGCCTAAAAAACAAGGGCTAAGAAAATTCAATTTATGGAAGCTGCCTGTCGATACTAGAATTTAACTAACATTTTGCATTTTTATTGTAGCGCATTTTTCTAAGTTCAGATGTTCTTTTTCATAATAGTCGATCCCCATAACTGTTATCTTGTAGCGGTGCGAGCTTGATTGTCCGGCACCGGATATCGCAGTGGCTTCAATAAAATTTTTATCCGTCAGGTATTTATATGCCAAATACAGCTCATTGTCCTGAAGTTCACTTTTCTGGACCATCTTTGCTTCACCAACAGCTTTAAAGTGGTGATTATATAGATTGTCCAGCAGGGACATTCTTAGGTTGATTCTTTCTAGAACAGTAATTTCCGACACCTCCAAAACTTAAGGTAACAATAATAATCATGTCACTTAATTTATATCGGCACTTTTTGTGATGTGTATAAGAGCCCGGAGACTACTTTTATAAAACTTTTTATAAAATTCCAAATAAAGGCATGAAGGTCAATTATAAGTATACAAGGGCAGGAATTCTTCAGGAAAGTGTAGAAATTATTCTTGCATACCATTTTAAATAGTTGTTGGTGATCTTTAGGAGATGCATAATGGCAAAGGCTGATACAAAAGGGAAAAACAAAACCACGTCTGCCAATAAGGAGATAAAAGGCAAAAAAGCTCGTGAAGAAATAAAGGTGCCAAAGTTAAAATTAACGGAGCAAACCACACAGTGGGATATATGCCATACCATAGCACTATGGGGTCTGGCTGCCCTGCTTTTTCTATCGCCCTATTTCAGAGGGTTGTTTTTCGCCCCTGAGCAGGAGCGTGCGCTGATATTTGCCTCGCTTGTATTTTGGCTGACTTTTTTTTGGTGCTGGGTGCGAAATGACAGCAGGTTTCTTCGTACGCCTCTGGACTGGTTCGCTCTGGCTTTGCCGTTGGTATATATAATTTCATCTTTTACAGCTGTCAATAAAGGTCTGGCTATAGATGAAGTGATAAAAAACATATTATATTTTATGACTTATTGGTCTGTCTCCAGGCTTGTTCGTCATGATGGAGATATACAAAAATTATTGCATGTCATCTACCTTAGCGCTTTTGGCGTAGCTCTTGCCGGTCTTGCAACAGCTACCGGCATTATCAACATTAATGACGGATTTTTAGACGGCCGTATATATTCATCATTTCAGTACCCTAATGCCCTTGCAGCTTATTTGGGTGCCGTCACTTTTTTTGGTCTATATTTGTGGGACCGGATGAGGGTCAAGCTTATAGGCACAGAGGGTTTTGCTCAAAATTCCATAATGGGCAAATTACACTACAGGAATTACTTTGGCTATTCATATGCAATTATAAATTACATCATCCTAACGGTATTCTTTGGTGCAAATTCACGTGGTGGATTATTAGTATTTGTACTGGTGCTTATTATTTATCTTATTGGGCTGGGTGCAGAAAAAAGGTTTTTTACCACCCTGCATATCGGTTTTCTCGGGATAATTTCATTTTTTGCAGTCAATAAATTTATTCCCCTGGCTATAGACCTGCAGGGGGGTAAAGCATGGTTGTGGATCCTGTTCGGGCTGGTCGCTGTTCTTGCCAGCCAGTTTGCTGTTTCGTACCTCAATCAGTACTTATTGGCCCGCTGGAAAGATAATGAAAAAAATTATTCCAAGACCTTTGGCGGATTGGCTTTATTCGCGTTAATAATATGTGGTGTATGGTTATTGGGCCATGCTTCAATTTTACAAAAAGTTACTGATTTTAGTTATTTAAGGACTGCTTTTCAGCGTGTTAACTATTTTGGGGCTGCTTTTGAGATGTTCAAAGAACGTCCTATAACAGGCTGGGGTGGCGGAGGATGGCAGGAAGCCTATAGATCATTCATGGACTATTATTATGTTTCACGCCAGGTACACAGCTACTACTTCCAGGTCGGGGTTGAGACCGGTATCCTGGGTATCGCTGCTGTAGCCGGCATTTGGATTTCATTTCTTTACAAGGCTCATTGTTTATATCATGGCAGCAAGGGAGATACTCTTTTAAAACAATTGGTATTGACCTTAACTGCTGTGTTTTTAATGATTGCCGGTCATGCAGTGATTGATTTTGATTTATCGCTTTCCGCTTTAACGCTGGTTCTATGGAGCTGTTTTGGAATAGTTGCTGGTATTAGCATTGGGAAACCGCTATCTGAAACAGGAGCAGCACGCAGTAAATCCAGCCCCCTTAATTTTTTGCCTTTGGGAGTGAGCACCACAGCCACAGCAGTTATAATAATCGTTTGCTGCATATTCTTACAGGCGCAGAGCCATATGACCCAGGGCCTGAAAATGCTGCAATCACAGCGTGTGAATGAAGGGGTTGCGCTCATTGAAAAGGCTGTAAAATTTAATCCCTACAGGGCTGAGTTCCGCCTTAACATGGCGCAGGTATACAGCAGCTTGGGCAGTAAGGATAAAGCTTTTGAGGAAGCACAAAAGGCAGTGGGCTTAAGCATGTTTGATACTGCTCCAAGACATGTATTGGCACAGGTGGCAATGGCATCCGGTGATTATGAACAGGCTTCTGCGGTTGTTGAAGAGGCACTGGTACTTAATCCAAACGATGTTGCCGAATATGAAAAGGCAGCAGGTATTTATTCCCAGCTGGGCACTCTCGAATTGGCATCAGGCCAAAAAGACAGGGCGCGGGAATACTTCCAAAAGAGCTTTCAGATCCCTGTAAGAATGGATAACTACTATCAAAGTGTGAGCGAGGATAGCAGAAAACTGTGGACCGGGCCCAAATTAAGCAGAACTGTGAAAATTAAGCTTTATACTGGGCAGACCTCCTACTGGCTTGGTGATTATAAAACCGCTGAGCAAAATTTAAATGGGGCTTTGACAGATGAAGAATTAAAGATTCAGGCTTTAATTTATCTTGCACTGTTGAATGAAAAACTGGGGGATCAGCAAAAATCGCAAGAATACCTGACAGAATTGAAAATCGTATCCCCTGATTCGGTCAGAATCTATGAAAACCTTGCAAAATTACCAAGTTTAGGCCCATGAAATTCATAGAATTGTTACAGGTATTTATTATTGAGACGAGAGCAGGTGAATCCGGCTATTAGTTACATTTGCAGGGTAATCAGCAGAAATAAGAAATTGATGGTTCAGAACGAACAAACAAACAAAAAAGTTTGCATGCTGGTCTGGAATTATTTTCAGACCGATGCCAGGGTTACAAACGAGGCGATTACGGTTGGTAAAGAAGGCAAAGATGTATTGGTTATCGCTCTTAATGATCATAAAACAACACCTGAATTCGAGGATAGAGGAGATTTTAAGGTCAGGAGAGTCAGCAGGAAATCATTAGGTTGGGTAAGAGTTATTACAACGATAAGGTTAATAATGACAGCTATTATAGAAAAGGCCGGTATCTATCATTCCAACGATTTAAACACAACGATACCGGGATATATAGCTTCAAGATTTTGGGGAACAAGACTCATATACGATGCACATGAGGTTTCAACAGACCGCATGGGTTGGAAATATAAAAATCTGTATTATTTACTCGAGAAATTTATGATCCGGCGCGCAGATGTTGTAATCACAACAAATGAAACCAGGGCAAACTTTTTTAAAGAAACTTATAAGATAAAAATGCCGATAATATTAAAAAACGCTCCCAGGTTTCAGTCTGTCAAGTCTGACAACCGGATACGGAAAAAATTAGGGATCCCTGAGGATACAAAAATAATCTTGTACCAGGGCGGACTCCAACCGGAGCGGGGACTCGAAAATCTTGTCAAGTCCGTATCTGATATTAAGAATGTGGTACTTGTCTTCATCGGTTACGGAAAACTTGAGGAATTATTAAAGATGTTAGTGAAAGAAGAAGGGATCGGGCATAAAGTATTTTTCTTGGGGATGATACCTAATGAGGAATTATTGAAATGGACAGCCTCCGCAGATGTAGGGATGCAGGTACTGCAGAATACATGTTTTAACCACTACTCATCAATTTCCAATAAAATTCACGAGTACATTATGGCAGGCATTCCTATGGTGGCCAGCGATCTGCCGGAGATGAAAAAAATAGTTGAAGGTTATAATATTGGTGTTACTGTTGATCCTGATGATCCCAAAAGTATAAGCAGGGGTATACGCTTGTTGATTCAGGACCAGGCAAAGTATAATGATTTTAAGCAGAATTGTTATAAAGCGTCAAGAATACTTAATTGGGAGAATGAAGAGGATAAATTAAGAGATATTTATAGTCCAAATGTAGGGGGGCGGTAGTATTGAAAAAAATTTGTATCATGGGATTAGGATATATCGGGATTCCAACTGCAGCTATATTTGCCAGCAGTGGATGTAATGTAATTGGAGTAGACATAGATGTTAATAAAGTCGAAATGATAAACAAGGGAGAAGTTCCGATAAAGGAACCGGGTTTGGATGAATTAATCATAAAAGTTGTAAATAATGGTAAATTTACGGCCTCAACAAGGCCGGAGAAAGCCGATGCCTTTTTAATTTCTGTCCCAACTCCGGTAACAAAGGATAAAAAAGCAGATTTGAGTTGTGTCAGGACTGCCTGCGAAGCTATAGGGGATTATGTTGAACCGGGCAACATCATAGTTTTGGAATCCACAGTGCCTCCCCTGACGGTTGAAGGATTAGTAGTGCCG
>CAYNIY010000089.1:0-4717 GCA_964397525.1 uncultured Eubacteriales bacterium
AACCGCCGACATCCTGCTTGTAAGGCAGGCGCTCTCCCAGCTGAGCTAATCGCCCATGTATGGTGACCCCCACGGGATTCGAACCCGTGTTACCGCCGTGAAAGGGCGGTGTCTTAGACCGCTTGACCAGGGGGCCGGTTCAGACGTCAGTCGTTGGACGTCAGACGTCAGGAGACCTGATTGAAATCACTTTTCAAAAAACGGCTGGTTTGGTGGGCCCACCAGGATTCGAACCTGGAACCAGCCGGTTATGAGCCGGATGCTCTGCCGTTGAGCTATGGGCCCAAAAAAATTTGGCTCCCCGAGTAGGACTCGAACCTACAACCTACCGGTTAACAGCCGGTTGCTCTACCAATTGAGCTATCGAGGAACATTGGCACAGAGTATATTATACGATACTTTATGGCCCCAGTCAATTAGTCTGCGAATAAGTTTTTAGTCCAGGTAATCTTTTAATTTTTTGCTGCGGCTGGGGTGTCTGAGCTTGCGCAGCGTCTTGGCTTCAATCTGCCGGATCCGCTCCCGGGTGACGCCGAACTTCTGTCCGACTTCTTCCAGGGTACGGGCACGGCCATCGTCAAGGCCGAAACGCAGACGCAGCACTCTTTGCTCACGATCGGTCAGCGTTTTTAAAACTTCATCCAGCTGTTCGCGCAGCAGGGTGAAGGAAGCTTCCTCGGCGGGCGCCCTGGCATCGTGGTCCTCAATGAAATCACCCAGGTGAGAGTCTTCTTCCTCACCGATCGGCGTTTCCAATGATACCGGCTCCTGGGCAATTTTCTGGATTTCCCTGACTTTTTCCTCGGAAATATTCATTTCTTTGGCGATCTCTTCCGGGCTGGGCTCGCGTCCCAGTTCCTGCAGCAGCTGCCTTTGAACCCGGATCAATTTGTTTATTGTTTCCACCATATGCACCGGGATCCTGATGGTCCTGGCCTGGTCTGCAATGGCCCTGGTGATCGCCTGGCGGATCCACCAGGTAGCGTATGTGCTGAATTTAAATCCTTTACGGTAATCAAACTTTTCAACGGCTTTAATTAAGCCCAGATTCCCTTCCTGGATCAGATCAAGGAATAGCATGCCCCTGCCGACGTAGCGTTTGGCAATGCTGACCACCAACCTGAGGTTGGCCTCAGCCAGGGTTCTTTTGGCCTCTTCATCGCCGTCCTCCATGCGCAGAGCCAGCGTTACTTCCTCTTCCGAGGTAAGCAGAGGCACGCGTCCGATTTCTTTTAAATACATCCGTACCGGATCATCTATACCAACACCTTCAGGAACCGAAAGGTCCACTTCCACTTCTGCTTCTGCTTCCGTTTCTGTTTCCGTTCCTTCCGACGTAGATTTCACTATTGAAATATTGTGAGGCTCAAAGTCATCTATCTCAGCAACAACTTCAACACCGAGGCTGGCCAGTTTTTCATAGATATCATCTATCTGTTCTGGTGTAAGATCGGTACCCTGCAAGCTATCCAAAATTTCATTGTAGGTCAGTACGCCACGCTTTTTGCCTTTCTCGATCAATTCCCTAACGCTATCAAGCATGAACTCGTCGCTCATATGTCATCCCTCCTCTCTCCCGGCTGCCCATTATTAGCAGCGTTAATGTACTCGCTGTATTTATGCAGTAAAGCCGTGGCAAGTTCACGATCACCCGCTTTTTCTGCTGCATCAATACCCTTTAAAATAGCAAGTTCCCGCAGCAATTCATTATAGTGCAGGTGATCACCCGTTTTTTCCAATACTCTTATTTCCTCCAGGATTTCATCCCTCCGCCCCTGGCGGATGCTGCGATGAACAGAATCAATGTAGCTTTTCATTATTTTAGCTGCGTTTTTTCCGGGCAGATCCTGTGTTAACAGCCTGCTTACCAAGTTTTGATCATTATTGTCAAGGATATTGAGCATTCCTTCGGGCCGATAACCTGGTTTATTGTATAATTCAAGGCATTTCTCAAAAATCCTTTGATAATTATCGTTTTTAAATGGAATTTCGCCCATTTCAGCCAAAATTGTTTTCCCCAGCGATGGATCATCCAGTACCAGCCGCAGGAGAATTGCTTCAGTTTTCTCTCTGGGATCACATTTGTCTTCCTTGGAAATGGCATGGTTTCTGTTGACAATGGGTTTATCCGGGGCTGCCCGTTTTTTGCTCAGGCTTTTCTCGTATTTCTTTAGTTCACCGGCAACCGTCTCCCAGCTTAAACTCAGCGCCCGGGCAATTTTATTCAGGCTTACTTCCCTCTCGACCCCGCCTTTTGCGGCCAGGCTCGGAAACACCTGCCGCATAACCTCCAGTTTTTCTGTCACCGTTTTAACATTCCCTAACTTGACAGCATGTTGCAGCTTATATTCAATTAAAGAAGAAGCCTGCCTGATCAGCTCCTCCCAGGGCCCGGCGCCGTGCTTTCTTAAAAAATCATCGGGATCCTTTCCGTCAGGAATGCTTACCACGCTCACCTCGCAGCCTAATTCCTGCAGGATATCCAATCCCCGGATAGTGGCCGCCACACCGGCCGCGTCGGCGTCATAAGCAAAGATCACATTCCGGCTGTAATTCATCAGGATCCGGCCGTGATCCGCGGTGAGAGCGGTGCCGAGCGAGGCCACCGTGTTTGCTGTCCCGTACTGGTGGGAGGTGATGACGTCCATATACCCCTCGACGACTATCACGCACCCCTTTTCCCTGATGGACTGCCTGGCCTGGTGCAAACCGTAAAGTGTGCGCCCCTTGCTGAAAAAAGCAGTTTCCGGTGTGTTCAGGTACTTGGGAAGAGTATCGTCTAAAACCCTGCCGCCAAATCCAACTACCCGCCCGGCAGCATCCCAGATGGGAAACATAATCCGGTTTCGAAACCGGTCATAATACCTGCCGGTTTCCGCCTGGATGATTAGTCCGGCGGCGGCAATCTCCTGCTGCTGACAGCCTTTTTTAACCAGGTGGTCCAACAGTGAATTCCAGCCCGGCAGGGCAAATCCAATTTGAAAACGTTCCAGCACCTCCGCTGTAAGCCCCCGGCCGTGCAAATACTGCCTGGCTGCGGCGGCTGCCTCGTGGTGCTGCAAATTGTTCAAAAAAAATTCTTTTGCCTGGTTATTGACCTGTCTTAGCTTGTCACGCCTGTTATCCCTTTCCTGCGCAGCAGGACTGTCCAGAGAGGGGAGCGCTACACCCGCCTGTTCAGCTAATGTTTTCAAAGCTTCGAAAAAAGACAGGTTGTCCTTTAACATCAGGAATTTAAAAACATCGCCGCCGACATTACATCCAAAGCAGTGAAAAATCTGCTTTTCGGGCGTAACGGTAAACGAAGGCGTGCGTTCGTCGTGAAACGGACAGGAACCCAAGTAGTTTTTACCCTTTTTCTGGAGCTGGACGTAACGGGAAATGACGTTGACTATATCTGAGCGCAGGCGGACTGTTTCGATTGTTTCTTCGGGGACTAAGCCCACCTAAGATCACCCTTCTTCTTCCAAATGTACTTTATTGGTAAAACAGTTCAACAAATGTGATTATTGTCCTTCCGCAACAGGCATTAAATATCGAGCTAAAAAAGACATTGCCGCCTGTGAAAAGAGGTTGCGCTTTAATTTAAAATTATTTTATTTTGCTAAATTTTTGGAGCCAATCAGGGCCGGACAATCCACGGCAGCGGTAAAAAGTACCGCTGGTAGATACGAATAGCAAAATTGTCCGTCATGCCGGCGATATAATCACAAACCGCCCTGTCCGTATTTTCCGGCCCGGTACGGCTGAGGTATTCAGCCGGCAGGGTGTCCGGATTTTTGACGAAATATTTGTACAGGTGCTGGACAACATGACAGGCTTTGGACTCTTCGGTTTTGGCCTCGGAACCGATGTAAACATTTTCAAACATAAAATTTCTCAGTTTGTCGGTGGCCTCCTGAATGACTGGGCTCATGCCTATGGCCGGGACCTCGCTGCGGTTGTTGTAGATCAGGTCCATCACCATCGCATTGATCCTTTCCCGGTGCTCTTTGCCGAGAACTGCGATGCAATCAGCAGGGATTTGTTCTGCCGTAATTACCCCGCCCCGGATGGCATCGTCTATGTCATGGTTGATGTAGGCAACCCTGTCAGCTATCTTGACAATCTGTCCCTCCAGGGTGGCAGGCAGCAGAGAGCCGGTGTGGTTCAGGATGCCATCCCGCACTTCCCACGTCAGGTTAAGACCCCTGCCCCCTTCCAGGTAATCAACCACCCGGAGGCTTTGTTCGTTGTGCTTAAATCCGGGCTTAAAAACATCATTCAGCGCTTTTTCACCGGCATGACCGAACGGCGTGTGGCCGAGGTCATGGCCCAGGGCTATCGCTTCGGCCAGGTCCTCGTTAAGCCGCAGCGCCCTGGCCACCGTCCTGGCGATCTGGGCAACTTCCATTGTGTGGGTGAGCCTGGTGCGGTAATGATCCCCCTCCGGAATAATAAACACCTGTGTCTTGTGTTTGAGGCGGCGGTAGCTTTTGGAATGAATAATCCTGTCCCGGTCACGCTGGAAAGCAGTGCGCACACTGCATTCCTCTTCCGCTTTAAGCCTGCCGCGGCTGCTGCTGCTGTGACAGGCGCGGGATGATAAAACCTGGCGTTCCAATTCTTCTGCATGCAGACGAATATCCAATTGTAGCCACCATCCTGTCCGGATTTGAAATGGTTAAAATACATTCTACAGATATGACTGTAATCCTGCTGGTAATATATGTATTTA
>CAYNIY010000090.1:0-4615 GCA_964397525.1 uncultured Eubacteriales bacterium
TAAGCACATAATCTATAATATTTTAATTATATTCTAGTTACGTTGGTTGCCTGGTCGCCTTTGTTGCCTTTAGTGATATCAAAGCTGACTGCCTGGCCTTCTTCCAGCGATTTGAAACCGTCACCCTGGATAGCTGAGAAATGAACAAATACGTCATCACCAGTTTCCCTGGAGATAAATCCAAATCCTTTTTCTGCGTTAAACCATTTTACTGTGCCTGTATTCATGAGGCACCTCCTAAATTATTATTTGTATGCCAGCGCAAATAAAAATTTCACACATTTTTGACAAATCATATACACTTAACGTATATATAATTTCTAAAAAACATGTGAAATCAATAAATACATCTGTAATACCAGTTAACTATAACACATAATTCAATTATTGTCGATGGCCCGAAACAAGGGCGTCAGCGGCTTATTTTTTTGCTGAAGAGGCGCCGGCGGCTTGGGGCATGATTTTACTTCTTAATTTAATTAAAAACCTGTAGATGGCTGCCACCAGCAAAATTACTAAGATAAAAGCCAATACCGGCATGGCTATCGCCAGGACAGGCAGGATCACCGAGATCACTGATTCCACCGCTGATATGACCGGGTTGGTAAGGCCGGCGCTGACGGCTGTTGAGGTGTGATGGGCGCCGTTGCTGATTAAACTGGTGGCTGAAGCAGCGCCGCCGCCGGCGATGATGGCCAGAGTCCACTGCAGAAACGGGCTGATATCAGTGATCACGGCTGCGCTGACAATTACCCCTGCCAGGATGCTGAAGGGGGTGCTGATGGTATTTAACAAATTATCGATATATGGGAAGAAATATGCGACGGCTTCAAATATGGTCGCAATGCCGAAAACGATCATAGCCGGATAGCTGGCAATCCATTCAAAACCCGAACTCAAATTAAGACTGCCGCTGACACCGGCAATCCCCATGATTAAAAGCGGCACGAAGATGCGAAAGCCGCAGGTTGCAGCCAGGCCGATCCCCAGCAGGACACTCAATATAGTCTCCAATCCCAATCATCCCCTTTGCTTGCGCTGTACTCTAAATTTTACCATAAAGCGCATTAATTTTCTCAAATATTTCTGCTTGTTCTTTATCGCCCCGCCTCGTTTTGCCAGCCAAGTTGTGCCTGCTTACAGTAGGGGGTATAATTTATATGTAACAGCTGCCGGTGAGCAGCAAACTCTTGAGGCGTGCCTCGGTAAAATGAGGCAGAGGAGCAGGCCAGATGCAGAAAACAGGTAAACTGAAAAATTGGCGCCTGGCAGTATTGACAGCACTTATCCTGCTATTTTTGACAGGCTGCCAGTCAATCGCAGTCAAAGATCCCGTCCAGGCGCCGGGTCAGGGCACAAGCGCCGGCCAAACCGAAGCTCCTGCCGGCCAGCCGGCGGGTGAGACCGGCAGCGGTGAAGTCCAGGTTATAAAGGGACAAGCTTATTCTACGATGAATGAGGTGGCCGCGTACATTCACGAGTTCCGGACACTGCCCCCAAACTACATCACAAAGGCTGAAGCGCAAGTGCTGGGCTGGGATAATGCTAAGGGCAACCTTTGGGCAGTGACCGACCACAAGTCCATTGGCGGTGACCGTTTCGGCAACCGTGAAGGGCTCCTGCCGCATGCAGCCGGACGCCAGTATTATGAGTGCGACATCAACTATAACGGGGGGTACCGCGGCGCACAGCGCATCGTCTATTCCAACGACGGGCTGGTTTATTACTCGGATGACCACTACACAACTTTCAGGAAGCTGTATTAGGAGGCATGCAGATGAAAGAAATTAGATTAAACGGATCTGTAATGGTGAATAAAGCGGCCGCGCATGCCTATTTGAAGCGTAAATTGGCACTGCCACGATACTACGGCAATAATTTAGACGCCTTGTGGGATTGCCTCTCGACTGATTTTTCTCCGAAAGTAATCACCATTCGCCACCCGGAAGCGATCATAAAAAACCTCGGCGCTTACGGCGAAGCCCTCATCGAGCTCTTCCGGGAGGCTGCGGCAGCGAATGATTTCATCCAGGTTGACATTGAAAACGAAAACACAGGTGAGACAGGCAGAGAGTGATTATGCGGGTTGTGGTGCTGTTTTTAAAGGAATATTCCGGCCTGCCGGAGAAAACAGATGTTAAGTTTGTTGAGATTACTTTGAAATTGTGGTAATTTTATATTACTGATCCGGCAGTAATATTATTAGCTGGATCAAGCCCTTTGGGAAGGGGACATTAGGATGTCGAAGATCACGGGTGTGATCCTGGCTGGCGGCAAAAGCAGTAGGATGGGCAGTGACAAGGCTCTGCTGAGTGTTGGCCGGGATGCCATGATCGAGCGTGCAGCCGCCGAACTGAGCAAAGTATGCACAGAGATCCTGATCAGCGGGTGCGGCGAAGAAACAGGGAGGCGCCTGGGCTTAAAGGTGGTGCCGGACCTGATCAAAGGGATGGGCCCGCTCAGCGGTATTCACGCCGCGCTGCTGACGGCGCAGAATGAGAAGTGCCTGGTAGTGCCCTGCGACATGCCCTTTCTGAGCGCCGAACTGGCCGCAGTGATGATCCGGCAGTCAGAAGGTTATGATGTTGCCGTACCGCAGCACGGGGATTACCTGCAGCCCCTGTTTGCGGTTTATGACAAGAGCTGCATCGTTGCAGTTGAAGAAGCGCTGCGCAGCGGCAGGCATAAGGTCGTTGATTTTTACCCCCGCGTGCGGGTTAATTATGTCAGTGAAGCAATACTGCAGGCGTCTGCGGATATTGACACCGTTTTCTTTAATGTCAACACGCCGCTGGAACTGGAAAAGGCGAGAATGATGGAAAAAAGAATGAACAAAAAAATCAGGAGAACCAATTGCTGAAAATTTTTTATCCCAAGTTATACGTGCCGGCGATAACGGAAATCAAGCCCGGCTTGTTACTGGACCTGGGGCTCAAAGGGGTTATTTTTGACCTGGACAATACCATCATCCGGCGGGACTCGGACAGCGCGCTGCCGGAAGTGACGGAACTGATCCTGGCACTGCGCGGCGAGGGCCTGCGGATGGGCATCGTTTCCAATAATTCCCGCCGCAGGGTGGGCGCCATCGCCGCGGAAATGGAGATGCCGTTTGTACACCGGGCGGTTAAGCCGTTCCCCGGGCCGTTTAAGCGCGCCCTGGAGCTGATGGGCACCAGCCCGCAGGAAACAGCCCTGGTGGGCGACCAGATCTTCACCGATATTTTCGGCGGCAATCTGGCCGGCTTGTACACCATCCTGGTGGTGCCGATGGAAGGAAAAGAGTTCTGGGGCACCAGGCTGATCAGCCGCCACCTGGAGAAGCTGGTGCTGGCCCGTATTAAAAAGGATCCGGGGGTTTTACATGGCAAGTGGGATTAGCGGCCGGACAAAGATCTGCGGTATTTATGGCTGTCCGGTGGAGCACACCTTTTCACCGGCGATACACAATGCGGCCTTTGACGCCGCGGGGCTTGATTATGCCTATGTGCCTTTCAGGGTCGAGCACCGCAGCCTTGCTGCGGCGATAGAAGCGCTGAGAGCTCTGGGTATGGTGGGCGTGAATGTGACGATTCCCCACAAGGAAACAGTGCTGCCCCTGCTGGACGAGCTTTCTGACGAAGCGAAACTGACCGGCGCGGTCAATACCATCGTTAACCGCGCGGGAAAACTATATGGTGACAATACTGACGGCAAAGGATATTTACGCGCCCTGAGAGAAGCCGGGTTTGATCCCGCCGGTAAAAATGTCTTGTTCCTGGGCGCAGGCGGCGCGGCCCGCGCGGTGGCGATGCAGCTGGCGCTGGCCGGGGTGAAGAAAATAAATTTTGCCAACCGCACCGGCAGGAGAGCCGTTGAGCTGGCCCGCGCGGTGGCTGAAGCAGCCGGGATCAGGGTGGAAACGATACCCTGGCCTGAGCAGGCGGGGGGCAAACTGCCGGCCCGGGTCCTGGCAGAGTCAGACCTGGTAGTGCAGGCGACTCCCCTGGGAATGAGCCCGAACACAGACGAGGCCGTCCCGCTGCCCTTTGAAGCATTCAGGCCGGGGCAGACAGCCTCTGACCTGATCTATAACCCGGTGGAAACACTGTTTTTAAAGAAAGCCGGCCAGGCCGGTGCTGAAACGGTCAATGGCATGGGCATGCTGCTGCACCAGGGCACCCTGGCTTTCGAACTGTGGACCGGTGTCGCCGCCCCATTGGAAGTGATGAGGGCGGCACTGCATAAAGAATTAACAAAAAGAAACGAACAATAATAAAAGCGTGTCATTCTGAACGATTATCCAATGTCATTCTGAACGCAGTGAAGAATCTTGTTTTTAGATCCTTCGCTATCACTCAGGATGACAGAAACGTGATACATTAACACAGAGAAATCCCGTCCTGCAGAAGGCCCTGAAACGCAGGGAATGCAGGATAAACCGACGTCCGGCATCTGATGACTGAAACTGAAATTGTAGGTGCGGCTTCAGCCGCACATGGTCGGCTAAAGCCGACCCTACAACTCTCACTGTCACACTGAACGCTGCTCTCGTTGTCATTCTGAACTCAGTGAAGAATCTTGTTTTAGATCCTTCGCTGACGCTCAGGATGACATGAATGTTGCGGTTAACGGTAAG
>CAYNIY010000091.1:0-4556 GCA_964397525.1 uncultured Eubacteriales bacterium
GTCCCACGTCTCACGTCTCACGTCCAAAATGATGTGTCCCCTTTCCACTGTCTAATGTGGTATAATAATATGCGTATTTTACAAAGGGGGGCGGGCCGTGGAAATCATAACAACCCATACCAATGCCGATATGGATGCTCTTGCTTCTATGGTGGCCGCCCAGAAAATTTACCCGGGCGCCGTGATGGTATTTGCCGGACCCCTGCTGAGAAATGTTGATGAGTTTATGGCCCTGCACAAAGATACCCTCCGTGTCAGGACAGTCAGGGATATTGAACCTGACCTGGTCAAAAGGGTCATCCTTGTAGACACCAAGTCAGCCGGACGCCTGGACAAACTGGCAGGTTTGCTGCAAAAGCCCGGCGTCGAAGTACACATTTATGATCATCACCCGCGGGGTGAGGGCGATGCCACGGGAGCACTTGAGGTTGTTGAAATGGTCGGGGCGACCACAACTTTGTTTGTCGAGAAAATAAGGGCAATGAATATAGCTATCTCACCGATGGAGGCCACGGTGTTTTCGCTGGGCATCTATGAGGACACCGGCTCTCTGATTTTTCCCAGCACCACCGCCAGAGACGCCGAAGCAGTTTCATATTTGCTGGCCCAGGGCGCCAACCTGGCTGTGGTGGCCGAGTTTCTCGACCGGCCCCTAAATGACAAACAGCGGGCTCTGTTAAAGACTCTCCTGGTATCAGCCGAGCGTTATGAAATAAACGGCATCAAGTTTCTGATCGCCAAAGGGAACGTAGACGAATTTATCGGCGGCCTTGATATCTTAACCCATAAACTGGTGGAGTTTGCCCACCTGGATGCTGTTTTCACAGTGGTGGAAATGGATGACCGCGTGCATATCGTGGCCCGGAGCAACGTGCCTGAGGTCAGCGTCAAAGATATACTTGAAGGCCTGGGCGGCGGCGGGCACCCTGCTGCTGCCTCGGCCATCATTAAAAAGGGGAAAGTGGAAGACGTGGCGGAGCTTCTCCTTGAGGCCATCCGCTCCAAAGCACGGCCGCCGGCTGTTGCCGCTGAAATAATGTCCAGCCCGGTAAAAACCATCACCCCGGAAACGATGATCGAAGAAGCGGGGCGGTTGATGCTGAGGTACGGCCATACCGGCCTGCCGGTGGTCAGAGGGGACCAGGTGGTAGGAGTGATTTCCCGCCGCGATGTGGAAAAGGCAACCCACCACGGCCTGGGCCATGCGCCAACAAAAGGATTTATGACCAGCAACCTGATTACGGTCAGCCCGGAGACACCTGTTTCGACAGTCCGCGATCTAATGATCCAGCATGATATCGGCCGGCTGCCGGTGCTCAAAGATGGAAACCTGGTGGGGATAGTCTCACGGACTGATGTGCTGCGCACGCTGCACGGCGAGATTCAGGTGAGGCACAAGAAAGTGTACAGCGGCGGCAATTCTGAACAGCCGCATAAAAATATCAAGGATCTGATGTACCGGGGGCTTTCCAAAGAATACATGGAAATAATGATCCATGCCGGTGAAATTGCCGCCGCCATGAATTGTAAAATATATGCGGCCGGCGGTATCGTACGTGACCTGCTGCTGGGCATGGACTGCATTGATGTGGACCTGGTGGTGGAAGGTGACGGGATTGAACTGGCCAGGACGCTGAGCAGAGATTTGGGGGGCAGGGTCAGGGCCCATCCGAAATTCTTCACAGCTGCTGTCGAATTCCCGAATGGGCTCCAGGTGGATGTAGCCACAGCGAGAGTGGAGTATTACCTGCACCCGGCAGCTCTGCCCCAGATTGAAACCTCCTCGCTGCACCAGGACCTGTACCGGCGGGATTTCACGATTAACGCGATGGCGGTATCCCTCAACAAGAGTGATTTTGGATATATTGTTGATTATTTTGGCGGCCGTGAGGATTTGGAACAGGGGCTGCTGCGGGTGCTGCACAACCTGAGCTTTGTCGAAGACCCGACCAGGATCCTGAGAGGGGTCAGGTTTGAAAAGCGCTACAACATTACTTTTGAGCCGCAGACTTTGAAGCTGGTCAAAGAGGCTGTAAACAGCAATATGCTCGACAGGGTATCAAAAGAGCGTGTCTGGGAAGAAGTGAAATACATTCTCCTGGAGCCGCGCCCGAGTTTTGTCTTTTCCCGCCTGGTGGATCTGCAGCTGTGGGACAGTATTTTCAAAGATGTATCATATGAAGAAATTAAGGACGTCCTGGATGAAGTGCCCCGTTCAGTCAATATGCTCCGTTCCTGGGATCTGGCCGGCCCGGATGAGCCCTGGATGGTTTATTTAATCGCAGTGCTGCACCGGACATGCTGGGATACAGCCAGGGAGATCTGCACGCGCTATAATTTTAACAAGCGGCAGGTTGACAAACTGGCAGCGGCGCTGGGCGGTTGGCAGAGCGCCGTGGAAGGGCTGAACGATCCGGGAGATTATGCACTGAGTGAACTCGCCAGGCGGGTGATGTTTGTGCCCAGGGAATGCTACCCGCTGCTGCTGGCCTATTTCACAACCAATGATGCCCGGCAAAGGTTTCGCCAGGTGCTCAACGCCATCAGGTGTGACAAGCCGACCATCAACGGCAGTGACATCCGCGCTCTCGGTTTCAAGCCGGGCCCGGCCTTTAAAAAAGCCCTGGACGCCTTGTGGCAGGCCCGCCTGGATGGTGTGGTGCGGACCAAAGAGGAAGAACTCAGCTATGTTAAAGAATATCTTGCCGGTTGTGAAGGAGAGATAGATAGTGTTTGATTTACCAAGCCTGCAAAGCATTGCGTTAATGCTGCCGGCAATTGTCCTGGGCCTGACTTTTCACGAGTACGCGCACGGCCTGGCCGCTTACCGACTGGGTGACAATACCGCCCGCGCCCAGGGCCGGCTGACAATCAACCCGGTGGCGCATGTTGATCCTGTGGGGCTGATCCTGCTTTTTATAGCCGGCTTTGGCTGGGCCAAACCGGTACCGATAAACCCCCTGAACTTCAGAGGGGATATGAAGCGGGGCGTGCTTCTGGTATCTCTGGCCGGGCCGGCCACGAATCTGCTGCTGGCCATAGTTGCGGCGGTGATCTGGGGCGCTTTATACGGATTGAAACTGCCTTATTTCAATGATATCATGATGTATATTGTTCAGATCAACGTGGTGCTGGCTGTCTTCAACCTGATCCCGGTACCGCCTCTGGATGGATCGAAAATATTGGCGGGGCTCCTGCCCGGACGGCAGGAATGGCTTTACAAGCTGGAAGCATACGGGATGATTATTTTAATCGTCCTGATCTTTAGCGGGGCCATAGGCTTTGTCTTTGATATTTTTGTAAGGCCAATCATAATGGCGCTGTATTCACTGGCCGGGCTTATAGCCAGCCTGATATCTTAAAAAAGATTATTGTTAGTTCAAGGAGGCAAATAAAGTGCGTATTCTTTCAGGCATTCAGCCCTCGGGTTCTCTGCACCTGGGCAATTATTTCGGGATGATGAAGAGGATGGTGGATTACCAGGAAAACAACGAGCTGTTCTGTTTTTTGGTAAATTACCACGCCCTGACTTCGGTTTTCGACGCTTCTTTTCTGCGGCGGCAAACCTACGAAGCAGCCTGTGATTTTTTGGCCCTGGGCCTCGATCCCGACAAATCGGTGTTCTGGGTGCAGGCCGATGTGCCTGAAGTGACAGAACTGACCTGGCTGCTGGCCAATGTCACCGGCATGGGTCTGCTCGAGCGAAGCCACTCTTTCAAGGACAAGATCGCCAAAGATATTCCCGCCAGCCACGGACTTTTCTCCTACCCGGTGCTGATGGCCGCGGACATCCTGCTGTACGGGGCGGAAAAGGTGCCGGTGGGCAAGGACCAGAAGCAGCACCTGGAGATCGCCAGGGATATCGCCCTGCGCTTCAACGGCACTTACGGCGAGACCTTTGTGGTGCCGGAGCCGGACATTGAAGATGACCTGGCGACAGTGCCGGGGCTCGACGGCCAGAAGATGTCCAAGTCATACGGCAACGCCATTGAAATCTTCATTGATGAAAAGACGCTGAAGAAAAAAGTGATGAGCATAAAGACGGACTCCACGCCGGTGGAAGAGCCGAAGCCGGTACAGGGGAATCCATTGTATGACATCTACGCTCTGTTTTTGGACGACAAGGGAAAAGCGGCGCTGAAAGAGCGGTTCCTTACGCCGGGGCTGAGGTACGGCGACATCAAGAAAGAGATCTTCGGTGTAATCTGGGAATACTTCGAGCCGTTCCGCAAGGAGAGGGCAAGGCTAGCCGCAGACAGGCAGTTCGTGGTGGACACCATGAAGATGGGCGCAGGCAAGGCAAGAGCGGTCGCCACCGTGTACCTGGAGAAAGCCAGGCACAACGTAGGCCTGGATTACTGGAACGAATAAGCAAACGGAAGCAAGGGGACGTTCTTTTTGCTTCCATTTGCAGAGGAAGCAAGGGGACGTTCTTTTTGCTTCCATTTTGAACGGAAGCAGAGGGACGTTCTTTTTGCTTCCATTTTGTGTGGAAGCAAAGGGACGGTTCTCTTGCTTCAATTTAGGTTTTGTAAATGGATACCGGGCAAAAAAAT
>CAYNIY010000092.1:0-4367 GCA_964397525.1 uncultured Eubacteriales bacterium
CACTCCTCTTGTAGATGCGGCTTCAGCCGCACATCGGTCGGATAAATCCGACCCTACAACACCAGCGATATATCCCCAATTAAAGCGCTACAAGAGAAACATCTCCTTGTATCACTTGTGGACAATTTTAGAAGCAGGAGAACCGTCCCTTTACTTCCCCCCTTGTGGACAATTTTGGAAGCAAAAAGAACGTCCCTGTGCTTCTTTGTTTAGCGGTAGAAGTCTACTGTTTCGCGCAGCCCTTCCGTCAGGATATAACGGGGGCGCCAGTCCAGGGAGACGCAGGCCCTGGCGTTGGACAGGGTGCTGTGGGTGATGTCTCCCGAGCGGGGCTGCTGGTAAACCGGTTCCATTGTGCTGCCGGTGAGTGCTTTCAGTACCTGGTACAAATAGTTGACAGTCAGTCCTTTGCCGGTGCTGACATTGAAAGTGCCGCCGTCTGCCCGCTGCAGCGCCGACACGCAGGCGGCAGCTACGTCTTTGACGTAGATGAAATCCCTGGTCTGCTCCCCGTCACCGAATATAGCTGGTTTAACTCCCTTAGCCAGCTTGTCAATAAATATGGCCACCACTCCGCCCTCGCCGGTGGCATCCTGGCGTGGCCCGTATACATTGGCAAAACGCAGTACCGTGAAGCTGATCCCGTGCATTTCCCGGTACAGCCGCAGGTATTGTTCCACGGTGTGCTTGGAAAGGCCGTATGGCGATTGCGGCGCCACAGGGTGCCTTTCGTCCACGGGCAGATATGCAGGTCTGCCGTACACGGCGGCGGTAGAGGCATAAATAATCTTGCCGACGCCGCAGCCGGAACAGGCATCCAGGAGATTAAGGGACCCCAGGATATTGATATCCGCATCGGTGTGTGGTTCCTGCAATGAGCGCTGTACATCCACTTGTGCCGCCAGGTGGATGATCGCCGTCGGCTTCTCCCGGGCAACAATTTCTTTTAGACCCGGATTGCGCACGTCAATATTGTAAAAGTTGGCCCCGGGATTGATGTTTTCCGCCCGGCCTGTAGAAAGGTTGTCCACAATTGAAACAATGGAGCCCTTTTCAAGCAGCAGATCAACAACATGGGAGCCGATAAAACCGGCTCCCCCCGTTACCAGTACGTTCATTAACTGAGCTCCTTTATGATGGATTTAAGGTATTCCCGGAAACCGGGCGCCAGGTCGGGCCGAGCCAGAGCGAACTCCACAGTCGCCTGCAGGTAGCCCAGCTTGTCACCAACATCATAGCGCCTGCCCTGAAAGGCCAGACCATATACAGGCTGCTCCGTGCACAGCACCTTGAGGGCGTCTGTCAGCTGGATTTCCCCGCCCGCGCCAGGTGTGGCTTCCGCCAGGATGGGGAAAATACGCGGATCGATAATATACCTGCCCATGATCGCCATTCTTGAAGGGGCTTTCTCCGGCGCGGGCTTCTCAACCAGATCGCGGATCCGGTGCAAACCGCTGCGATCTGCTACCGAGTCCAGGATGCCGTACTTGGACACATCTGCTTCAGGCACCTCCATGACGGCAATGACAGAAGAATGCACATCGTTGTATACGTCAATCATCTGCTTGAGACAGGGCGTTTCGCTGACTACCAGGTCGTCGCCCAGCAGCACCGCGAAAGGCTCATCGCCGACAAACCTCCTGGCGCAGTACACGGCATGGCCCAAGCCCAGCGGCTCCTTCTGCCTGACGAAGCTGATGTCGGCAAGACTGCTGATGCCCTGGGCCAATTCAAGCAGGGCGGTTTTGCCGGTTTCCTTCAGCCGCGTCTCCAGCTCCGGTGACTTGTCAAAATGGTCTTCTATTGACCCTTTGTTTCTGCCTGTGATAATCAGGATCTCCTCTATCCCAGAAGCGACTACTTCCTCGACGATATATTGGATGGTTGGCTTGTCCACAATGGGAAGCATCTCCTTGGGCTGAGCCTTGGTTGCCGGCAGAAAACGCACGCCCAGACCGGCTGCCGGGATTACCGCTTTCCTTATTTTTTTCACAAGAAAGCACCTCCTGATCAGATTCGACAATTTCTGCTGCTATTTAAAAAAAGCGGCCCGCTTATCAGGACCGCTGCTGCTTATTTGGTTGAGGTACAATTGGGGCCTGCCTCAAGGCGCCGGTTACTCCTATCTTGTTTGCGACCAGCAGGATTATTGTTGAAAGGACCACCAGGAATATGGCCGCCTGTTTGGGCGAGATCAGGGTCAAGGTGATGGCGCTAAGGCCCAGAACAACACAAACACCGTATATTGACAGGACCGCCTGGCGGTGGCTTAATCCCATCTGGATCAGGCGGTGGTGCAGGTGTTCCTTGTCCGGCTGGAAGATAGGTCTCCGCCCGAAATAACGCCTGACGATGGCAAATATGGTGTCGAGGAGGGGAATACCCAAAATAACCACCGGGATGATCACCGATATAAAGGTGGCGCTTTTGGCCATGCCCATGATCGACAGGGCAGCCATGCTGAACCCCAGGTACATCGATCCGGAATCACCGAGAAAGATCTTCGCCGGATAGAAATTATAGCGCAGGAAACCGATAATCGAAGCCGCCAGGATCAGGGCCAGGACTATGGCGTCACTCTGACCCCGTGAGCCTCCGGCAGCCGCGGTCTCGATCCAAACCACAGCAGCAAGGGTCAGGGCAGAAATAAAGGTCGTGCCACCGGCAAGGCCGTCTAAACCGTCGATAAGGTTTACCGCGTTGGTGACAGAAACTATCCAAATCACTGTGACGGGTATAGTAAGCAAGCCCAGGGTAATCAGCTCTTCAGAAAACGGGTTGGTCAGGAACTCAACTTTCAGGCCAAACGGGACGATGGCTGCCGCTGCCGCTATCTGCCCGGCCAGTTTCAGACCCGGGGACAACCCCTTGGTGTCATCAATAAAACCGACCAGGATGATCAGGGAACCACCCACGAGCAGACCTATAACCTGAGGGGTGATGTCCAAGGTGAGCAGCGTCACCACTATAAAGCTGAAATATATAGCCAGGCCTCCCAGCCTGGGCATAACCTTATTATGTACCTTCCTCTGATCGGGACGGTCCAGGGCGCCGAGTTTAAAAGCACATTTCCTGACCAGAGGTGTAACCAGCAAAGCCAGTCCAAAAGCGAGCAGGATAGCCGTTACCGGTATCTGCACGAGCATCCCTCCAAGGCATCAAGTTCAAGCACGGATCAACTACATTTTATCTCATCCGGACAAGATGTGACAATAATGAAAATATAACTCATAAAGGCTAAAAAGATCGATAAGATACTTTGCAGGCAGGTTAAGTCCAATATGCTCCACATATCACCCGTTTTAGCCTGTCTTAAAATGCGTAAGCGCGGGACTTATTTCTGCAGGGCAAACATCATTTCCGCCTCGGCGGCCATTTCATCCCCCACGTAAGCGGCGGCATAGCTTTTGCCAAAAGAACCGCGCAGTTTCTGCACCTCAACCTCGAGTCGGAGCACATCACCCGGAACTACCTGCCGCCGGAAGCGGACCTTGTCCATACTGGCAAACAATACGATTTTACCGGCGAATTCCGGCATCTTCAAGACAGCAACCGCGCCCACCTGAGCCAGCGCCTCGAGAATCAGCACCCCGGGCATAACCGGGCAGCCGGGAAAATGCCCCTGGAAAAAGGGCTCGTTGGCGCTGACATTTTTAATCCCCACAGCGCTTTTGCCCTCTTCCACGGATATGATCCTGTCCACCAGCAGAAAAGGGTAGCGGTGGGGCAGTATTTCCTGGATCTGTTTGATATCCAACAATAAAGCACGCCTCCGATCCACTATTTAATCTTTTCAACTATTATAACCCAAACCCTGCCGGCAGTAACCTGAATTTTAAATTTCGCGGCGTTTCCCAACCGGCAGTCAACATCTTTAAAGTTGATCTATTAGGGAAATTGTTTTATATTGTAATAGGAGATTTTACAAGGAGACATGAGATGAAAATTATTGATGACAAAGGCAAACTGCTGGGCCTGATAAATATTGTTGACCTGCTGGTGCTGCTGGCTGTTTTGCTGGTTGTAGGCGGAGCAGCTTATAAAATAAAGGGGCAGGGCAGCTCCCAGAATGTCGCTAAAACGGTAAAGGTGACGGTAATCACCCCCTCCATCCGCCCGGAAATGCTGACAAATGTCAAGGTGGGAGACAAAATGGTTTCGGGCTCCAGTTTTACAAACGTGGTGGTTAAAGATTTTAAAATCCAGCCCGCTTTTATGGTCAACCCCGACAGCGGCGGCCAGCGGGTGGAAGCAATAGATCCCTACCTGAAAGACGTCATCTTCACCCTGGAGGGGCAGACGGTGATTTCCGGCGGCAGCATCAACCTGGGCGGCCAGGAGGTCAGGAGCAACAAGGAATATTACGT
>CAYNIY010000093.1:0-4155 GCA_964397525.1 uncultured Eubacteriales bacterium
GTTGAGCCAATTGTTGAAACGCAAGTGGAAATGAGTGTCGTGAGCATGACTTATGGCAATGGCTGGGAATCCAAGGCGAACTGGTTTGCCACTGTCACAGTCGCGCTCGACGCTGCGATCGAAGGGGTTGATGTGACCGGCACCTGGAGTGATGGAGCTACAGTAACCGAAGCAACAGATGCTAACGGTGAATGCGTATTCTCACTCTCCGGGATCGGGAAAAACATCGACTCGGTTACCTTCTATGTTGACGATGCAGTAAAGTCGGAGTACGTGTATGTGCCAAGCAATGAAACCGCAATCACGGTGGAGCAGCCGCTCAAATAAACTCACTTCGACAAGCTAAAATCATCAACACGGTTACCTTCCATGTTGACGGTGCTGCAAAGCCGGAGTGTGTGCAAGAATCAAGCGAAGAAACCTTGGTTAAGGTGGAGCGAATATTCTTGAATGCTCACTTCGACAAACCAATATCATCAACAGCTGCAAACCCGTGGCGGATTACCGCCGCGGGTTTGCTTTTTATTTTATTAAAAGTTTATACATCATTAATTTATTGTTAATAAATAACCTATATAAAAGAACTAAAAGGATGAGGTGATAAGAGATGGATAAAAAGCTGCAAGATGAATGTATTTGTCCCATGTGCCCTTCTTTTGTGAAATGCGGCGAGCCGCTGGCTTATTGTCTCCCGGAGGTTGGCATCAGCAAATGTATCAAGTCCGAGGTGGGATGCATTTGCCCGGGCTGCCCGGTCTATGAAAAGATGGGATTTGACCGTGATTATTATTGCATCCGCTAGATCAAATGAAACTTAACTCTCAGGAAGGAGAGAAAACGATGGAATATCACCGGGAAACAGATGTGCTTGTCGTCGGCAGCGGTGCTGCTGCCTTTTCAGCAGCGATTACCGCCAAAAAAAATGGCGCTGAGGTTATTATGCTGGAAAAGGCAGCGCTCATTGGCGGGACCACTCTGCGCTCAGGCGGTGGATATTGGATTCCAAACAACCGGTTCCAGCGTGAAAAAGGGATCGCGGACGTTAAGGAAGACGCCCTCCGCTATATGGCGCGGTATTCTTTCCCCCAATTGTACAATCCCGAAGAACCCCGGTTGGGACTGCCGGAAAACGAGTTTGCTTTAATTGAAACTTACTATGACAGGGCGTCCGAAATGGTTGAGTTTTTGGAAGATTGCGGAGCGGTGCACAGTATTCAGGAAATCAACTGGACCGGAAAACCCCAGGTGGATTATATGGATCACCTGCCGGAAAACAAAGGAATCCGCGGGCGGGTTTTGTATTCCAAAAACCAGGAGGGAAAGCTGTCCTATGGCGGGGAACTAATCAGGCAGTTGAAATCCTGGGCTGCATCCAATGGGATCACGATGTTGACAAACCACCAGGTAAAGCATATCCTGCGCAGCGATCAAGGAGAAGCCGCCGGACTGGAAGTGCTTGTTAAAGGGCAGGAGTTATTAAATTTCCGGGCGCGCAAGGCAGTAATCTTTGGCAGCGGCGGCTATACGCACAACCCGGAACTGATGCTTCATTTTCAGCGCGGTCCGCATTTTGGCGGCTGTGCCGCTCCGACCAATACCGGGGATTTTATTAAAATGGCGGGAGCGATTGGGGCCAAAATGGGCAATACGGCAGGCGCCTTCAGGGCAGAGATTGTCCTGGAACAAGCACTGGCAGATCCAAATGGTGTGCACAATATATTTTATGTACCCGGAGACAGCGTCCTGGAGGTCAACCGGTACGGCCTGAGGATCATGGACGAGAAACGCAATTACAACGACCGGGCGATGGTCCACTTTGTCTGGGATCCGCAGCGGGCGGAATGGACCAATATGCTGGTGTTTATGATCTTCGACCAGCGGACGGCCTCCTTATGGCAGGGATTTCCTCCTTATCCGGTCCAGGGGATGCCGGCTGACCACATCTTGTCAGCCAATACCTGGGAGGAATTGACGGCGGGCATAGCTTTGCGCCTGAAAGTGCTGTCACCTCATACCGGGGGTTTTGACCTGGCCCCGGCTTTTCGGGAAAACCTGGTACAGACCGTGGCCCGTTTCAATGAATTTGCCAGGAGCGGCAAAGATAATGACTTTAACCGGGGCGATTTTGCCTATGACCGGGAATGGACCACCTTCCCGCCAACGGTTCCCGGCACAGAATGGCCGCCGGCTGGCAGCGCAAACTACACCATGTACCCGCTCAGCGACCAGGGCCCATATTACGCAATCATCCTGGGTGCCGGCACCCTGGATACCAATGGAGGCCCCGTCATCAATCACCGGGCACAGGTATTGGATGTAGACGATAAACCAATCCCAGGACTTTACGGGGCCGGAAACTGTATCGCTTCCCCGACAGCAAATGCTTATTGGGGAGCAGGCAGCACCATTGGTCCGGCCTTAACCTTTGGTTATCTTGCCGGCTTGCATGCGACTGCAGGAATATAGAAGCAGGGGGACGGTTCTCCCGCTTTCATGGGGGAATATGGAAGCAAAAAGAACGTCCCCTTGCTTCCCGAAATGATGAGAGAGGGGCAGTGTTTGATTATGGGAAAAGCAACTCAGGATCTCAGGAAAGAACACGATTCAATAATTCATGTATTGAAAATCATGGACCAGGTGATGTCAGCAAATAATAAAGAGGATATTGCTAAATTTAAATTCGGCAATGAGCTCGTATATTTTCTTAAAATATTTGCTGATAAATGTCATCATGGAAAAGAAGAAAATTTTCTTTTTGAGGATTTAATCAGGCATGGAGTTCAAAACGAAGGCGGACCGATCGGGGTTTTGCTTCGGGAACATAACCAGAGCAGGGAATATATAGCGATGATGAACAAATCCCTGGAATCCAAGGAGTGGACAGAATTCAGGGCTGCTGCCGTTAAATATCGTGACCTATTGAAGGACCACATTGAAAAAGAGAACAATGTCCTGTTTGTCATGGCTGACCAAATACTTGATGAAGCAAAGCAGGACGAACTATTTGAGAAATTTGAGCAGCATGAGGAAAGTGTTATAGGACACGGGGTTCATGAAGAATTGCATGCTATGATTCACAAGTGGTCAGAAGAATTTGTTTAGGAAGCATGGGACGGTTCTCCTGCTTCCGGGGAGAAATTTGGAAGCAAAAAGAACGTCCCCCTGCTTCCGGCAAAGGCCAGTGCCTGTGTAAATTGCATCCGGGGTGGGTTTTTACATGAATAACAGCATTATTGTTGTCTTCAAGGTTGTACCGGTCATCCTGCTCCTGGTACTGGGAGTTTTTTTTGAGAAGACCGCGTTCCTCAGCAAAGAGGCCATCAACGGGATGAAGAAGCTGGTCATTAATATTTCACTGCCCAGCCTCCTGTTCCTGGCATTTTTGAGAACCGAGCTAAAACCGGAGTATGCGTTAATTTCACTTGTTGTGTTTATTGCCTGTTTGATCGGCTTTGCGATGGGATTTCTGTTCAAGAAGCTGCAGGGGAATACCAACCAGTTCTACCCCTCTGTTTTTTCGAGTTTTGCAACCGGCTTGGTAGGGTATCCGTTTTTTATATCAGTTTTTGGATCGGAACAGCTGTACAAGCTTGCAGTAATTGATATCGGGAACGCTTTATTTGTTTTTATTGTCCTGGTAAATTTCTTGGATAGCGTTAAATGTGACCGGACTGCGAGTAAAAGATTAACTCTCAGGGATCTGATATTTAATATGGTGAAATCACCATTGATTATAGGTATTGTCTTGGGGATCGCATTTTCGCTGTCTGGATCAGCTCCCTATATCGAGACATTTCCGGCTACAGCTGCTTTGATAACAACTGCAACAATGATTGCAAACACAACAGTGCCTATTATTATGCTGGTCATTGGCTATGAGCTTCATTTTGATTTAAAAAATTTAATGGAGCCTGTTTTCTCTGTACTGCTCAGACTTGTTATGATGGTAACTTTTGCTTATCTGTTAAATACTTTCGTTGTTACCAGGGTGCTCGGCCCGGATAAGATGTTTCAAATGGCGCTGTACACCATGTTCATATTGCCGCCGGCCTACATCATACCTGTTTTTATAACAGGTGAGTGCGCGGAAAAGAGCTTTACCCTGAATTTCCTTTCCATCCATTTGATTTTTTCTATCATTGCATTCATTATCCT
>CAYNIY010000094.1:0-4039 GCA_964397525.1 uncultured Eubacteriales bacterium
TCCCCTTGCTTCACCCCAACTCTTGCATTAAAGCTGTCAGGTCTGCCGGCAGCGGGGCCTCCAGCTGCAGGTGTTTCCCTGTGACAGGATGAGTAAACTCCAGCCGCCAGCTGTGCAGGGCCTGGCGCCGGATCAGTTCCAAGCTGCCTCCGTACAGGTCATCTCCCATTAAGGGATGGCCGATGTGGCTTAGGTGGACCCTGATCTGGTGGGTGCGTCCCGTTTCCAGCCGCAGTTTGACCAGGCTGGCGTTGGCGAAACGCTGCATGACCGTGTAATGGGTGACAGCTGCCTTGCCCTGGGGTGTGACACCGAAGATCAGGGAGCCGGCATCAGGCCGGCCGATTGGACAATCAATGCTGCCGGCATCCACAGCTATCCTGCCCTGCACCACAGCCAGGTAATCCTTCCGGCACAGGCCGTTTTTCATTTGCCCAGCCAGCTGATGACAGCAGTAACTGTTTTTGGCGATCAACATTACGCCGGAAGTGTCTTTATCCAGCCGGCTGGCCGCTCTGAATTTGCTGCTGTGTCCCTGCTGCTGCCAATGATAAATAACGCCGTTGGCCAGGGTGTCCAGGAGATGGTAGGAAAGCGGGTGTACCAGCATATTGGACGGTTTGTTCACTGCCAGGAGGTGCTCATCCTCAAAGAGGATATCCAGCGGCATTTCCTGGGGTACTACCGTCTGGTCGTCATCTGCAAAATTCACCCGGATTAAATCACCGGTTTGCACCAGCGCATTCAGGCGGACTGTCACCTCGTTCACCGTCAGCCCGGCGCAGCGCTTCAGCCTGCGTATGGCGCCGCGGGAGAATTTCAGCTGGCTCCTGAGTATTGTGGAGACCTTTACATTGTCATAATCGTCTGTTACCGTGTACTCGATGTGCATCTTAATCCTTTCGGCGCGATGCCCGCAATAATCCTTTATATCCGGCTGAGTCAGCAGGGCATTATTTTGCTATAATGGTCATAGACAAATACTTGAACGGAGGAGTGTCGATGAAAGGCTCAGTTGTGATTGGGAAATTCAGGGGCATCGAGATTGAAGTGAATGTCAGCTGGCTGGTGGTATTTGGCCTGGTGACCTATATGCTCGCCACAAATTATTTCCCCCAGAATTACCCGGATTGGAACCCGGCTCTAGGGTGGCTGCTGGGCGCTGTCATCGCCCTGATGCTTTTTGTTTCCGTCCTGCTGCATGAACTGTCACATTCTTTAGTGTCGATGAAATATGGCATACCGGTCAAGAAGATATCCCTGTTCATTTTTGGCGGCATCGCCCAAATGGAGAAAGAGCCCGACGACCCGGGCAGGGAACTCAAAATGGCTGTTGCCGGTCCTGCCATGAGCCTGTTGCTGTTTGTTGTATTTATACTGCTCGCCGGTATTGCTGCAGCAGCCGGCGCTCCGGAGGCGCTGCTTGTGCTGCTGACTTATGTTGCCCAGGTCAACCTGGTGCTGGCGATCTTCAATATGGTCCCCGCTTACCCGATGGACGGGGGCAGAGTCCTCAGGGCCTTGATCTGGCGCTTCAGGGGCGACTATCAAAATGCTACTAAAATAGCGGCTTCAATGGGCGGCATGTTTGGTTATTTCCTGATTTTTATAGGCATTTTCTGGGTTATGAGCGGAAACATCATTAACGGCATCTGGTTTGCCTTTATCGGCTGGTTTATCAGCCAGGCTTCCCAGGCCAGCTACCAGCAGACACTGATGTCAAATATATTTGATGAAATCAAGGTCAGTGAATTTATGACCGCCAATGTTACCGCAGTCGATTACCACATCTCAGTGCAGGAACTTGTGGATAATTATTTCTTCCATTATAAATATAACAGCTTCCCGGTAAAAAAGTTTGAAGAGGTCATTGGGGTAGTTAATTTGGACAGGGTAAAGAACATTCCCAAAGAAGAACGGGACCAAACCACTGTCGGCGGGATCACCACCCCCCTGGAGGACAACCTTGTTGTTTCTCCAAATGATACAGTTTCTACAGCCATGACCAAGATCTTCAGCAACAGCATCGGCAGGGTCCTGGTTATGGAGCAAGATGCATTAATCGGTATCGTCTCCCGGACAGACGTCCTCAACTACTTAAGAATACACAACCAGTTCAACCGCTAGTCTATATGAAGCAGGTTTAAAGCAGAGGTAAAGCAGAGGGACGTTCTTTTTGCTTCCCCCAAAAGGAAGCAAAAAGAACGTCCCTCTGCTTCTGCTTCATAAACCACAATACTTAATTTATATTTTATGTTTCATTAATTGATTGATAATAATTCATCGATAAAATAAGACAATGAATCCGTCATAATACACAGCCGACTACCAACAAAGTCGGTTTTATACTTGAAGCAGTACCCAAAGGAGGCGGACCTGATGCAGGTCAATCCGAAGGCTAATAAAATCAGCGATGGCATACAAGTCGGCTTTTTTTCTCTGGACCATGATTGGCGTTTTACCTATTTTGACCCCACTACAGCAGACTTAATGCATCAAGCGGATGTGAATCTGATCGGCAGGGTGCTGTGGGATGAATTTCCGAAACTTATCGGAACGGATATTGAAAAAACTTTCCGCAGAGCCGCTGAATGTGATACTATTCAACGTATTGAGTCGCTTGGGATTTATTCAGTCAGCAGGTATAATATCATTATAATGCCCCAGCCGGAAGGATTTGTTGTCTACTTACAGGATATCACCGAACAAAAAAGACTTGAGGAAAAGCTGGCATTTCAAGCACGCCTGCTGGATAATGTCCATGACGCTATTTGCGCTGTGGATGAAAATCACATCGTGACCTACTGGAATGATAAGGCGGAGAAAATGTTTGGCTTTACAGCTGAAGAAGTGTTGGGTAAACCCTTACCAATCCTAGCTGCTGTAATAGGATCTTCACGAAACGAGGCAATCGCCAGGATGATCAAAAATGGGTTTTTTGTTGGAGAGGCGATCTTTCATCATAAAAACGGAACGTTGCTTCACACAATCGCCCATAGCGGAGTCTTCGAAGACAGTCAGGGCGCTTATAAAGGAAGCATAACGATTTTCCGGGATATTACCCAGCAGAAAAACACGGAAAATGCGGTGTATGAGAGCGAGAGGAAATACCGGGAACTATTAAAATATGCGCCGGCAGGAATCTATGAAGTTGACTTTCGGAAACAGCGGTTCATATCAGTAAATGATGTCATGTGTCAATTGACTGGATACAGCAGAGAAGAATTGCTTGAGATGAATCCTTTTGATATCCTGGATGAGCATAGTAAGATTGCTTTTCAGGCCAGGATCAGCCAGTGGTTAAAGGGAGAAATACCTGATGAAAAGGTGGACTATAAAGTTATAACCAAAGACGGGCGGGAACTCTATGTATCTTTAAATGTGACATTTACCACCGATGAAAAGGGGAGACCAAAAGGAGCTACAGTCGTTGGCCAGGATGTCACCGAGCGCAAAAAGATGGAAGAAGCCCTTAAATATAACGAAACAATGCTGCGTACAATTTTGGATAACTCCAGCGACGGTATCAACATGCTTGATTTAAAGACAGGCCGGCATGTGTTTATGAATCAAGCCCAGGTAGAATTGACCGGCTTTAGCCAAGAGGAAATAAACATTATTTCCGCCGCCGGAGAGGCATATAAGCGCGTGCACCCTGAGGACCGCGAATTATCTGCCCAACATAACAAGCTGGCGGCTGCCGGGCTCTTCACATATCATGCGCTCGAATATCGCTGGAAGATTAAAAGTGGTGAATACCGGTGGTTCAGCGACAGAAGCAGGTTGGTAAGAGATGAAGAGGGAAAACCCCGTTATCTGGTCAGAAGCAGCCGGGATATCACCGAGCGCAAACATGCGGAAAAAGAACTACTGGAGTCCCAAAAACAAGCACTGGAGCTGGTGGAAAAACTGAACCGCGCCGACTCAAATAAAAACGAGTTTATCAGTGTCCTCTCCCACGAACTCAGAAACCCATTGGCCGCTATCATGATGGGCATTACTGTACTGAATCAGGCTGCACCGGGTTCAGATGATGCCA
>CAYNIY010000095.1:0-3860 GCA_964397525.1 uncultured Eubacteriales bacterium
CTCAAGCCCGACTGCTGGTTGACGGGTAGTTTGGTTATTAACAACCACTTCTCCTAATGCCATTAATGAAACGCTCCCTCAAGCTAATCTGAATTGAACCCCGTATCCGCCCCGGGGATAACGCCACCGGATATTGTCTTCCGGGCAGCCAATCCTGCAGGCGCCACATTCCAAACACCCTTCATAACCCACTGCGATATGGTCTTCTACCCACTCATAGACTTTAGCCGGGCAGAAAACTATACAGTCCCTGTCAGCGCATTTTTGGGCACAGATTGATCCGTCAACGATTTCCAAATGAGACTCGCTGTCGGGTTTCCAGCGGTTTAAATATAGTTTGTCATCAATATTTACATCATGTTTGAGCTCTTTGATTTTCTTTGTTAATTTATCTTTCATTATTTCATCGCCTTCCATATTTTATAAACGTCCTTGGTAAGATCAAACATGGAATGCTCACCCAATACATGTTTAATGATTAATTTTTGTTTTTCCCTTTTACTCAGGCCATCTACGGTCAATATTTCATGCAGAGCTTTGTTGGCATAGGGAATATATTCATTAAAATACTGTGGATTGGTTTCCAGCAAGCTGGAGGCATTTTTGTATTTTTTTAAATCATCGATCACAAAGCTATTCCTTAAATTTTCCTCGTATTGTGACAGTTGTTTGGCGCCAAAGTCTCCGGTCTTATGGGCTTGAATTATTGTTTCAGCAGCCAGACGGCCGGAGGTCATGGCTAAGTTGCTGCCTTCCCGGTGAATACCGTTCACCAGCTGGGCGGCGTCTCCCGCCACCAGCACCCCGTTGCCCACCATTTTAGGAATCGCGTTGTAACCACCCTCAGGAATCAAGTGGGCGTAATACTCAACCGGCTGTGCATCCTTGAGTAATGGTTTTACCATCGGGTGCTTTTTTAAATATTCCAGCAGTTCGTAAGGACGCACTTTCATTTCAACCATTTGAGAAAGCAGCGCGCCGACACCAATAGAAAGGTGTTCCTTATTGGTGTAAATAAAAGCCGTGCCTACCAGGCCCATAGCGCCATCGCCGTAAATTTCAATAGTGGCGCCCATGCCCGGTTCAAGATTAAACCGGTCCTCAATAACTTCGCAGGGCAATTTTAATACTTCCATCGCCGCCAGGGCCACTTGGTCCGGCTTCCACTCGTTATGAAAACCAAGCTGTTTACTTAAGAGAGAATTGATCCCATCTGCCAAGACCACTACATTGGCATGGAGATCACCCTCAGCGCGCCCGGTATGCACGCCTATCACCCTGTCTTTTTCCACCAGGCAGGACTCAACCACGGTCTCATTGATTATGATGGCGCCCGCTTCACTGCACTTACGGCCAAACCAATCGTCAAACTGCCCCCTGAAAACGGTAAAACAGTTGTACGGCTCTTTTGCCCATTCCTGACCTTTGTATCCCATAGTCACGGCTGACTGCTCATCCATCATCCAGAACCGCTGCTCAACCACCGGTCTTTGGATCGGGGCCTCTTTCCAAAATTCGGGGATCAATTGCTCTGCCATCGCCCGGTATAGGACTCCGCCCATGACGTTTTTGGCGCCTGGATTGTCCCCGCGTTCAATTACTGCTACAGACAGGCCTTCCTTAGCCATTTTATAAGCAGCAGCCAGTCCGGCCACCCCTGCTCCAACGACAATAGCATCAAATTTTTCAGGCACTTGCGTTTCCCCCCTCACTGCTTAGCTGCACGGCTAATTCTGCTCTTTTCCGATCCAGCAGCTTCTTTAAAGGTTCTGTCAATAACGGTACAATTCTATATACATCGCCTACAATACCAAAAGTGCATTCCTTAAAAATCGGTGCATTGGGATCAATATTTATAGCCACAATAATATCTGATCCTTTGATCCCTACCAGGTGCTGGATCGCCCCTGAAATTCCCAGGGCAAAGTAGATTTTAGGAGCAACCGTAGTTCCGGTTTGCCCCACCTGGCGTTTTGGGACAACCCAGCCAGCCTCTACCGCGGCCCGGGATCCACCCACCTGGGCGCCGATGGCATCAGCCAAACCATTGACAATCTTTTTGAAACCCTCCGGATCTCCCAGGCCTCTTCCGCCTGATACAATATACTCGGCATCCTGGAGATTAATTATCTCCCCTTCTTCTCTCACAATCTTTAAAACTTTTGTGGTAATTTCATCTTCTTTTATTTCCACCTCCGGCTTGATCAGCACGCCCTCCCGGCCAGGCTGCGGCCTGGCCATTTTCATCACCTTGGGGCGCACCGTAGCCATCTGCGGCCGGTGAAATTTAGTGATGATCGTAGCCATGATGTTCCCGCCGAAGGCCGGCCTGGTGGCCAAAAGCAAGTGCAGGTCGAGATCTACGTCAAGAGCGGTACAGTCCGCAGTTAAACCGGTTTTAATCTCAGTGGCCACTGCCCCGGCAAAATCCCTGCCGGTAGTAGTCGCTCCCATTAACACAATATCCGGCAGGTATTCCTTAACCAGTTTCACAAATATACGGCTGTATGTCTCTGTCCGGTAATAATGCAGGGCCGGGTCATCCACAAGATAAACCTTGTCTGCCCCGTATTCATAGAGCTTGTTTTCCAAACCCAATACCTGATCTCCTAAGAGCACACCGCACAGCTCTACTCCCAATTTATCCGCCAGGGGGCGTCCTGCGCCCAGCAGTTCCAGAGACACCGGCATGATCTGCCCCTCTCTTTGTTCAATGAACACCCAGATCCCCTTATACAAAGCCAGATCGCTGGGCAGCGCGCCCTCCTTTGCCGGGGGTTTTTCCGCCATTATTTCCTTGCTGGGGGGAGGGGCTGCTTCAGCTGCCATTGGCTTTACGGCAGCGTCGAGAGGCAAATGCATTAAATTCATTGGACAAGTCTCAGCACACTTGCCGCAACCAGTGCATTTTTCTTCAATAACGTGGCAAAGGCCGTCATCTCCTATGTAGAGTGCATCGTATGGACATTCACCGACGCATGCCCCGCAGCCAACGCAGCCCGGTTCAATTTTTACCGCCACATTTTTCACCTCATTTAACTATTTATTAGCCCAGTCTTTGTGATAACTTCTCGATCAACTGTCTGACTACGCTTTGCTCATCTCCCTGCAATATTTCTCCCTGGCCCCGCAGCGCAGGAGCGAATATTTTAAGCACAGAGGTGGGCGAACCCTTTAGTCCCATTAAGGACGAATCTGTCTCCAAATCAACTGTTGTCAGAGTTGCCGGGCTGTACCGAACAGCCCTGATCATATCCGGCAGGGATGAATAAGTTAATTCATTGATTCCCATCTCCACTGTAAGCAGACAGGGCATTTTGGTTTTTACCACCTCATACTCGATATCCAGTTTGCGGTGTACAGTTATTTCTTTTTTCTCCGGATCAATTGATTCGATTTGGGTTATATAGGTCAGCTGGGGTACACCCAATCTCCCGGCAATCCCTGGCCCCACCTGGGCGGTATCGCCATCAATAGCCTGTTTTCCGCAAATAATTAAATCGAAAGGATCCTGCTGGCAAACTTTCTTAACTGCCTGGCTTAAAATATAGCTGGTTGCCAGGGTGTCAGAACCGGCAAACGCCCTGTCGCTGACAAGGTAACCCTCATCCGCCCCCAGGGAGATGCTTCTTTTAAGGACATCTATCGCGCTTGGCGGGCCCATGGAAAGCACAGTAACTTTTCCTCCAAATTGCTTTTTAATCCGCACAGCTTCTTCTACTGCATGGCTATCATAGGGATTGATGATAGCCGAGGCGCTGGAACGGTCCAGGGTGCTGGTAATCGGATTAATTTTCACCTCGGTTGTATCAGGGACTTGTTTTACGCAAACAACAATATGCATTAGTAACACCTCTTTA
>CAYNIY010000096.1:0-3446 GCA_964397525.1 uncultured Eubacteriales bacterium
TGCAATGGCAGCAGCCTTTAACGCGGCCAGTTTTTCCTGGACCTGTTTGCCGGTCTCCAGGGCCTTGCGCGCTGCTTCAGCGGCACTGTAATGTGCCGTAATATTTTCCGTTGCTTCTGCCAGCTGCTCTTTATGTACTGTGTGGCAATGCAGCAGTTCGTCCCGTGTTTCCACCCCGGCATCCTGCAGCTTCAGCTTTTTATCCCTTGCTTTTTGCTCCGTCTCAACCTGGAGCACTTTAGCATTATTTTTTAAGTATTCCTCGATGCGGCGGTAAAGCTCGGTGCGGAAAAGTATTTCCATGATACCCTGGCGCTCTTTGGAATCTGCCATCAGCAGCTTGCGGAAATCGCCCTGCGGCAGCATCACCACCTGCCGGAACTGGCTGCTCTTGAAGCCCAGCAGCACCTCCACCGCTTCGGTGACGCGGCTCCAGCCGGTTTCCAGGACGTCGCCTTCCTCGGCATCGTCTGTGAGGCCGGTCCTGCGCCATAGGGTGGCGTTCGCGATCATGGTTGTAGTCCCTTCGCCCCGCTTCTTGGGCCGTTCCTGCTCCGGAGAGCGCTTGATGCGGTAAGCCTCGGCTCCCGTGGTGAAGTCAAAAGTAATCTCGGTCACCACACTGCTGTCGGCGTGGTCGCTGCGCATCTGTTTGCCCTCTCGCTCTGCGCCGCTGGTGTCGCCGTAGAGGGCGAAGCAGATGGCATCGAGGACCGTCGTCTTGCCGGAGCCGGTAGGGCCGTGGATCAGGAAGAATGTGCGCTTCCCGAGCTCGGTAAAATCTATGGTCTGCGTCCCGGCAAAAGGGCCGAAGGCGCTGATCGTCAGCTTCAGCGGTTTCATGACTGCACCTCCCGCTCCTGCACGTAAAAGGCTTCCAGGGTTTCATTGAAGGCTTTATGCTGCTCGGCGGAAAGCGGTGTGCCGGTGACCTGTTCAAAAAACGTGGCGAAAAGCTCTGCTTCATTCTGGCGGCGGTGGTCGCCGCCGGGCCCGCGCAATTCGCCGCCCGCTGTCAGGCTGGGGCGCTCCAGGTGCAGTACATTGGGGTAGACCTCGCGCAGCTTGCCGATGGCGTCCAGGATGGCGCCCTCGTCTTTCAGGGTGACCATGATGTAGTCGTCCCGGCTCTCCCCGTTTTGCGGCCCGGCTAAAATGTCCGCAAAAAAACCTTCCAGCCGGCGCACGTCGCGGCGGGGTGTCAGGGGAATGGCCTCGTATGTTACATTACCGGCGCCGTCAAGCTCCGCCAGGGTCACTGACTTGCGGTGGTGCGCTTCGGAGAATGAATATTTTAATAGCGAGCCGGCGTAGCGGGCATGGGCGCTGCCGGTGTCCTGCGGCTGGTGCAGGTGCCCCAGGGCCGCATAGTGAAAATGCTGGAAGCAGGCGGCGCTGACCGCCCCGGTGCCGCCCACGGTAAGGGGCCGCTCTGATTCGCTCTCCACCCCGCCGGCCACAAAGGCATGGGCCAGGAGCACCCGGCGTGCTCCGTGCGGGATAGCCGCGGTGTAATGCGCGATCACCGCCAGCATGGCCTGCTCGTGGCTGACCGCCTCCGGCAGGTGCAGCCGTTCCCGGACCAGCGGCGGCTCGGCGTAGGGCGCCGTACAAAAATATACCGGTCCGTGGGCGTCGTCAAGGACGATTGGCCTCAGCTGCTCACTCAGCTGGCCGACGAGGTGCAGGCCCTGCTCTGCCAGCAGGCGGGTGCCGAACCCGAGCCGGTCCGGGCTGTCATGGTTGCCGGTGATCAGGATGACAGGAATTTTGAGATCCATGAGAATGGTGGACAGCACCTCGTCCAGCAGCCTGATGGCCTCGGTCGGGGGGACCGAGCGGTCGTAAATATCCCCGCTGATCAGGATCACATCCGGCCTGGTATCGGCGGCAAGTTGGATGAACTGCTGCAGCACATAGGCCTGGTCGTCAGTCAGGTAGACGCCGTGGAAAATTCGCCCCAGGTGCCAGTCTGCAGTGTGCAGGATCCTCATATATTTATCCTCCTGTTGGTGATCGTTTTTTTCCATTGTACCACCTCGCCGGGGCAAGATGTTGTCATGTTTCTTGCCGCCGGCCCGAAAAAAGAAAAAGCCCTGATCATATCTCAAGGCTTCCCATTTCGTTTTCTATCCTGCGAATAAGCTTCAGGCAATGTCATCCCATGCAGTTGTATCATTCTTTGCATTAGTGTCATCCCATGAAGTTGTGTCATCCTGAACGCTGTTGTCATCCTGAGCGCAGCGAAGGATCTTTACCGCGAGATTCTTCACTATCGTTCAGAAGAACAATGGGCAAACAAAAAGAACGTCCCCCTGTTTGCTCCATTTGTTTCGGAAGCACAAGAACCGTCCCCCTGCTTCCCTCCTGCTATGTAACACTTCGCTGTGGTTCAGCGTAATTGGCTGCCTCGCTGTTTTTCAGCACGATCCTCAGGATGACTACACTTGCCAGCGCCGCAAAGAAACAATATACCGATATGAGGTACTCCCCGTAGAAGAAGCGGGTAACACCATACGATAATACTATTATTATCCCGAACAGGCCCATCCCCCTTTTGCTTGAGACAAACAAGGGCGGGATGGTGGCGATGATATAGGCGATTGCTCCCAAATCGGCAAACTGCTGCGGATAATCAATGGCGTACAAAATGTGATAGCTGCTGATTTGGGCAGTCATTTTAAAAATTAAAATGTAGATCATAAAACAAAATGACACTGCCATGCCCGTAACCAGAGATACATAAAGCATCCTGCGCCTCTGCTCCAACCTCTCCATGTGCAGCACTGACAGCGGCAGCATCGTCGGCCAGACCACCAGCGCTATGACAAGGAAGAAATAGGCCGACACCTTCAGGACCATGTCTTGACCCGGCGACTGAAGTGCCAGCCAGACAAATCCCTCGGATATCTGCTGCAGGCCAAACAGCATTGGGATGGCCGCAAAGAGGCGCTGTGAAGGCTCCGTGTTCTTGCGAATTGCTGCCGCGCCGATCGAGGTGATAATCACTCCACCGGCGAAACTGGCCGTAGCTGAAAAACACATCTTAAAATTCCCTCTGCAATCTAAATTTCTTTCGACAGCCCGTGATACATGCACTATTAAATAATACCACACAATACCAGTTCTTTGTGTGATATAGTATCCCTTCATTTTTAAAGTCTTTTCAGGCGTAAAAACCGGTAAAAGTGATTAGCAGGTTAGTAATATTTTTCCGTTTATTGGTGCAAACTGATGTCAGCAGGTCTTTATTTGACAGTGATCGCCCCTGCCGGGCACTGGTCCTCTGCCTCTTTGGCGAGCGCTTCGGATTCCCGGGGTACCACCTTGACTATAACCGTTGATTTGCCGTCGGCATCCAGCTCAAACACGCCCTCGCAAACCACTTCGCAGTTCCCGCACCTGATACAGACTTTTTTGTTAACAGCAGCTTTCATATCATAGCC
>CAYNIY010000097.1:0-3414 GCA_964397525.1 uncultured Eubacteriales bacterium
AATGGAAAACATCCTGCCTTGGTATAGATCTCAATGGGTTATATGTATAAAACTGGCTGCCTTTTTAGCGTATAAGTTTATATACTTTGGTATAAGGACATGCAAATATTAATGATATATTTGAACAGCTCGAAGGGTATCAGTACTGCATATATCCTGCAAAATTACAAAAAAAGAAACACGCCCTTAATGAACGCATCTCAGGAATCATAAATGAGAAATTCAAAACTTCTAACTATAAGTAAATATTATGCTACCCCTGCCTTTCCCAGTAAAGCAATCTGCCGCAGTGACTGCAGAAGACCAAGCCTTCGCCCTGCTTCAATAAACGCAGTTCGTTAAAGGTAATCCCCACCCGGCAGCCCATGCATATCCCTTTTTCCACCCGTGCCAGCGGATCGTCAAAAATCTTTTTCATATCCATATATTTGTGCCATATTTCAGCATCAACTTTATCCAGCAGTTTTTGCCTGGCCAAAGGGATCTGTGCAATAAGCTGCTGGAGCTTTTGCTGGTTGGCCAATAAGGAGCCGTGTTTTCTGCGGTAATCTTCTGCTTTACTGTTAAGATCAGCACTCATTTTCTCCAGTTTTGCCCGAAGATTTACCTGTTCTTCCATCAAAACCAGGATGTCGTCCTCTTCCTGTTTTATCTTGTTCTTTATGCTCTCTAATTTCTTGCTGTTTGAATTAATTTCTTTGACATTAGTGATTGAGCCATCGTACAATTTCTGATCCAGATTATTGAGCTCTTCATTCGCCATGGCTACATCCATCTCTTTTGTCTTTTGAGCTTTTTTTTGATTGCTATATTCTCCCTTTAGTTTATTAAATATTGAACGGCCTGCCTCAATTTCGGCTTTAAGAGCTTTTAACTCATCTGATGTCTGTCCCTCTCTCAGTTTTTGTTCCAGGGCTCTTTTTTGCTCGTCCAGAACCTGGATCTCCAATAGCAGCTTATAATCCGGCATGTAAACATCTCCTTAAAAATATTTAAGATAGGAAGCACAGCTCCCTATCTTAAAAGTAGGTGAAAGGGTCGGTATTGGTTTTTGATAATAACAATTCTACATTAACATTTGTTTCAATACACATATCTGTCAGTTGTTTAAGAAGCACAGGCAAAACAACCCATTCAGTGCCGTAGTGCCCCGCATCAATAAAATTCATGCCTGCGGCTGTCATATCCTGGGCCGTGTGATATTTTACATCTCCGGTGACAATAATATCCGCACCCGCTTGTAAGGCGTCCGGCCACAGATCCGCTCCAGAGCCGCCGCACACGGCAACCTTCCTTACTATACAGTCAGGGCTGCCTCCCATACAGACTGTGGACAATCCAAGCGCGGTCTTGACCACTTCAGCAAACTGTCTGAATGGCATAGGCGCCGCAAGTTTGCCCACCCTGCCATGACCGTTGACTGTCCCGCTGTTTTCCAGGGGCAGTATGTCGTATGCCACTTCCTCGTATGGGTGGGCCTCCAGCATCGTCTCTACAGCTTTTTTCAAAACAGCAGCAGGGACAATGGTCTCAAGTCTTACCTCTTCCACCTGTTCCATTTCGCCAGCCCTGCCATAATACGGGGTGGAACCTGCCAGAGGTTTAAATGTCCCCAGTCCCCTGGTCATAAAAGAACAGTGACTGTAGTTGCCTGTCCAGCCGGCGCCGGCTTCCAGAACTGCATCCCGCACATTATCTTCATGTCCCACTGGCACGAATACAACCAATTTATAATATCTTAAAATCCCGGTCTGGCGCAAAACAGCCGGGTTAATGAGGCCAAGTCTGCGGGCGAGAGCGCTGCTGACTCCGCTGTTTGCAGCATCAAGGTTGGTATGAGCTGCATAAACTGTAATATTATTGCGGATCAGAAAACTGATCAGTTCACCCAGCGGCTGCCTGATATTGATTGTCCTGGGCGGCTTCATCATTAGGGGGTGGTGGCTGATGATCAGGCCCGCTCCATTTTTTGCTGCCTCTCGCGCAACTGCTAAATTAACATCAATTGTAAGCAGGGCCTTATCAATATCAGCCTGTGGATCGCCAATCTGGAGGCCGCTGTTGTCCCAGTTTTCTGCCAGGTCACAGGGTGCTATTTTTTCAATAAAGCTAAAAAGACTGCTGCATTTTACAGACAACCTGCAATCCTCCTGATCCCTGCCAGTTTTTCTTCAGTATCCAGTGCCTTTTTTACAGCCGCATCGCTTTTTGATGCTTTTATCCCGGTCAGAGCCCGTTCGTATCTGCCTGCGATTATCTTCAGGTATTTTTTAAACAGAGGGCCTTTCTTTTCCGCCAGCCGCGGCCCCAACTCCATCAGTATGGGGTCTTTTATCAATTCGTGCCCTGGTACGGCAGCGATAATAACGTATATTTTACCGTTTTCCTCCACCAGCTGCTCATCATACATTTTCCAGCCGTTACCCGCCAGCCAGGCTCTGAGATCTCCGTGGTCGGCCATCGGCTGCAGGATGAGCATTCTGACTTTACTTGTGATCGCAGGTGCTGCGGCAAGTATCTCCCTGATCGTGTTGCCGCCCATGCCTGCAAGCACGAGCACGTCTGCTTCGCCCGGATTTATAACACTAAGTCCATCACCCAGCCTTAGATCAATCCTGTGATTAAGCTTGTGTTCTGTAACTTTTCGGAGCGCTGAATGGTAAGGACCGGGCCTTAACTCAGTGGCTATCACCCTCTGGCAGACACCTGTTTCCGCCAGGTATATGGGCAGGTATGCGTGATCAGTACCGATATCTGCGAGAACACTTCCCGCGGGCACGTATACAGCTGCCGCAGCCAGACGTTTGGCCAGCTCCATAGCCGTCCTCCATTGAGCTATACTTTAGACAAGTATAGTTTATTTTAATTAAAAAGACAAACACACTAAGACCCGCCCGTCACCGGGCTATCCTTCTTATGTAACAAAGATGTAACACCGGTCTTTATTACCAATTTGTCGTTATCCAATACAACAATATTTAATCTCTCAGGCAGATTGTATATTATCTTTTATGTTTTATTTAAATTCCTACCCAGATTAAGGCCGCTGCTAAAAGACTTCCCAGTTTCAAAAGTAATAATACTTTTAATGTCCTTCAATAATTTCATAAAAGTGTATCTTTTTTCTTTTGGGAGAATCCAAAACAATTCAGTAAAATGCTTGTTGAACATATCAATTGCGGCTGCCTCTTCCGGATCCTCCGTATCAAGACATCCAGTTACTTTTTTTTCCCACACCTTAAATTCCGATTTCGTTAAGTATTCTTCTTTTTCTATCCATTTTTTGATTGCTTGGGGGCTAAAGCGCCATGTCCTGCCAAATTTCAGTGCTGGTATTTTCCCGTCTTTCGCATATTCGCGAATTGTATAAGGTGATAATTTCAGATGTTGTGCAACCTCTTCAGCTGTCAAAAA
>CAYNIY010000098.1:0-3377 GCA_964397525.1 uncultured Eubacteriales bacterium
TCTTTTTGGAGGCGACACCCAGATTTGAACTGGGGAGTGGAGGATTTGCAGTCCTCTGCCTTACCACTTGGCTATGTCGCCAAATAAAATGGAGCGGAAGACGAGATTCGAACTCGCGACCCTCGCCTTGGCAAGGCGATGCTCTACCGCTGAGCTACTTCCGCATATTGATATTTTACTATAACAATTTGATTTGTCAAGGACTGCAGCCCCGCGGAATATAGATTAGCATATCAGGACTGGCCCTGTCAACCTGTCTCCAACCCATCGTTTAACCCGTATACTGCATCGAAAAAACAATAACCCCATAAAGGCCTGCCACGAGCATTAAAATCCAGCCCATTTTTGTTTTATTGTTTTTTATGGCATGGAACATGCCCGCTATCGACACCAAGACGACTAAAGCTGAAAATATCAACAGCCAGTTCACAGAAACACCCCTCTCAAGTATAAAATTAATATTTCGCGATGATTTAAGCTTATCCTTTTTTTAAAAAAGAGGGGCTTTGTTTTTTATTGTAGAATAACAGAGAAAAACCATCTGGAGTGATCTACACGTCTGATTTAAACAACAGGCAGAAGTGGGTTGACATCGCCAAAGGTCTGGGTATAATCGCAGTTGCGGCAGGGCATTCCGGAAGCAGCACCGCCAGTTATCTCTACTGGTTCCACATGCCCCTCTTCTTTATTATCAGCGGATATTTATTCAAACCGCAGGAAGACTGGCCATCGTTTATGAATTGGTCTGTCAGGCGCACCTGCCAGCTGCTGTTGCCGTACATATCCTTCATGGCCATCATTGTCGTCATTGAATATTATCTGGGCAACAAAAACCTGGACTATCATAAAATTGCCGACTGCTTCGCCTTTAATTTTTACCCCGGCGGCAGATATACCGGCGGCTTCTATGTGATTTTCTGGTTTGTTACCTGCCTTTATGCTACCCAAATAGCCTTTGCCTTTATCCAAAAGGCCTTCAAATCCATCGCCGCTTGTTTGTCGATCGTCGGAATTGCCTTTATCCTGGTTCACTACGCACCCTTCATCGCTTACACCAACCAGTATATGATCCCCTGGAATATTGATGTCGCCCTCTTTGCGCTGGCCTATTACGCCTTCGGTTTTTATGCCCGGGAAGTTTTAAAACGCATAAACACCAAAGTCACTGCAGCTTCGGCAGCTGTCAGCGCAGCCCTTGTATTTTACGGCATAACGGGGCTGTTCAAATATTCAATAAACCTCAAGTACGGTACTTACAGCACTTTGCTGATGGATTTGACCGTTCCCATCGTCATGTCAGTTGCGCTTATCGCCTGCAGCCAAAAATGCGCTGCTTTTAGAGCAGGAAATACCCTGGCGCTCCTGGGCCGGTATTCACTGCCGATCATGTACCTCCACCTGCCAGTAAATATAATCCTGCACAATTATTACAACTATACTTACGGGCCAATCGCTTTCGTATTGATCGGGCTGACTGTACCCGCTGTTCTGGCTGCCTTGCTGTTAGAGCGGTTTTGGTTTACAAGAGTACTGTTGCTTGGGTTCACCGGGCCTTTGCATCTTCCGGATAAAATTAATAGCTGGTGGCATAACCATATCAATCCGCCTGCAGCCATAAGAATAACAAAATGAGGCCGAATTTATCGGCCTCATTCAAATTTCAGCTCCTGCTGCGCCTGAGCGCCCTGAGGGTGAGCACACAAGCCAGCAGACATACCCCGCCCGCGGCGAACCCGGCAACCACGTCGCTTGGATAATGGACGCCCAAATAGACGCGACTGACACCGATGGCAATGACCAGGCAGAATGTCAACAGCAGCACATACCAGGCTGGCTTTGACCCCTGCCGCAGGTGCGACCAGATTATATAACCAAGCATACCGTAAAATGCCGTAGCAATCATGGCATGACCGCTGGGAAAGCTGAAGCCGCCTACTGCAACCAGGTGCAGAGTATCCGGCCGCGTGCGTTGGAAAATTGTTTTCAGCAGATTATTCAGCAGCCAGGTGCCCGCCAGAGAAACGGCCAGCATCAGCGGTTCCCTGGTTTGTTTCATATAAAAATACATGTAGCCGCCTGCGATCAGCATCAGACTGATTTCAAAGGCGGCAGAACCCATATTGGTGATCACCACAGCCAGCACGGTCAGCGACTCGCTGGCATAGCTGCGGATAAAATTGCCAACCAGCGTGTCAAACGCATTCAGATCCTGTGCTGCTAAGTCCCCCGACAGCTTGCCAAACAGTGCCAGGAGGCTGCCGCCGGCGATTAATCCCCAGGCCTGGTGCACTCCCTTTTTTTTCTGGAACGAGTGTATCATTTGATTTTCAACTTCTGTCTTTTTTATTTTGACTGATGTTTGTTTATTGATTTGAATATTTCAGTTTGTCCCTGATCTCATCCCTAGTATCCATCTGATTGTGATAATCTGCGATCAACTGGTCAAATGCCTTTTCTTCTTCTATGCTTATAAATTCACACCTTCCAATACCGCAGGCTGCACTGCTCTGACACTCGCTGAGCCTCACGATATCATAACCGCACCATCTTTCAGCCAGATGGACTATAATCTTCACCTTGACCTTACTTTGCACGCTGCTGCAATGGTATTCCAGGCATTTTTCAAATTTCATGGCGCTGCTCCCCTTCCCTCTCGAAAGCTTTAACCGCGAATTTAAAAGAACCCCTTTTCCTTGCCCATCATTACGCCTTTGAAAATCGCATCAGCGTCGTTTTTGGCCTTGAAATTAATGGTCTGTGCCGTGGCGGCTGAACCGGCAGCGAACAACAGGCCATAGTCATTATCACCTGCGGCATACTTGACTACGTCCAGGTATTCCGTGACAACTGCAATAACAGTATAGTCCTGCAAGATTAAACACTCCCCTGCCTGGTTTTTTTAAGTTCCTTTGATATTATATCTGATCCGGTGAGGCAGATAAATAGCTGATTTTCCCCCTGGCTTTCCTCGGCTGGACAAAAAAATAAACCCCGGAGGGTTTATTTTTAGTACTATTATGCTTTTACGTTTTCGTGTATCGCTGTGACGCACTCCCCACAGACGTTCTTTCCCTGGAAGTAAATTATATCGTCTGCGCTGCCGCAAAAAGTACAAGCCGGCTCATACCTCTTCAGAATAACATGCTCCCCATCAATAAAGATTTCCAGAGGATCTTTCACCGCAATGCTTAAGGTGCGCCTCAATTCTATGGGTAATACTACCCGCCCGAGCTCATCCACTTTTCTAACAATGCCCGTTGCCTTCACTTCAATCTCTCCCTTTTTTCGACAAAATATCTTAAAATTCTACTATATAATACCAGTAATTTATATTAGTGTAAATACTTATTTAAATTAAATATTACTTCCTTTAAATG
>CAYNIY010000099.1:0-3353 GCA_964397525.1 uncultured Eubacteriales bacterium
ACGGGTCCTGAGCCCGGCTTCGACATGTCCCACAGGGATCTGCAGGTAGTAAGCAGCCAGCGCTGCCACGAAAGTGGTGGTGGTATCACCATGCACAAGCACCAGGTCCGGTTTTTCCTCCTGAAAAACCTGCTGCAGACCGGAAAGGGCCCGGGCGGTGATATCAAAAAGATTCTGTCCCTGCTGCATAATATTCAGGTCATAGGCAGGATTGATGTTGAATAACGAAAGCACCTGGTCCAGCATTTCCCTGTGCTGGGCCGTGACAGCCACCCGGCAGCTGATGATTTCCGGGTATTTCTCAAGTTCTTGAACCAGGGGCGCCATTTTAATCGCTTCGGGCCTGGTTCCGAATACAGCCAATATTTTTAACAATAGGACGTCCTCCGCACCGGCCAATTATATTTATAATAAAATGAAGCTGAAGCACAGCCAGCCTTGTTTAAAAGAAAAAACATTCAGGCCTCCGGCTGGTAGTGCACCAGCTCGACCCCGGCTTCTTCAAAAAGCTCCAGGGCCATCGGGTCCGGGTATTCACCCTGGAACACGATCTTCCTGATCCCCGCGTTGATCAGGATTTTGGCGCACAGGACACAGGGCTGGTGAGTAACATAATATACGGATCCCTTAATGGCTATGCCATGCACTGCGGCCTGGATGATGGCGTTTTGCTCAGCGTGAAGACCCCGGCAAAGTTCGTGACGCTGGCCGGAAGGCACTCCTTTTTGTTCCCGCAGGCAGCCAATATCCAGACAGTGCCTCAAGCCCGCCGGCGCACCATTGTAACCGCTGGCGAGAATTCTTTTATCTTTGACAACCACAGAACCAACCTGCCGTCTGAGACAGGTTGAGCGTGTGGCCACAACATTTGCTATGCTCATGAAGTACTGATCCCAGCCCGGGCGGGATATGGGGCACGGAGCAAAGTCCGTGGGCTGATCCTTGGTTTCAATGATGTTTTCAGGCTCGTTTCTCATATAAACCTCACAATTCGGATGTCTGATGTCAAACGTCGGACGTCAGTATTTCCTGCATTCCTCTCGGGCCATAGGACGCCAGCAGCAGATAAACAATTCGCTGCATTACCGTTCGCCTGTAGGGCGGGTTTTAACCCGCCAATATTGTGCGGCTGAAGCCGCACCTACAGTTCTCACGTCTCACATCTAAATTTTCAATACAGCGGATACTTGTCGCAGATGCCGGCCACTTTATCCCTGGCCTTTTTCAGTTTGCCCTGGTCATCGCGGTTGGCTATGGCGTAGTCCATTATTTCCGCGATCTGGATCATGTCCTCTTCAACCAGGCCGCGAGTGGTAACCGCAGGTGTGCCGATGCGGATACCGCTGGCGGTATTGGGCGGCTGGGGATCATATGGTATCGCGTTCTTGTTTACTGTAACACCCACGACATCAAAAAGTTCCTGGGCTTCCCGGCCTGTTATTTTCTTGCACCTTAAGTCAACCAGGATCAGATGGTTGTCGGTGCCGCCGGATACCAGGTCAAAGCCCCGTTCCAGCAGGGCTGAGGCCAGCGCCCCCGCGTTATTGACGATCTGCTGCTGGTATTCTTTAAAGCTGGGCTCCAGCGCTTCTTTCAAGGCAACCGCTTTGGCCGCAATAACATGCATCAGGGGCCCCCCCTGGATGCCGGGGAAAACAGCCCTGTTGATTTTTGTGCCGTACTTATTCCCATCCCGGCTCAAAATCAAACCGCCTCGGGGGCCGCGCAGGGTCTTGTGGGTGGTGGTGGTAACCAAATCAGCATGCGGCACCGGGCTCATATGCAGGCCCGCCGCCACCAGGCCGGCGATGTGGGCCATATCAACCATCAGGTAGGCGCCCACCTCTTCGGCGACTTCTTTCATCTTGTAAAAATCAATCTCACGGGGGTAGGCGCTGGCGCCCCCGATGATCAGTTTTGGCTTGCACTCCATGGCTGCAGCAAAGAGCTGCTCGTAATTTATCCGGCCGGTTTCCTTTTCCACACCGTAAAACGCGTTCTTGAAATAGGATCCGGAAATATTTATGGGGCTGCCATGGGTGAGGTGACCGCCGTGGGCCAGGTCCATACCCAGAATCGTATCACCGGGTTTCAGCAGGGCAAAATAAACAGCCGTGTTGGCCTGGGCGCCCGCATGAGGCTGCACGTTGGCATAGTCGGCTCCGAATAATTCTTTCGCCCGGGCGATAGCCAGATTTTCCGCAATGTCCACATACTCACAACCGCCGTAGTAGCGGCGGCCAGGGTACCCTTCAGCGTATTTGTTGGTCAGAACCGATCCCTGCGCCTCCAGCACCGCCACGCTGGCCACATTTTCAGAAGCGATCAATTCCAGGGTCCGCTGCTGACGCCGTGTTTCCAGCTCTATGGCCTGGTATATTTCCGGGTCAACTTCAGACAGAGGCCGCATCAGATTCATACTAAACCCTCCCCCTACACCGGCTGTTTCACGCTACCGGCTGCCACTATAATATTTTTGCTCAATGAGACTTATTTTGTTTACCCGGGTGGCATGGCGCCCCCCTTGAAACTCCGCTTCAAGCCAGACCTTGACAATATCCCTGGCCAGGCCGCACCCGATCACACGCTCGCCCATGGTCAGGATATTGGCATCATTGTGTTCCCTGGCCGCACGGGCCGAGAAGGTGTCGTGGCACTGAGCCGCCCTGATGCCGGGCACCTTGTTTGCAGCTATGGCCACGCCTATGCCGGTGCCGCAGCAAAGCACGCCCTGATTAAAATCACCGCACTGCACCGCCTCAGCTACTTTGAGAGCGATATCAGGGTAGTCCACCGGATCCTCTGAAAATGTTCCCAAATCACTATATTCTATGCCGCACTCCTTGAAAAAGCCGGCGATATAATTCTTCAGCCTGAAACCCCCGTGATCACACGCCAGGGCTACCCTCATTTTCCTCAAAACCTTTCTTTCACCATGTAATTTGCAGGAATAGATCTGCTAACAGTGTTCTACAGCATATAAATATTTCCCTCTAAAAAACGCATAATAATCCTTCAGCAGTTGCGGGCTTTGCTGTTTATTTAATCTAGATCAACAAGCTTGTCCAGTACGCGGTCTATCAGCTCTTCGAGGCTGCGGGCACACTGGCGGTAAACCTCCAGAGACTGCCCGATGGGATCCGCAATATCACTCCCGGAGCCGGCAAAATCGGCAAGTGTAAATGCCTTACTGTGATAACCGGGAAACAGAATATTAAGCTGTTCGAGATGCCCCCGGGTCATTGTTAAAACCAGGTCTGCTTCCTGCACCATTTCCCGGGTTAACGCAGCCGCCCGATAATCACTCATGTCAATTCCCTTCCAGGCCATGGCCTCCACAGCAAAGGGAGTGG
>CAYNIY010000100.1:0-1231 GCA_964397525.1 uncultured Eubacteriales bacterium
CATTACTGGAGCATTAGCCATATTCAAAAACCCCCTCAACTTTTTAATATTTTTAATAAACATAAATGCTATAGATTTTTTAAATCAGAATCTAGAAATCAGTGCAAAAAATAAGTCTTTGAAATTAAAAGTTATACCACCTCCAAACTAATAACCCTGAAATATTTGTGCTTTCTGTGAACCACCTCCTAATCCTAACGCTGTATAATACAATTTAATATCCTTTGATATCACGCCTCCTGCAACGGCGCCTGTTTTAGCTATTTCGGCATATATTTTCTATTATCCGGGACATTTGTGCGGCAAATGCATCAGGATGTGTGAAGAAAACCAGTCGTATTACCTTCCAGACTTTAAGGACCTAATAGCCAGAACAGGACACCGCAAATAGCAGCAGGCGCAAAGAAAAAACAAAAATAATTTATGAGATCAAAAAATGGACAGACTTTACGAAAAACAAAGTCGGCCCATTAATACCAGCCATAACTCTCCTTTTCGCAATGGAAGGCACTCCAGTTTCCCGGTTTACCCTGACGGCCAGAAACCATAGCACTGCAGCTTTAGGTTTACAAGGCTCGGAGATATGAATTATTTGATTTTCAGATATCAAAGACATTTGTAGTACATTTATAAATAATGCCGGGCAGGCTGTGAAAAACAAAGCCGGCCCGGCATAATAACTTACCGGATCCAACTCTCCTTTTCACAAATGGAAGGCACTCCGGTTTCCAGGAGCACCCTAACGGCCAGAAATCATAGCTTTAGAGCTTTAGATATCCTGGCTCGGAGAGTGTATTATGTTTGCTTTACTGCATAATCAATTTCTTCTAAATACAACAATATTCCTGCAAAGACATGATTTAATTATTTTATTTGTGTCATAAGGTATTATATTCCTGCTGTTGTTTGTTGTTTTTATAAAAATAATGACTTTTGTCTTATGTTATATATGTTTATGTTAAGTTATAAATAATTATGGCCTTATTTGTCATGTATTAATTTATGCCATGTTGTGTTGTACTTATTTGCATAATGCAATGTTTCTATTAATTCCTCACTGTTAAATCATAATACTGTTCTTCAATAAAAAATATAGCCTTACAAAAATATTGCACTAATATTTTTTCATCAAGCAGGAATTTAATTATATCAGTGGAATTTAAAGAAATTAAATATAATACAATGATCTCCGATCTGTCTGGCCTAAAGCTGTATCGCCACGGCCAGCAGG
>CAYNIY010000100.1:1331-3319 GCA_964397525.1 uncultured Eubacteriales bacterium
ATGGCGAAACATCATTCCTGGTTAAGGCTCGAATTATCAAATAGATGAAACATATATGCTATATGCTTTGTCATTTGGTGAAAATTAAATACAATGATCTCCGATCTGTCTGGCCTAAAGCTGTATCGCCACGGCCAGCAGGCATCGGGTGCCCCGGGAAACTGGAGTGCCTTCCATTGTGAAAAGGAGAGTTGGGTTTGCATTTATTGCCGGCCAGCTTTGCTATTAGCAATGTCTGGCCGGTTTCTCGTTTTGCAGAATATATGGCGAAACATCATTCCTGGTTAAGGCTCGAATTATCAAATAGATGAAACATATGCGGAAAGGAGATCTTTAAACAGAGGTAAAACTTTGCCCCCTTCATATTTTCTTCTAAATCCAATTAGCCGGCTGTAGTTCTGGAAATCTCATAGAAAGTGAGTGTTTAGAATGACAAACAATACGGTTCAGCAAATGCTTATTGATTTCAACAAGGAGTTTACAAAAATTGTTCTTCCGGATGATGCAGTTACGATTCTTAGGCCGCAGGCTGGTTTATTAAAGTCGTTAAGTGAAAATGATGTTTCTATAATAGAGGTCTGCCCTCCGATGGTAAATGCGGATATGTTTTTTGATGTTTTAAAAGACGTTGCTAGCATCGTTGTAAAGCATAAACCTGACCTGGAGGGAGATATAAACAAAATTTTAAGCGCTTTACCGGCTGCCGCTGAGGCAAAAGAACTTTTTGTTACGCAGGCCTTCGCACCTGGTACAAACCTGCTGGAATCTTTCAATGAGGAATTATCTTCTGAAAGCTTAGGTTTTATCTTAAACCATGCGGTCAAACCGTTTATGAAGCAGTACGCACATAAGGTCTCTGCTTTTTTTGCCCCTGAACAATGGCTAAAAGGCACCTGCCCGGTTTGCAGCGGTAAACCCACCTTGGCACTGCTTGAAAAGGAAGGAGGGAAGAGATATCTGTACTGCGGTATGTGTGAGGTAAAATGGAGAGTCCAGCGCTTGGGCTGCCCTTACTGCTCCAGTCATGAATCACGTTTCTTCAACGTGGAAGGAATGGAGAAATACCGCGTTTATTATTGCGACAACTGTCACGGCTATATAAAAACTATCAATGAGGCCATGATGTTTGACAGCAGTAATTTAGACTTATTCTGGGAAGACATCAATACTGTCCACCTGGACCTATTGGCTTTGCAGGAAGGCTATGTTAATCAACCAGTTGAAATTACTGATGCAAAGTGAAGAAAGTCTGGAAATAACACCTTAAATCAAAGCAGAAACCGGAGGTGTAACTATGTCAAAGAGTGTCCTGGTAGATATTACCAGGTGTATCGGCTGCCGCGCCTGCATGATTGCGTGCAAGTCATGGAACGACCTGCCGGCCAAGCCGAGCGAGTTCTCCAACGTCTGGGACAGCCCCGGAAAATTAAGCGCTGATACCTGGACCAACGTAAATTCCTATGTGCTCGAAGAAGGCGACCAACTCAAGTGGCGCTTCGTAAAAAGACAATGCATGCACTGCAATGAGCCCGCCTGTGAGTCTGCCTGCTTTACCCATTCGTTTGTTAAAACCAAAGAAGGAGCGGTCATCTACAAGCCGACTGAACTGAACAAGGATTACTGCGTCGGCTGCCGCTACTGCATGATCGCCTGCCCCTTCGGCGTGCCCGGCTTCCAGTGGGATAAGACTTTTCCATACGTGCAAAAATGCCGTTTTTGTTACGACCGCATGAAGGAAGATGGACTTGAGCCGGCATGTGTGACGGCATGTCTCTCAGAGGCCTTAACCTACGGGGAGAAGGATGAAATGCTGGCACAGGCACGGGACAGGATGAGCAAGGATCCCAGGTACATTAAAGATATCTACGGAGAAAAAGAATACGGCGGTACTTCCTGGCTGTATATATCCGATGTTCCTTTCGATAAAATCGGCTTCAGGACTGAAGCTTTCGGCAAGCCTGTCACCACGAGATCAATACCATCTCTGA
>CAYNIY010000101.1:0-3317 GCA_964397525.1 uncultured Eubacteriales bacterium
TTAGGACTGCATTAGCGATAGTTGGCAAAGTTGATGATAGTCCGGTGGTGGAGTTTATGGTAGTAGAAGAAAGACAAAAAAAGGTTAGTTAGTATGAAGCGATTCTATACATAAAGGGCTGTGATTATTGAAGATTGAGAAAATTACAGATACAAAATACGCTTCACAAATAGCGGATATACATGTTAGGACGTTTAAAGGATTCTTCCTGACATTTCTAGGGGAAGGTTTCTTAATAGAGATGTATAAAGGCTTTATGGCACATGAATATTCAGGGGTGCTGGGGGCTTTTGAGGATGAGTCCAAAAATACTAAACATTCCCTCATCGGATTCCTGGCATATTCTGAGAATATATCACAGTTCTATAATTATCTCTTAAAGAAGAAATTGATTGCATTTGCATGGTATAGTATCTTGGCATTATTCAGGAAACCTAAAGTGATGTTCCGGCTCATCAGAGCTTTGACTTACTCAAAGGTGAGCTTGAGGGATGATAACTATATTACATTAGCCTCTATTGGAGTTGTCCCTAATTTTTTGAATAAAGGTGTTGGTTCGTTACTCATCACCGCATTAAAAGAACAAGTTGGAGAAAGTATGAAAAACCAGAAAGATCACAAGAATGGAGCCCAATTCAAATACATAAAAACTGAAACGGATAAGGTCAATAACGAGTCAGTAAATGCGTTTTATTTAAAGAATGGGTTTGTCCTTGATTCGTCATTCACGACAAAAGAGGGCAGGCAGATGAATGAGTATCGTTATTACTTGTAGGCAGGAAAATATGCCATAAAGGCAATAGAATGAACATTAAGAGGAGCATGAAAGTGTTTTGAAGGTGCTATATATTGCAACATCATTTCCGGAGCCCAAATGAGCGGGAGTACCTGGACATTGCTAAAATGCATCGGGAACTGCAGAAATACAGTACACTGGGCAAGGTGGCGGCAGGTGATTCCAGCCTGCGCATGCTGATCCGCAGCTTAATCTTCAGCAGGTTTTTAAGACAGGATGTGTTAATTTAGCAGGCAATTACCGCTATGAACGAACAGCCTTAGCGGCCTAAAGCCCGCCCTCGTAACACACCCAAGGGGGAAATATCACCGATTGTAGGTGCGGATTTATCCGCACAACTTAGTCGGCTGCAGCTGGACCTATAACCACCATTTCTTCCTGTCATAATTGCTAAACAAAACAACAAGTCAACAACTGGCGCTATTATTCTTATGTAACGTGCAAAATAAAAGGAAGCAAAAAGAACGTCCCTCTGCTTCCCTCATAAAAAGGAAGCAGGAGAACCGTCCCCTGCTTCCTTTTTTAGTCTGGTTCGGCTGCCATTTCGGCTGCCAGCTTGTCAAAGATTTCTTGCACCGGCAGGATTTCTTTAATCTGGTACACATTCTTGCCGGTGAACACGACCCCTTCGTCAACATTGCCCAGGCGGGCATTTTCCAGGGCCTTGATGATGCAGTATTCACGGGAGCACTGCTTCAGGCACCCGTCACAATCTATCGGTTCCGGGGGTGTTTTGCTCAGGATCTTGTCAACCAGCGGGTTGCGCAGTGCACGGCCCGGCATTCCTACCGGGCTGGTGATCAGCACCACGTCGTCGGCTGTTGCTTTTAGGTACATCTGTTTGAAAGCATCGGCTACGGTACATTCCATGCTGAGCACGAAACGTGTTGCCATCTGGACGCCGCTGGCGCCAAGCCGGACCATTTTGGCGATGCCCTTGCCGTCGACAACTCCGCCGGCGGCGATGACAGGTATTTTTACGGCGGCTGCGATTTCCGGTACGATTTCTTCAACCGAACGGAGGGTTCCCAGGTGCCCGCCGGCTTCTACTCCCTCGGCTACCACCGCGGAAGCGCCCAGTTTTTCAGCGATCTTCGCCAGCTTGGCCGAAGAGACGATGGAGACGATCGGGACCCCGGCGTCAATGCCCCACTTGAAAATATCCCTGGAAAAGCCGGCCCCGGTGATGATCAGGTCAATTTTCTCTTCGATGGCCGTGTGAACCAGGGCGGCAAACTCGCGGACGGCGAACATGATATTAATGCCGATTATTCCTTTGGATAGGCGGCGGGCTTCCCTGATTTCACTTTTCAGCTCATCCAGCGGCAGGCCGGTGGCGGCGATGATGCCTATCCCACCCGCGTTGGCTACGGCTGCGGCCAGAGGGGCTGTGGATACCCGGATGGCCATGCCGCCCTGGATGATGGGGTAGCGGGGCACCAGGTTGCCTATTTTTAGTGTGGGGAATTTCATTTAAACTTTTATGCTCCTTTTATGATTTTAGCAAGTATCGTGCAAGTGCTGCCGGGTCGATCAAAACAATGCATTTCAGATATTCTATACAAAATTGTATAATCCTTTGAAATACTGTGAAATGGCTGTAATTTTTAAATTTTAGCAAAATTTTTATTAATTTTCCAAGGGCATTGCCCGGCCGGCGTCGAAAAAACCATGAATCAATATGTTAATGGAGGTTTCATTTCTTGAGCGAGCTGCTGCCGCCCTGCACCGGCGCCTGCCCGGTACATACAGATGTCCAGGGCTACCTGGCTGCCATAGCCAGGCGTGATTACCGTGAAGCTTACCGGCTGATTCGCGCCAACAACCCGTTTCCGTCCGTCTGCGCCTGGATCTGCCCGCACCCGTGTGAGGATGCCTGCCGCCGGGCTATTGTCGATGAGCCCCTGGCCATCAGGGATCTGAAACGGTTCGCAGTGGAAGCGGCAGGAGCGCCTCTTGAGCCTGCCCCGGTACGGGACAGCGGCAAGCGGGTGGCTGTGGTCGGCGCCGGCCCGTCCGGCCTTACTGCGGCATATGATCTGGCGCGCCTCGGCCACCAGGTGGTTGTTTATGACCGCTTGCCGTCGCCCGGCGGACACTTTCTCACCTCGCTTCCGGCGTACCGCCTGCCTGCAGAGGTTTTGCAGCGGGACATTGACGAGATCCTGGCGGCGGGCGTGGAGATCCGGTCCGGGGTGGATGTGGGCAGGGATATCACGGTTGAGCAGGTTAGGAATACCAGCGACGCTGTTATTATAAGCACGGGCCTCTGGGCCGGGCGGGGATTAAAGCTGCCCGGTTTCGATCACCCGGCGGTATTGAAGGCCCTGCCATTTTTGAAAGCTGCCAGGGCGCCTGGTAAACCGGCGGTCGGCAGCCGGGTCATTGTTATCGGCGGGGGAGACGTGGCCCTGGATGCGGCCCGCACCGCGCTGCGCCTGGGAGCGGGGGAGGTCAGGGTTGTCTGCCTGGAGACCCGCGATCAGATGCCTGCTCACGCCTGGGAGCTGGCGGATGCCGA
>CAYNIY010000102.1:0-1729 GCA_964397525.1 uncultured Eubacteriales bacterium
AATTCTTCCAGGATTTCCGCGGCGTCCCGGACTATTTTCGGGCATATGGCAGCGCTCAGTTTTTTCTCCTTCATTATTCTCATGCCTTCCTCGGTATCCATGTCACAGCCGAGAAGGTCTTTGCAGCGGAGGGAGCCGTTGCGGGCAACAAACTTTTCCCGGAATTTTTTTACCGGGGCATAAGCTTTATCACGGTCTTTAATTTCCTCAAGATTAGAAGCCAGGCCCAAGACCATAAAAGACCCGGTTACCGCCCCGCAGGTTTCACCCATGCGGCCCATGCCCGCGCCAAAGCACGAGGCTATTTTGATTGCCGTTATTCTATCCAGTCCGTATTCCGGCCCGTAGACTGACAATATGGTTTGAGCGCAGTTTAACTTGCCTTCTTTGTGCAGCGCGACAGCCCGGTCTGCGTTTTCGGACATTTTAACCAACCCCCCGAATTTAAAATTATATTTATTAATCATTATAATCAAACATTGCCGAAAATAGTATTGCGAATTTCGGGGATCAGGCAGGAAGGAAGCAGGGGAACCGTCCCCCTGGTCGGCTGCCGGTTGGATTATCATTGCTGGCCAGGGCCAGGCTGGCCCCGCCCAGGAGCATGCCTCCTATTAGCATTAAGAGAATTATGTTAATATATGGTAATAAAAGCTGGAGGCAATCCTATTGTGTCTATACTTTTTTGAAAATAATTGACATTACATATGATGTCATATATAATGTCATTACAATTTGGGGTGGATTGAGTGTCGCAAAAGCAGAAGCTCATCGATAAGCTTAAAAATGCCAAATTTGCAGACTTCGAAGATATTGACTTGTTGCTCAGGCAGTTGGGATTCACAGTACGCAACGCGGGTAGTCACTATACGTATACAAAAGCGCCGGACTACATCATCGGTATTGTCAGGAGAAGCGGCAAGCCGGTAAAACGGGTGTACCTGGAAAACCTGATGGACCTGCTGGAAAGGATGGGAATTTAGTTCTACTAAGTTAAGCTATATTATTTTGCATAAATATATGAGCAGGAGTGGTTAATATGGGCAAATTTACAGCGGCAAAAGATTTGGATTTTTACCTCAAGATCGCCTATGTATTGACTGTCAGGCCGGATTTGGACGATGGCGGCTATATCGTTGAGTTTCCGGATCTGCAGTACTGTGTAGGTACCGGGGCTACTATTGAAGAGGCCATCAGCGACGCCATGAAGGCTAAAGAGGAGTGGATAAAAGCCGCCTTTGCGGACGGCATTGCCATACCGGAGCCTATGAGTGAAGAATATAACGGCCGCATCTCGCTGCGGGTTCCTAAGAGCCTTCACAGAAAGATAAATGAGATTGCGAAAAAAGAGGGGATCAGCGCAAACCAGCTGCTGTCGAATATCATCAGCATGAGTATCGGGAAAAGGGCGATATTTTGATACCAGGGGTGCAGGTATCATCGGGTTCGCTGGTAATATTATAAACATGGAAAGCACGAAGGCACATGAGGAAGATTCTCACGTGCCTTTTATTTGTCCCTTAAATTGCTTCGAGGTGATGTGTTTATAAGCAGCAAAATCAGAAAATGAAAATCCATTCTATTATCATGCTATTTCATCAGGGTCATACTGAACTTTAGTGAAGAATCTCGCTGTCAGATCCTTCGCTGCGCTCAGGATGACAAAACGCGCTTAGAATGTCGTTGTTGGGTGTAGGTGCGGCTTCAGCCGCACATGGTCGGCTAAAGC
>CAYNIY010000102.1:1829-3275 GCA_964397525.1 uncultured Eubacteriales bacterium
AGAATGTCGTTGTTGGGTGTAGGTGCGGCTTCAGCCGCACATGGTCGGCTAAAGCCAACCCTACAGGACGACAAAAAAAGCGCTCGTGGTAACGATAATGCCAGGGTTGAAGCAGGAGAACCGTCCCCTTGCTTCTTTGTTTACTCCCGCCAGAAGGCTGGTAAAAACAGCACCAGGAGGGGGTATATTTCCAGCCTGCCGATCAGCATCAAAATGCTGAGGACGTACTTGCCGCTGTCGGAGATGAAAGAGTAATTCTGGATCGGGCCGATGTGTCCCATGCCGGGTCCGATGTTGCCCAGGCAGGCGGCGGCTGCTGACAGACTGCTGAGGATGTCCAAACCCTGCGAAGTAAGGTATATCATCCCCAGAGCCACAATTATTATGTAGATGAAGAAAAACTGCAATACGTTGAGGAGCAGGTCTTCTTTGATAATCCTGTCGCTGAACCGCAGGGTGAAAACGCCCCTGGGGTGGACCATCTTTTTGAGTTCGATGCTGCTCCGCTTCAGGATGATCAGGTACCGGCCGGGCTTGATGCCGCCCCCCGTCGATCCCGAACAGCCGCCGACAAACATCATCAGCAGGAGCAGCGTCATGGCCGTGTGCGGCCAAAAGGTATAGTCCGCGGTGGCAAAGCCGGTAGTGGTGACTATTGATACTATTTGAAAGAAAGCTGCCCGGAGGCTGTCACCCCAACCCACGCCCTGCCAGGGACCGCCCAGGTCCAGGAACACCAGGGTGCTGGCAGCCAGGATGATGCCGGTATAGAGCTTGAACTCGGCGTTCTTCCAGTAAACCAGAAGGTTGCGGCTCCTGAAAGAGAAAAAGTGGAGCGCAAAGTTGGCCCCGGCGAGAAACATGAAGATGATAATTGTCCACTCGATCTGCGCGCTGGCATAGAAAGCGATGCTTGCGTTTTTCGTGGAGAACCCGCCGGATGACAGCGCTCCAAAGGTGTGACAGAGGGAATCAAATAAGTCCATGCCGAAGAGACAAAGGACTATGGCGCAGCAGGCGCTGAGGATAACGTAGGTTATCCAGAGCTTGCGTGCGGTATCGCGTATCCTGGGGCTGATATTGTCAGATACCGGCCCGGGCACCTCGGATTTGAACAGCTGTTTGGCGAGTGTGCCCAGGTTGGCCATGACAGCGACGAACAGGGAGATAATGCCCATGCCGCCCAGCCAATGGGTGAGGCTGCGCCAGAACAGCAAACCGTGCGGCCAGACTTCCACATCGGTGATTACGCTTGCGCCTGTGGTGGTGAACCCGGACACGGTTTCAAAAAAAGCATCGGCAAACGAAGGCAGGTAGCCGGAAAACAAATAGGGCAGGGTCCCGAACAGCGAGACCACTATCCAGCCCAGGCTGACCAGGATAAAGCCTTCTTTAAACTTTATAGGGTCATTACTTGAGTAATAATAACTCAGCAGCAGGCCGCAG
>CAYNIY010000103.1:0-3167 GCA_964397525.1 uncultured Eubacteriales bacterium
CACTTTCCTTCAGCGCCCTGTCATAGCTTTTTTTCACCATTAAGAGCGGTTCACCAGATGCGGGAATTAATAGATGGGCGTCCTGGCAGGTGCCGCTGAAATAATATAAATCAGCGTTTTGAAGAATCAAGGCGCCGGCAACATCTCCTGCGCGAAGGTGCTCTTGAAACTTATTTATCCTCCCGAGCAGTTCATCCCGGGGCATGTAATCAGTTTGGTAGTTATCCATGCAGACCTCCTTCAGCAGATGGTTTTACACCAAACGGTAATTTAAAAGGCTCAGCTTCTATAGCCCGGTATATTTCTTTCCACGAGTGCTTTCTGAATATGAGTTCAGGCAGAGCTCCCCGGTTATAGGGGGCGTCCATCAGCATTACCGGAATACCGGCGGCGCTGACTTTTATGCCTATTTCCAGGGTATCTTCGACCAGTACTTTCAAGTTCTTTTCCAGGCAGTACTCCTTTTTTTCATGGCTGCCGAGCAGAAGAAGCTCATCATACAACAGCCCGTTTTTCTTCAGCCAGCCCTCGGTTTCCTGGAAATATTTTTTGTCCCTGGCTGAAATGATGCAGATTTCATGCTGCTGCTTTAACCTGCCAAGATAATATGAAGAACCCCTGACAGGAGCCGGCTCGCTCATGAGCAGGCTGCCTTTGCGTTCGAGGAATAAATTAAAATCAGCTGCAGTTATTTCGTATGTCTTATGGATTTCATAAAGGTGTATTTCCTCTATCCGTTTATTTTTGTTAAAAAATTTATTCAGTTCCGTTACCCAGAGAGGCAGGCTGTTCGCCAGGACCCCATCGATATCCACGCCAATTTTCATTATGATCCCCCGATGTCTATATTAGCAAAAAATACCCGTCACTGGTTTTTAAAACCAGCGACGGGTGCAAATGTTTACAGGCATATGTTTTGGTCTTGTAAACCTGCACGGTTTTTATTGTTTATTCAACAGGGGCTTCCGGAGGGGCCTCCTGCTCTATCTTGGCGCCGCAGTTCATGCAAAATTTAGCGGCAGGTGGATGTTCAACATTGCATGCGGGGCAAACCGGAGGTTTGGGATGCAGTTTCTCAACCTGTACCTGTAGTTCAGCTATTTCTTCTTCCAGGCTCTTGGTGGCATTGAGCAGCCTATCTATTTCTTCTTCATGTCCTGCCTCACCTTTAAACTTCAGAAAAACGAGATTACCCAAGGCAGAGATATTATTTTCTGCTTCTTTTTCCAGCTTTGAAATTTCAAACTTAATTTTGGTCGATTCTACCATGTCGCCGCTTTTTTTCGTTAATGTCTTGGCTCCCTCACCAATGGATTTTGCGCCTTCGCTAACCTTTTTAAGAATATCCACGGTTTAGATCCCTCCTCTTTTTTATAGTTCCAGCTATTTAATGTTTTTTTACTGCCAAAGACAACAAAACCTGCTACTTGTTTTGTTCCAGCCACTCCATGTAACTGTCCAACTCCCGGTTGACAGCTGCATCCGCAAGTTTGTTTTCTTCCCTTGGCACATGCCTTAAAGTTAGTTTAAGTCCGGGAGTCATCGCCAGGCTTTCCCATACTCTCTCTGCTATTTCCCGCAGTGTCGGCTCCTTCATTTTATACTGCCGGTTAAACTGCCGGACTACAAGCTCGCTGTCAGCCAGCACCTCTGCTGTCAGCCCCTCATGCTCACCTGCCAGGTGGACTATCGCGAGGACTGCACCCTCCAGGGCGCTCCACTCAGCAAAGTTGTTGGTCAGCCCAGGGCCGAGGAATTTGCTTTTCGTTGCCAGCACTTTGCCTTCCTCATCAGTAATAACCATAGCCGCTGCTGCCGGCCCGGGGTTGCCCCGGCTGCCACCGTCTATATTTACGAAAATCTTCAATAGCTACACCCCACTCACTGTAATTTTACCATACATAAACTTATACGACCAGTTAATACATTATATTTATAACCAACAGCCATTTCAACACTAATTTGGCCTGTTAATACAGGATTACCAGGCTGTATGTCGAAATATTAGAGTGATAACGGCATGATCTCCGGCACAGGTGCATTAATATAAATGAAAAGATACGGTGTTAAACAAAATCAAATAAGTGACCAGGAATATTCGGGCCTGACGCTGGCAGAAGTAGAGAAGATGCTGATCACGGAAAAGCCCGAAAGTTTATATGAATACCTCGCCCGCGTGAGCAAACAGTGGGTGAGACTCCTGTTTGCCCTCATCACTGTAGCAGTATTGGTATATGGGGTCATTTATATACTTGGCCTCCGGCAGGAAATCAACGAACTTCGCGGTTATCTGGACTATCAATCCGGCAACCCGCCACAGATGGAAAATACTGTCGGGAACCTGCCCGTAGAAACAACACCGCCCGTTATTTCAGTGGAGACACCGCAAGAAGAAACCGCTGTGATCAGCGAAATGACAGACTCCCAATCCGTAATTACCCCGCAAGCGGAAAACATCGGTCAAAGCCAGGCTCCCGGGGTAATCCCGCCCAGCAATCCGGAGGCAGCACCGCCAAATGAATCTATTGTTCATATTGTCCAGAAAGGAGACAGCCTGGTACAGATATCCAGGATTTACTACGGGAAGGAAGATTTCGCCCCCAATCTGGCAGAATTAAATGATGTCTCAGACGGCTGGACCTTGTTCGCTGGGCAGGAAATCGAGGTCCCCGTTAAACCATATAAATCCTGGGTAAAGTAAGACGGCGGTTCAGTTCGCCCCTGTCACATTTTCCCATCAACTATTTAAAACGGCCTTATGGCCGTTTCACTGACTGTCTCGGGCACAGAATATTTAGCTGTTTATATATGGCAGAAATTTCATACAAATTACTTATTTTTACAGATAAAAGAAGGATCTAAGCAAACTAATGTCAAAAAAATAAACATTTATTACACTATGGGGAGCGTTTACTGAATGGAAGACCGCAGCTCAGAAAAGATGGCCACGTTAAAAACCGGGCAAATGTGCCGGGTAAACCTTCAGACCTTGCTCAACACGATTGATGATTTGCTTTTTGTCCTTGATGAACAGGGCCGTATAATAGATATAAATCAGGCATTGGAAAATTGTCTCGGATATACTTTCCACGAGCTTCGGGGCATGCACATAACCATGTTGTACGCACCCGGGATGCACGATGAAGCTGCCAGGATTATTTCAGATG
>CAYNIY010000104.1:0-3100 GCA_964397525.1 uncultured Eubacteriales bacterium
TGTCGTCTTATGACCTGTTTTCCATCCATCCACTGTTTAGTTTTCAAAGACCAGGGTGTCTATCCCATCCGCGACACTTTTATAGTCTAACATTATTGCTTTCCCAAGTCAAGGATCATTAATCCTTTTTTTCTCCGCTTTTTGCTGGGAGAATTATCCTTGCAAAGTGCCGGTTTTATTGGGTTTTACAGCGTTTTCAATTTCTCAGTTTTAATATTTTAACTAAAGTACAGCCGTAAGCGAGATTCTGTTTCGGCAGTTATCTATCTAAGGAAGACTTGCTCCCTTCCCCTTGCGGGGTGCCCCTACCCGCGGTTATTAAACCGCCTATTTGGGTTGCACGCTGGTGGAGTTTACCCTTGCACCCGCCGGTCACCCGGCAGTATGGTTTCTGTGGCACTTTATGACTACTCGCAACTCTATTGAGTTCCTTTCGCCGTCGTCAGGTCACCCTGCCCCGGCTTGCACCGGGCACCTTACTACAGCCTGTTCTTGTGTCTGTTAAACACTTAAACAGGATGTGCGTGTCTCGACTTTCCTCTGCCATTACTGGCAGCAACTGCCCGCTGTACTTTAGTTACAATACTCTCGCCTGCTGTCTTGACTATAGGCGACAATATATATGTTAACAAATATCCGGCCAAGTGACAACAGGTAATATTTGGACAAATGACTTATGTCGTCATATTTTTTTACGCGGTTTGCTTGTATACAGGTACACTAAAAGAAAATGTACTGCCTTCGTTCACTTTGCTTTCCGCCCAAATCCTGCCCCCGTGAGCTTCTACAAGGCCTTTGGCGATAGCCAGTCCAAGGCCTGCTCCACCGCCTGCCCTTTGCCGTGATTGTTCTGAACGGTAGAAGCGCTCAAATACGTTGGCCAGATCTTCCGGCGCGATCCCCATCCCGGTATCCCGAATTGAAAAAACAGCACTGTCACCCTGCAAGACAGCGGAGAGTCTCACACTCCCGCCAGGCTGAGTATAAAAAAGGGCATTTTTTAAAATGTTTAGAACTACCTGCACAATCCGGTCTGGATCGACGTGGACCTGTGGCATGCCAGCCTGTATATCGACCTGGAAATTAACATTTTTCTGATTTGCTTCGCCCGAGAAAAGCAGTGTTGCTTTTTCTGCCAGTTCATCCACTGAAACGCTCCGCCGGTTCAACCGAAGCTCACCGGCATCTGCCAAACTTATATCCTGCAGCTCATTGACTAACCTGGTAATGCGCATAACCTCATCATGCAGCGAAATAATTATTTCAGGGGATGCTTTAATGATTCCTTCCTGCAGTGACTCCAGGTTGCCCCTTAAGATGGAAAGCGGTGTTCTTAGTTCATGGGCAGCATCGGCGATCAGGTTTTTCCTCAACCTTTCATTCCGCTCAAGGGTTTCCGCCATATTGTTAAATGAAACAGCAAGTTCACCAATTTCATCCCCACTTAATACCGGAACCCTGTAACCAAGATCCCTTCCGGCCAGGCGGCTGGCAGCGTTTGTCAGCATCGCCAGCGGTCTGGTCAGATGTTTTGATATGAGCATGCCCAGTAATAAAGCTACAATTGCAGCAAAAACCGCAGCCCATAAAATCGCTTTATTGAGGGAGTTAATGAACTCGTTCTCCAAAACCCCTTTTTGAAGATTCAGCACAATTAAACTGCCAACCACAGCGTCATTTACCTTTATGGACAAGCTCTGCCCTATGGAGGCTTCGGAAACAGGTTTGCCAAGCAATTCAATATCCGATGAAGCAACAACACTGCCATTCGTATCCAGCAGAAGGACATCACCACTGCTCAAGCCCATCACCATTGAAGTTCCATTCGACCGGCGTCCGGCCATGGAACCGGCCTGCCCGCCATAATACCCATAACCGTGCCCTTTAAGCTGCAGGCTGTCAAAGACTGTTTGAACATCCGCCCAGCTGCCTTTATCGAGGTAATAATCTGCCAGCACCGTGCTGACTCCATCCAGGCGGTAGTATAGGTTTCTGTCAACGTACTCATCAAATGACCTGCGTATGGTAATTCCCGCCAGCCAAGCCGCTATTAATGTTGCCAGAAGGGCTAATAAAATCATCGAAACTGAGATTTTTGCGCCAAGTTTCATAACTAATCTCTCCCTGTTATGCCGGTTTACCGCCGGATCGATAACCTGTTCCGTACACTGTCAATATATAACGGGGACTTTCCGGATCCGGCTCGATTTTTTTACGCAAATTTCTCACATGGGTGTCTATCGATCTTTCATAACCTTCGTAGGCATACCCAAATGCAGCGTCCAGCAGCTGCAAACGGCTGAAAACTCTCCCCGGGCTGCTGAAAAGGATGCTCAGAATTTTAAATTCCGTGGGGGTGAGTGTGATGTTTTTACCGTTCGACAAAACTTCATGCCGGTCCAGGTTTATTTCAAGATCATCTACCTTAATGGAACTCTTTATTATTTCCCCGCCGGGATCAATCCGGCGCAAAACAACCCGGATCCTTGCCGTCAGTTCTCTCAAACTGAAGGGCTTGGTAATATAATCGTCTGCTCCGAGTTCCAATCCCAGCAATTTATCTATCTCTTCTGTCTTAGCTGTCAGCATAATAATGGGGATAGCGCTACTCTGCCTGACCTGCCTGCATACTTCCAAACCGCTGATCCCGGGCAGCAGCCAATCCAGCACAATTAGATCCGGCTTTTGAGAAACCGTTAACTCCAGCGCCTGGTACCCGTCTGCTGCCTCTATGACCTCAAAGCCTTCGTTTACAAGGTATTTATTGATCAGTTCCCTGATTTTCTCCTCGTCATCCACGATCAGGATTTTTTTGGACATCATTCACCTCATAATTTATGTGGTCAAAAAGATCGCCATAACTTTATTTTAACATCTTATCAACTTTAATATTAATAAGTTTTTCATATGACCTATTGCTTCTATCGTTAAATGATACCAAACAGCGGTCAAGCGGTCATCGTTTGAGACGTGAGATGTGGGACGTGAGACGTGGAGGAACTGTAGGTGCGGCTTCAGCCGCACAAAGGTCGGCTGAAGCCGACCCTCGTATATACTACTGACAAAACTCAAAACAATATGAAGGTCATGCTATTAAAAA
>CAYNIY010000105.1:0-3070 GCA_964397525.1 uncultured Eubacteriales bacterium
CATCCCCCCTCTTCTGGAATAGTCACCACCACAGTGTCAGCCTGAACAATCATCCGCCGTGTCATTCTGAACGCAGTGAAGAATCTTGTTTTAGATCCTTCGCTGCCGCTCAGGATGACATAAAAGCTCAGGGTGATATGAAAGCTCAGGATGACATAGAAGCTCAGGATGACATAAAAGCTCAGGGTGACATAAAAGCTCAGGATGCAGAAACGTTCAGGTTGACTTCTTTTAAAAACGAAAAAAGGGTGATCAGTCAGCAAGCTGACTTCCCACCCCAGAAGCCTTCACCTTGAAAACGAACTCACAAAGTTCGTCCAACCGCAAATTTATCTTTAATTATTTACATTTTATCACATTTTAGAGATCCTGGTCAACGACATGAAGGCCTCCGGAGGTGGTTACCATCAGGTCAACCCTTCTCTGTTCTTTTCTGCCTTCCTCCAGTTCCTGCTCCGGATCAGCTTCAGGAGCATAGCTTGTTGCTATCCTTTCCGGAGCAACGCCGGACTTCTGGATCAGGTAGTTTGCTACCGTTTCCGCCCTCATCCTGGCTAATAGCTCATTATATTCCCGGTCCCCTTCGCTGTCGGCGTGCCCGGCAGCGGTTAAAGCACAGGCGGGATGCTCATTCAATAGGAGGGCCAGTTCATCCAGCTTTTGCTGCTCAGCGGCAGCCAGCTCGGATGTGTTGGCCTCAAAATAGACAGGCGGCGCGGATATGTTTTCGGTAATTACTTCTATTTCGATATTGCTGCCCAGTTTCTCCAGGAAGCTGATGATGCTGTTGACCTGCTCAACTGAAACAACGTATTCCGGGTCAACTGTTACGGTTATGCTTTTTAAATCATTGTTCTGGTCATATTTAAGCTGATAACCATCTATAAACGGGTAAGCAATTAATATTTGCTCAAAGACAATTTTATTTAAAGCCAGTCCTTCTTCCTCCGCGGTTATTTCTGCTTCAGACTGGCTTTTTTCCTGGGGAGCCACCTTGCCGGAAGCGGCATCCAGCAGCAGTGACGACACAGGTTTCCTGCCATGCTGGTAGAGGGAGAATACAGGTATCTGGATAATGTCCAGGTTGATTTCCTGGCCTGCTGCGGCTTTAACCTCCTGCTTCACCAGGTCTATTTTCTCTTCCGGTATATTTGATACCGTGTCGATTTTGATAACAATCCTGTTGTCGGTTAATTTCCAGGTGTCTAGTTTGGACTGGTCGGTAACGTCAAAATTTTTACTCAGCACACTTTCTATTTTGGCCAGTTTTGCTTTTTCTTTGATTGCCGCGTCAAGCGTATAAATCAGGGGGATGGAAAGCAACAGCAGCAGGAAGAAGGAGATAAAATATTTGCGGTACAATGACTTTTTGCTGTAATCGTGTTTATCATGGATAAAGAACCCAAAGAGCAGAAAAAACACCGATGCCGCAATGAATATTGCCGTCAAGTTCGTCAGGAACAGGAAGAACCCGCCCAGCGAAACATCTGCCTGGTTGGTGCCGATCCCGATGCCGGCCACGCATAAAGGAGGCATCAGCGCCACCGAAATTGCCACACCCACGATAGAACCGGAGATCTTCTTGAATGTCACCGCAAAGGCCCCGGCCAGCCCGCTGAATAAGGCGATAAATAAATCCAGGATGTTGGGGGAAGTCCTGACAAGGATTTCTGTCGTGTTTTCCTTCAGCGGGATAACCATTGTAATCGCCGCGGAAAAAAACACTGACAGCGCAATCCCCAGTGATATGGACTTAAAGGCCTTCCAGCCCAAATATTTATTGCTGATGGCAAAAGAAAGCCCACCGGCCATAATCGGACCCATCAGAGGGGATATGATCATGGCGCCTATGATTACCGCCGGGCTGTTGATAAATAGCCCCAGTGTGGCAATATGGGCGGATATGATCACCAGCGCGACGTAAGAAATATCTATCCGCTGGGCATCCTCCAGTTCCTTGTAGACCTCAATATGGTCTATTTGTTTTAAAAAATTCTTATATCTGGTATACAACTGCGAGTTGCGAATTGACATCTGCTCCTCCTCGCCGGACAATCAATTATTGACAGTTACAGTTATATTATATCTAATTGTCCGGCATTGTAACAGGGAACAATCACAGGACCGCTGGGCAAAATACCGGCAAGCAGTCGCCGCCGCTCATTTTACTTACAAGCCTACCCTTCCCACCTGGCCCGGTAACCCCTTACATCCACGTGCAGAAAACCCTGCGCTTCATAGATGCCGATGCCATCGAAACCGATGTTCTCCGCCATTTCCGCCAGCTGCCGCGGGCTGAATCCCTTGACCCAGATGTCTGCCGCCATGCCAAACAGGTGGTAAGAGTTTTCAGCCCCGCCCACCGCTTTGTTGCAGCTGGTACAGCGATAGCCGGACGTCACGTTGACCGGCGCCCCGACCGCAAAGCGCAGCCCTTCCAGCTTGCGTACCAGCTCCGGATGCACCAGAACCAAGCCGCAGCAGCTGCAGGCAAACTCGCCGGCCTGAAAGTGCTCGCTCAGCCGCTGGCCCTTTTCCGCTGTTTTCACACAAAGCATATATTCCCCTCCCTTCCACCTACATCAACTCATTTAATCAGGCGGGCCCCGACCGGTAAGCGCGGGGCCCGCGATATAAAAAAAAGACCGGCAGAATTTACCGGTCAGTAATATTATAAAACCGAACATTTGTTCTGTCAAGCCCAACCTGAAAGATAGGTTCTGATTTCCAGGCCGTACCGGATCAGGGTGACGATCGAAGTCAGCGGCAAGATATCAGTCGGCAGGATATCGGCTCCCAAGAAAGCATTTAAAAAAGTAGTCTTGCCCCTTTTGAATTCGCCCAGGACAACCAGGTTGAAGACATCATGGCGCAGCTGATGTTTTATCTCAGACATGTATACAGACAGGTCGTCCGCTTCCCTCTCGCCGGCGACGCCCGCGACTGATTCCAGGCTTTTTAAAACTAAAGTTTTCAGATCGCCGTAGCTTTTATCCATTATGCACAGTCCCCTTTGCCAAATAAAAAGCTCCTACCGATAGCAAAATACTACTGGTAGGAGCTATTAGCT
>CAYNIY010000106.1:0-249 GCA_964397525.1 uncultured Eubacteriales bacterium
TGACGACTGATAACTGAAATTGTAGGTGAGGTTTCAGCCGCACATTGGCGGGATAAATCCCGCCCGAAGGAAGCAGAGGGACGTTCTTTTTGCTTCAATTCTGAACGTTAGTGAATCTGGTATAAGATCCTTCGCTGCGCTCAGGATGACAATATAGCACAGGATGACATAATCCCAAAAGCAGGAATTTTATCAGCAGAGTAGAATTTTAAACATATTATACATATGGCGATGGGAGGGATTCTATTG
>CAYNIY010000106.1:259-3056 GCA_964397525.1 uncultured Eubacteriales bacterium
ACGCTCAGGATGACAATACTTTATGGGATGACAATACATCTCAGGATGACAAAAACCCAAAAGCAGGAATTTAATCTTACAGGGTGGAATTTATATTTATGTAATATTTATGGCGATGGGAGGGATTCTATTGTCAAACAGCCAGGCTGCGGACAGCATAAATGACAGGAATGGTATTCTGATCAAAGTCCGCCTGGATTTCAGGGGCAATGGCAAGCGCGGGCGTTTATTGTTTGGCGGCAGGCCAACGGACAAGGCCGCAGAAGAATCACGTGAACAGCAGATCGCCATATTCCGCAATGTGCCTCTCCAGGGTATGCAGATCATGGATCTTGATGTCAGCGCAGATGTATACACAGTGTACGATGATTTAAGCAACACGGAGACTGCTTATGCGCCGTTGATCCTCACCATAAGGGCGGATGGACTTGAAAATGTAATCCGTTTTATCGCCAGGGATGACTTCAGGAAAATCGAAATACTTGATCCGGCGTACCTGTCCCTTAACCATACAGAAATTGAGAGGCTGCTTTTTAAAGTCCATGAAGAAATGAAAGAAACAAAGTCCAGGTTGGAAAAGAAATATAACATGAGATAATACGGCAGGATGGGGCGGTGATATGATGACTCTTCACGGAAGCCGCAAGGTAGCCAGTGTAGCTATTGAGATGGCTCTGACCGACAGCAGGGAACAAGAAAAGGAATATAAACAGCGTTTTGCAAAAGAAGGATTTAGAACCGCGGCCGTTGACTACGGCGGTGATTTTATATCTTCGGTAAACAAGATCATTGAGCGCGCCGTCGTTGCTTCTAAAAGAGAAGGCGTGATCAAGGAGCAGCACGCCGACGAGGGAGCTGTGGCCGGCGCTACCCGGGAAGCGCTTTCACAGGTGATGCCGAAAGCCATCGGATTTAATGTCGGCGGCAAAATTGGCATTGCCAGGAAAGAGGACCATATCAGTGTGGCTATTTTTTTTGGGGTAGGGCTGCTGCACCTGGACGAGGTGGCAATCGGTTTGGGCCACAGAGCGGTTCAGTCTTAATGTTTATTTAGGGAGGATAGCTGCATGGGCGACAATGTCTTAAGAGGTATTCGCGGGGCTGTCACGGTGGAAAAGAATTCACCGGAAGATATTCACTCTGCAACGTGGGAATTGCTGGAGACGATAATCAAAGAAAACAATATTAATACAGAAGACATAGCCAGCATTATTTTTACCTTGACCCAGGACCTCAATGCCGGATTTCCAGCTGTGGTTGCCAGGGCCAAAGGCTTCAAGTATGTGCCCCTTCTTTGCGCAACAGAGATAAATGTCCCCGGCAGCCTGCCCAGGTGCATCAGGATACTGGTTCATGTGAATACCAGGAAATCACAGCAGGAAATCAAGCATATTTACCTGAGAGACGCCGTCAAGCTAAGGGAAGACCTCAATTCATAGTGGACAGCAGGGACAGGTACCTTGTCCATTGTGTGGACAGCAGGGACAGGTACCTTGTCCCATTTGATGATTCTGTTGTCTAATGATACCAGACAGAGGAATGGGGACACATCCGAAACCAGGACGGGCTTTAGCCCGCCAAATCTATTGTGCGGCTGAAGCCGCACCTACAATATCGGTTATCAGTCGTGTGGACAGCAGGGACAGGTACCTTGTCCATTGTGCTGCATCAGTTGTTGAACGATACCAGGCAGAAGAATGTATACACATCTGAAACCAGGATGTGTCGCCGATTGAAATGACCCTCATTGGATTGGAAGGATAAATCCCGCCCTATGGGATGTCTTTCCCAGTGTTATTCTTAACGGTATACCTAGTGTAAATTCTGAACGCCTCTCCCAAAGTCATTCCGAACGCTCATTCACCGTGTCATTCTGAACGTTAGTGAAGAATCTTTCTTTTGGATAAGATCCTTCGCTGGCGCTCAGGATGACAAATAAGGGACAGGAGGGACAGGTAACAGCTGAATCCACCGGCACCATGAGGTGAAATTTGTGGAGTTTTTGAACTGGCTGCAGAATACTGACCAGGGAATAGTTTTATTTGTCTTGTCTTTTGCCAATGCTGTTGTTTTACCTATCGGGCCTGAGTTTGTCTTTATCCCCAGCCTCGTGCTCGGCCCCAGCAAGCTGATACCCTACGCGTCATACTGCGTATTCGGCAGTGTGCTCGGCTTGATGGTGACATTTACTGTTGCCTATAACTACAGCCAGGTTTTAGTCGAAAAATATATTTCGGCGGAGAAAATCGAAAAAGGGATCGCGATATTTTCCAAATACGGTTTCTGGTCCCTCATTATAGCGGCAATGTTCCCCATGTTTCCAATCCGGACTCTGGTCATAATATCAGGCTGCCTCAAACAGCGGCCTTTGATCATCTTGTCCTTGCTCACAATCGGCAAAACCATGAGGTTTTTCGGGTATGGGTTTTTAATAGCCAAACTCGGTGAAACTGTCATTGAGTATATTAAATGAAAACCGGCACCAATATTTTCACAAGGGAGAAAAAATGTTTAAAAGAATTCTTGTTGCTTATGACGGCTCTATCCATGCGGTCAAGGCTTTAAGGATCGCCGTTGACATCTCCAAAAAATACGATGCGTTACTCAATGTGGCTATGGCGGTCAACCTCCCGGATGTGCCATCAGGTGACGAGTTCAGCAGTGAAGGGACCTCCTACCAGGGCGAACTGGAGAGGGCGGCGGAAATCGCCCGCCAGGAAAATGTGCCGGTAGTGACCCATATGCTGAGGGGCAGCGCTGCGGAAACGATCTTTCGTTTCGCCGAGGACAATTCATT
>CAYNIY010000107.1:0-3033 GCA_964397525.1 uncultured Eubacteriales bacterium
TGTAACATACGGTAATAGAGGCTGCAGTGCAGCCGATCGGAAAAAAGCAGAATGATCAAACGAAACATGAGGTGCTGTGCTTGATCCAGCTGCAAAACGTAACCAAGACTTACGACACTGGGGCGAAAGCTCTTATTGATATTACCCTGCGGATCCGCAAGGGGGAATTTGTGTTCCTGGTGGGTCCCAGCGGCGCCGGCAAATCAACCCTGACCAAACTGCTGTATCGGGAAGAGGTCCCTTCCCGCGGCCAGATCATCCTGGACGGTAAGAATGTCGTCCGCATGCGCCATCGCGAAGTGCCTTACCTGCGGCGTAAAATAGGGATGGTCTTTCAGGATTTCCGCCTGCTGCCCAGAAAAACAGTGGCTGAAAATGTCGCTTTTGCCCTGGAAGTTATCAGTGCTTCCGGCAAAGACATCAAGAGATCTGTACCTGCTGTACTGAACATGGTAGGACTTACGGATAAGGCGGAAGCATTTCCGGATCAGCTTTCGGGCGGCGAGCAGCAGCGGGTTTGTGTAGCCCGGGCGATCGTCAATAACCCGCTCCTGCTCATCGCCGATGAGCCTACAGGCAACCTGGATCCGGAGACATCTTGGGAACTGATGAAGCTTTTTATGGATATTAACCGGCGCGGCACCACGATTATCATGGCTACCCACGCCTGGGATATTGTTGATGATATGAAAAAGCGCGTGATAGAAATGTCAGGCGGCAGGATTGTGCGGGACGAGGAAGAAGGTGCGTACCGCAATGAGGATTAAAAACATTCAATATTATTTCCGGGAGGCCGTCCAGTCGATCGTCAGGAACAGCTGGATCTCGGTGGCTTCAGTGGGTGTGGTAGCTGTTTCGCTGCTGATCCTGGGCAGTTCACTGCTGCTGGTATTGAATGCCAACCACATCGCTGCCAACCTGGAGTCAAGCGTGGAGATCAGCCTGTTTTTAAAGGAGCAGGTCACGAAGGACGAGGTCGAGGACCTCGAGGATGAAATAGCTGATATGCCTGAAGTGACCGAGGTGGTATTTGTATCAAAACAGCAAGCCCTGGAAGAGATGAGAGATAATTTCGGCGAAAAGTCGGATATCCTGGCCGGGCTGGAAGAAAAGAACCCGCTGCCGGATGCTCTGAGAATCAGGACCTCCACCGTTGGACAGGTTGCGCCTCTGGCTGCCGAGCTGGAAAATTACGACGAGGTCGACCAGGTACGCTACGGCCAGGGTGTGGTGGAAAAACTGCTCGCCCTGTCCAAGTGGGTCCGCACAGCCGGCCTGGTGACAATGGTGTTGCTGGGTATCGCAGCGATTTTCCTGATCGCCACAACCATCCGCCTGTCTGTGTACTCCCGGCGCAAGGAGATCGGCATCATGAAAATGCTGGGGGCGACAAACTGGTTTGTCCAATTCCCCTTTGTCCTGGAGGGCATGATCCTGGGGCTGATCGGCTCGCTGCTGGCGGTCACTGTCATCTATTTCGGCTATACCTCTCTGATTGACAACATCCAGCTGTCACTGCCCTTCATGCAGCTGGTTACTGACCGGTCTTTGATTAAACCATTAATGCAGGGGCTGCTGCTGGTAGGCTTGGCCATTGGGGCCGCCGGCAGCATGATCAGCATGCGTAAATTTATCAAGGCATAAATAAGCAACGAATGATTTATCAGGGGTGAATGATGTGAAACATTTCCTGAGTAAAATGAAAGTGATTATACCGGTTGTGCTGGCTTTGCTTTTGCTGGGCGCGATCGGAGCGGCTTACGGCGATGAGCTGGAAGAGCAGCTGGAAAATACGAGGGAGAAGCTCAGCCAGGTCCGGGTCGAAGAGGATCAGGCCAGGGGCGTGGTCAGGGATTATGCCAGTGAGGTCGCTTACTATGACGGGTTAATCAATGAAAAAGCTACCAGGATGAAAGACCTGGAATACGAATTGGACATTTCCAGGGACAACCTGTACATGACAGAGGAAGAACTGGAAGAGGCCAGGATCGAGCTGGAAAAAGACACCGAGATACTGAACAAGCGGGTGCGCAGCATATACGAGGTGGGCAACGTCAGCTACCTGGAGGTACTCTTTGAGGCCAATGATTTCAGCGACTTTATAAACCGTTTTGAATTGCTGAAACGGGTTGTACAGCAGGACACATCCACCATTGAAAAGGTCAAGTCCGACCAGCAGCGTTTAAACAACAAAAAGGCCGATATCCTGATGCAGCAGGACGTCCTGGCGTCCCTGATCAGCGAACAGGAGGCCATCCGTCAGGATCTGGCCGCCCAGCAGGACAAGAAAAGCTCCCTGCTGAGCGAGGCCCAGTACAGTCTCTGGGACATTGAGGAGGAAGCGGCGCGCCTGGAAGCCAGGGAGCAGGAAATATTGCGTGAAATTGCCCGCCTGCGTGCCAAGGACCAGCCTCAGGCCACCGGCGGCTTTGTCTGGCCAGTGCCGGACTATTACGATATATCTTCCTATTTCGGCATGCGCGATCACCCCATCCTGGGGTATGCCCGCATGCACAATGGCATAGACATCCCGGCTGACTACGGCGTCGGAGTAGTGGCGGTGATGTACGGCACGGTTATTGACGTGAGCTACATGAGCGGCTACGGCAACGTGGTCATGATCGACCACGGCGGCGGTTTGACGACATTGTATTCCCACCTGTCCGAGCAGCTGGTTTACCAGGGGCAGGAAGTCTACCAGGGCGAAACCATCGCCACCGTCGGCAGCTCCGGCATGTCCACCGGGCCGCACCTCGATTTCTCCGTCAGGATTGACGGGGAGCCGGTCGACCCGCAGAACTATTTATAAAGCTTGCTATTTTGTAAAATCATCACAGTTTATCGCATACCGCCGGGCATGTTTCTGCCGGCGGTATATTTTTTCACCCCGGCAAGAGAGGATTCTTCACTGCGTTCAGAATGACGGTGAGAGGAACAAGGATTAACCTCCCTGTTATTCTGAGCGGAGGGAAGAATCTCACCAGATATATTATGCGGAAAACCCTGGAAATCAACAAAAAACCGGCAAATTAT
>CAYNIY010000108.1:0-3009 GCA_964397525.1 uncultured Eubacteriales bacterium
TGCTTCCGGTAAAGGAAGATGATGATATGCGCATGTATGATATTATCCTGAAAAAGAGAAATGGCGAGGAACTGACAGCCGAAGAAATTCAATATTTTATTGCCGGTTACAATGCTGGTGATATTCCGGATTACCAGGCGTCAGCCCTTTTGATGGCTATTTATTTCCAGGGCCTCGGGGACAGGGAGACCGCTGACCTCACGATGGCCATCCGCGATTCGGGGGAACAGGCAGACCTGTCCGCTATCCCCGGGATCAAGGTGGATAAGCACAGCACCGGGGGCGTGGGGGATAAAACCACCCTGGTCCTGGTGCCGCTGGTCGCTGCCGCGGGGGTGCCGGTGGCAAAGATGTCAGGCCGCGGCCTCGGACATACCGGCGGCACAGTGGACAAACTGGAGTCCATCCCCGGCTTTAATGTGACGCTTGAGCCGGCTCAGTTTATGGACCAGGTGCGCAGGATCGGCGTGGCCGTGGTGGCGCAGACCGGCCACCTGGCGCCCGCGGATAAAAAACTTTACGCCCTCAGGGACGTTACCGCCACTGTAGACAGCATACCGCTCATCGCCAGCAGTGTGATGAGCAAAAAGCTGGCGTCAGGCGCTGATGCCATTGTCCTCGATGTGAAGGTGGGCAGCGGCGCGTTTATGCGGGACACGCAGAGCGCTTTTAAACTGGCGCAGGCAATGGTGGAGATCGGCAGCCGGGCCGGGCGTCGCACGGTGGCTTTGATCACAGACATGGACCAGCCCCTGGGTTTCGCCATCGGCAACGCCCTGGAAGTAAAAGAAGCGATCGATACTTTGAAAGGACAGGGGCCTGAGGATTTGCTGGAACTCTGCCTGGCGCTGGGGGCAGCGATGCTGCTGCTGGCGGGCAAAGCTGAAAGCACAGGAGAGGGCAGGACAAAATTGCGTACCCTGCTGGAAAGCGGCCAGGCGCTGCAGAAATTTATCGAGTTTGTCACTGCCCAGGGCGGTGATCCGCGGGTCGTCCTGGAGGACGGCATTCTGCCTGCAGCACAATTTAAGGCAGATGTAGCGGCGCCCACCTCCGGTTACATTCAGGGCATTGACGCGGCAGCGATAGGCCGGTCTGCCATGCTGCTGGGGGCGGGCAGGGAGTACAAAGACTCACAGATTGATCTGGCCGTCGGCATCGTCCTGAAGAAAAAGGTCGGCGATCCGGTAAAACAGGGGGAAGCCCTCGCAGTGGCGCACGCCAACAGCACGGAGCGGCTGGAGCAGGCCAGGGAGCTTGTGCGGAGCGCTTACCGCATTGGTGAAATTAAACCGCCGCCGGCGCGGCTTGTGCTGGGCACAGTTCCGGAAACCTTTTAAGGTAAGCTGTATATTTCCCTAAACTGCGGCAGATTAATGTTTTTTGTATTGCGCGTTTACGCTTCTATAAGTTAAAATGTCTTTAGCTATTTTCACAATACATATAGACGAGAGGAGAAGGAGTAGAGTTGAGTAAAGTAAAAATCTTTTTAGATGAGAAGGACATGCCCAGGGCGTGGTACAACATTCAGGCGGATATGCCGAACCTGCCCAAGCCGGCGCTGCACCCCGGCACAAAACAGCCGGCCGGTCCGGACGACCTTTCCCCGATTTTTCCGATGGGCCTGATTATGCAGGAAGTGTCCACGGACCGTTGGGTGGAGATCCCCGATGAGGTAATGGAAATATACAAGCTCTGGAGGCCATCACCGCTTTTCAGAGCCCGCCGGCTGGAGAAGGCGCTTGATACCCCGGCAAAAATATATTACAAGTATGAGGGTGTCAGCCCTGCCGGCAGCCACAAGCTGAATACTTCCGTGCCCCAGGTTTATTACAATAAAGCCGAGGGTATAAAAAGGCTTTCTACCGAGACAGGAGCGGGCCAGTGGGGCATTGCCCTGTCCCAGGCCTGTAATTTCTTCGGCTTGGAATGTACCGTGTACATGGTGAAGATAAGTTTCGAGCAGAAACCTTACCGCCGCACCATGATGGAGGCTTTTGGCGCTAATATGTTTGCCAGCCCCAGTGAGAATACCAACAGCGGACGGCAGTTCCTGAAGGAAGACCCGGATTCCCCGGGCAGCCTCGGCATGGCCATCAGCGAAGCGGTGGAGGATGCCGCCGGGCGTGACGATACCAATTATGCGCTGGGAAGCGTTTTGAACCACGTTATCCTGCACCAGACCGTGATCGGGCTGGAAGCCAAAAAGCAGCTGGAGATGGTTGACGAATACCCCGATGTAGTCATTGCCTGCTGCGGCGGCGGCAGCAACTTTGGCGGCACCGCTTTCCCCTTTGCCTACGACAAAATTAAAAAAGGCAATAAGGTGAAGCTGATAGCGGTTGAACCAAGCGCTTGTCCTACTCTCACCAGGGGACCTCAAGGCTATGACTTCGGTGATGTGGCCGGCTTTACCCCACTGCTGTGGATGCATTCACTCGGCAAGGATTTCATGCCCCCGAGTATTCACGCGGGCGGGCTGCGCTATCATGGCGTCTCTCCTCTGGTCAGCCAGATTGTGAAAGACGGCATTGCCGAAGCGCGGGCCTACGGGCAAACTTCGGTATTCGAGTCTGCCATCCTGTTTGCCAGGTGTGAAGGCACCATCCCGGCTCCGGAATCCTCCCACGCCATCCACGGCGCCATAGAAGAAGCCCTGGCCGCCAAAGAGGCCGGTGAGGCGCGGACCATTCTCTTTAACCTGAGCGGGCATGGCCTGCTGGACCTGCCGTCTTACGAGAAATTCCTGGCGAATAAGATGATCGACTATCCCCTGCCGGAGGAATGCCTGAGAAAATCTCTGGCCAACCTGCCGAAGATATAACTGCAGCTGATATGACGCGAAGCGGGCGCCTTAACCGGGCGCCCGTTTCTTAATGGGGACATATCCTGGTTTCGGATGTGTCCCTTTCCACTTTCTGTTCTCGTTTAAGGATTAATGCAGCAGATGGATCTCTGCTTTTGTGCGACTAAAGTCGCACCTACAAATTTAGTCGTCGGTCGTCAGAG
>CAYNIY010000109.1:0-2909 GCA_964397525.1 uncultured Eubacteriales bacterium
AATGCCGCCCTGGAGGAAGTTGTCATGGCTTTAAAGTACCTTTATCAGATAGACCTTAATTTTAAAAACGAAATGTTCCTGGAAGTGGCAGAATATGTTTCCAGAGCCTCCGGCAGAGAGCTGCCCAAGTGGAAGGCTATTGTGGGGAAAAACATGTTTGCTCACGAATCCGGCATACACGCTGACGGCGTACAGAAGGATCCAACTAATTATGAAGCTTTTCAGCCTGAAGAAGTCGGCCTGCTGCGCCAGATTGTGATTGGGAAACATTCAGGCACGTCATCTTTGAAAAATAAATTTGCCGAGTTTGGCATTGTTCTCACTGAGCACCAGGCCAGGGAACTGCTGCCTAAAGTCCGTTCGTATACGGTTTCAATCAAGAGGCCGCTTTTTGACAAGGAATTGATGTATATTTACGAAGACTTTTTTGGGAAGAGGGATTAAAATGGGCCAGACGATTATTGAGAAGATCCTGTCTGCAAAGAGCGGCCGGGAAGCGCGCGCCGGAGACATCGTGGTGGCCAAGGTTGATTATATTATGGGCCAGGATGGTACCGCTCCCTTAGCTATCAGGGCTTTTCAGGACATGGAGGGGCTGGAGGTGTTCGACAGAGAGCGCATCGCCTTCGTGATCGACCACAGTTCACCCAGTCCAAACGAAGGAGTTTCCTCCCTGCACAAGATGATGAGGGAATTTGTCAGGGACAAGGGTTTCCGCCTGTATGACATAGGTGAAGGTGTGTGCCACCAGGTCCTGCCTGAGAGCGGGGAAGTGGGGCCCGGCTCCCTGGTGATAGGAGCGGACTCCCATACCTGCACTTACGGCGCTCTGAACGCTTTTTCCACCGGGGTTGGCTCCACTGACCTGGCCGGGGGGATGATTTCCGGCCGGATGTGGTTTAAGGTGCCGGAGAGTATTAAATTTGTCTGCAGCGGTGTGCTGCCACTGGGTGTTTATTCAAAGGACCTGATCCTGTATCTCATCGGTGATGTGACAGCTGATGGTGCTACCTATATGTCAACCGAATATACCGGGGAAGCCATCGCGGCCATGTCCCAGGAGGCCCGCTTCACCATCTCCAACATGGCCATTGAAATGGGAGCCAAGGCTGGGATAATGGAAGCGGATGAAAAAACATTTGCCTGGCTGCGGCGGTTTACAAAACGGGAATTCAGGCCTGTTGCTCCCGACCGAGATGCTGTTTATGCCCGGGTGCTGGAATATGATGTATCGAAGTTTGAGCCGCAGGTGGCCAGACCGCACCGGGTAGACAATACTGCCCCGGTCAGCACGGAAGCAGGCAAACCGGTGCAGCAGGCGTTAATCGGGACCTGTACCAACGGGCGGCTGGAAGACCTGCGCATAGCCGCCGGCATCCTCAGCGGCCGCAAAGTCCACCGTGATGTCCGGCTGATTGTGGCGCCCTCCTCACGGCGGGTCTTTTTAGATGCCATGGCGGAAGGGATTATTCAGTCGCTGGTGGAAGCAGGAGCAGCCATGGTCACCCCCGGCTGCGGTCCCTGCGTTGGGACGCACAACGGCGTACCATCTGATAATGAAACGGTGATATCCACTGCAAACCGTAATTTTAAAGGCCGTATGGGCAACTCCAACGCAGAGATTTACCTGGCTTCACCCGCCACAGTGGCAGCCAGTGCTGTAACTGGCAAAATCACCGACCCGCGGGAATTCATTAAAAATAACTTTTAGTTAAGAAATTTTAAATAAAATTTAAAAATGAAGCAGGTGTTGCTATGCAGTTCAGCGGCAAAGCGCATAAATTTGGAAACGACGTGAATACCGACTATATCATATCGGGAAAGTACAAGTTCAAAACTCTGGACATGAAAGCACTGGCCAAACATGTGATGGAGGATCTCGATCCCAGTTTCTATGAAAAGGTCAGCACGGGGGATTTCATCGTGGCCGGTACGAATTTTGGCTGCGGATCATCCAGGGAACAGGCGCCTCTGGCCATCAAGTATGCTGACGTGGGTGCTGTTTTGGCCAAATCATTCGCTCGTATTTTCTATCGCAACGCTATTAACACCGGACTGCCGGTTGTGGAATGCGAAACGGACCAAATAGACCCTGGTGATGATCTCTTTGTGGACCTTGCTGCCGGAGTAATTACCAACAGGACAAAAGGGAACACAATACCGATCAAGCCGCTGCCGGAAGTGATGATCAAGATTTTAAACGACGGCGGGCTGGCGGCGCATTTCAGGAAATACGGCGGATTCAACCTGGAATAAGAAGCACACAGCGATGAAAAGGTTAATCAGGGCTTTGAGCAATATGCTTATAAAACGGAGGACAACATGCCGTACAATATTACGCTAATACCCGGAGACGGGGTCGGCCCGCAAATTGTTGAAGCCGCGCGCCGGGTGATCGATGCTGCGGGTGTGCCGATAAACTGGGAAGTTGTTGAGGCCGGCGAGGCCATGATTGAAAAATGCGGGACGCCGCTGCCCCAGTATGTTTTGGATTCAATTAAGAAAAACAAAATTGCTTTGAAAGGTCCGCTGACAACGCCGGTCGGCAAAGGATTTCGCAGCGTCAATGTAACCCTGCGCCAGGAGCTGAACCTGTTTGCCAATGTCAGGCCGGCGCGTAACCTGCCGGGTGTTGAAACCCGCTTCAGCGGGGTTGACCTGATCATTGTCAGGGAAAACACGGAAGATCTATATGGCGGCATTGAGCACCGCGTCGGGCGGGACGCCGCTGAGAGCATCAAGGTGATCACCCGGGAGGCTTCCACACGCATCGCGCGCTATGCTTTTGAGCTGGCCCGCCGCGAGGGGCGCCGGAAGGTGACGGCTGTGCACAAGGCCAACATCATGAAATTATCGGACGGGCTGTTCCTGGAATGTGCCAGGCAGGTGGCAGTGGATTATCCCGATAT
>CAYNIY010000110.1:0-2839 GCA_964397525.1 uncultured Eubacteriales bacterium
AATTAGTGCAGCAAATAATCCAACTGATTCACCTAACAGTACTCGTCCAATTAGATAATAAAATAAAACCAATACTATGACATAGACTAAACTAATAGTTAACATCGATGCCATTTTATAATCCAATCCAACTATCTCAGATAAAGACACAATTTCAAGATGCATTAAAGGTAGCCTCGAATAAGCATAGTTCTCCGGTATAAAGCCATTATCTAAAATCATCGATGCAAATCTAAAATGCCAACCAGGATCTATGCCTGTAAGACTAGGGTACAATAATTGCTGACTCAATATTATCAATAATCCCACAATAATAATTTGTATCAATATTAATGCCCTGTATCGCACATTTAACAAAACTATTTCTATAGTAATAAGACAGATCATAATGAATATACAAGTAAAAAATATTATGGGTCTTTGATATGGGTCTTGGCGTAAATAAAAAGTAATTACTGAAATTGATAAAAAAAATAAATATATTGCAATAAAGGCAACTGGCGTTTTGATTTGATTATCCAATTTAAAGTTAACACTTTTATTACGAAGTGTTAACCATAAAAGGCACGAAATGAAAATCATTATACCAGTAAGCATATATATAAATTGTTTAGTTTGAACTATCATGAATATGGTTAATAATAAAGATAATATTACCCCAATAATAACAATATATTTATCAAATTCAAAATTCTTCAATTTTCGCTCTCCATAACTAACTTAATTAATTTATCATAACGGTTGATGGATGCCTCATAAGAATAATTTTTATTAATTAGGTTTTTAGCATTTATAGTAACTTTGCACTTTGATTTAGAATTAATAACTCGTTCGATATTAATAGCGATATGTTCAGGTTCATTCCCTGTTAAAATGAAACCAGTCTCCTCATCTACAATTAGATCAGGGATTCCGCCCACTGCCGTTGCTAAAACGGGAGTACCGCAGGCCATAGCTTCCAAAACAATGTTTGGTATACCTTCTGATAAAGATGGCAATATAAGTAATTTCATTCTATTAAGATATTTTGGCAATTCATTATTGGGAATTAATCCAACAAACTCTACTTCTTTGAGATTTTCAGAAGTAAGTCTTACCTTGTTTTCAAGAGGACCTATTCCACCTAAAATAAACTTTAGGTCCTTCCTCTTTATAAGTATCATTTTGATTGCCTCTATTAGATTGGAAGTACCTTTTCTTTCCTCGAATGTACCTACATATCCAATAATATTTTCCCTCATAGATAAACATGTAGTCCTAGTAAATCTGTTAACATCAACATATATCTCACCTTTAACTATCTTATGAGCATAATGTCTCATGTTGAGCTGTTCTACTACCTTATGGGACTCAACAATAATCGCATCGCATAATTTAAAACTAATTTCACTTAAGAAGTTGCATAATCGTCTGAGTTTTGCGCTGCTGTTTGCGCTTCTGTCAATAAGCTTTCCACAGCAGGACGGATTTGTCTGCGGGTTTCTTTAAAGCGGGCGAGCAAAGCTTCCCCGGACAGTCCCTGTGAGATAAGGTCTGCCAGGATAAGCTCATCGAATTCACCGCTGCTGTCTTTGACAGGGCGGATGATGATAGAGTTGTTTTGCACAAAGCATTCGACTTCATTTTCAATACCTACTGTGTTGAAAAAATCAATCGGTATAGTTATCTGGCGCTTTTTCGAGACGGATATACGCTTCTTTCTCCTGGAGTTTCCTCCCATAGCCGCAGCATTGGCAGGCATTGTTATCGACTCCTTTTCACACTTTCTTTGATTACATAATAACAAAGAAACAAAGAAACGTCAACTAATGAGAGACTATAGGTGATACACTTTTACGTTATCATTTACAGCTTCAGCCGACCACGTTGTGCGGCTGAAGCCGCACCTACAGCGGTTGATCCGCTTACCGTTGAACCGCAGCGGAAATTCACATTTTATTTATTGTACCTTTACCGGCAGGTCAAAGGTGTGGTAGGGCTCGCTCTCCCCGTCTTTAAACAACAGAAATTCCATCTTTATGTGATCATAAGGCTGGTATATGGTGAAGCCGATCGGCGATTCCAGCTGCTTCCCCTGTTTCACCTCAAAGGGGCCGGCGCTGTCCTTTTTAAAACCGTTTGCCCACAATTCGACGTTGTAGGTGACGGTACGGTACTCGTGGTTGACAATGACAAAAGTGACTTCATTTTTCTGCCCAACTGTCAGAGCGCTGGGATAGTCGCGGGGGCTCAGGACGTAAAACTCGGTGAATTTCTCGCCGGTCTCCGGCCTGGTTGCCATGTATGCAATGCTGCCGATGGTTAAGATGGTAGCAGCAACCAGCCCCAGCGAGAGGATCCGCTGCTTCCTGGACATGGCGCCCAAGTCAGGCAGCTCAATATCGAGGTCGATGAAAAACCGGTTCACATAGGGCAGCCTGCTCCTGCGGAAAACCGCCACGGCGGTCATGATCATGACGAAATATGATACAGCCAGCAGGATCGGTTGGAAGCTGATGCCCCAGGACAGGAAAGGCAGGATCAGCCCCAGCAGCAGCGCCACGATGATGCTCAGGCCGAAGCTGAAGGAGAGGCGCTCGATAGTGTCCAGGTCTTCGTAGGACGGGAACAGCGCCAGGATCACGAGATGCCCGGGGCAGAAAAGGACAAACATCATGCCAATCACATCCCTGACCATACCGCCGATGTCAAAAAGGGCCATCAGGGCCAGGGGGATGGACAATACCAGCGGGATCCAGGTGGTGACAAACTCCCGCCGCATCCTTCTGCGTCTCAGCAGCTCTCTCTGTTTGCGTTTCTCCTGCAATGTGAACTCTTCCAGCGCCGATCACCTCTTTGA
>CAYNIY010000111.1:0-2794 GCA_964397525.1 uncultured Eubacteriales bacterium
AGGGTCGGATTTATCCGACCATTCTTTTACTAATGGTGCCAGTTGTTGACTTGTTGAATTGTTGAGTAACTCTTGCAGGAAGGCTCCGTGCCGGGTGCTGGGCGGCGATACGAGAGGCCACCGGGCTTATGGGGGCCGCGGCGGCCTCTCTGAATAACATTTCTTTTCTTACTGCAGCTCACCCGCCACCGCCTCGGCCAGCCTGGCGATGCTGGCCGACAGGGCTTCCAGCTTGCCCTCGATGCGCACCAGCAGGTAAGCGGCGACGGCGATGGGAAAGCCCACGTTGCCTACTGCCTGGAGAATGGTTTCCATTATGATCACCCCGTTTCAATTTGATAAAAAGGCACGGCGCTGTCCTGTGTTTTTTGAGGATGCCGCCGTGCCCGGTAGCGGGCCTGAAGCCGCCCGCGCTTTATATGAACGCCCGAAGTGGTTTAAGCGGGCGGGTCGTAAAGGTCGTTGGTGGTGCTGTCAATGATCTTGATGTCCTGCTTGGTGACCAGGTCTCCGCCCGAGCTGTTAAAGATGTTCCGGGCAATGACCAGGTCCATAGCAGCCTCGATTTCAGCGGCGGTCACGTCGGCGCGGGGGTTGTCCAGGGTGAGCGTGACGGTCCTGCCGGCCTGGCTGCTGAAGATCATGCGCAGTGTCTTAGCGGTAGTTGCCAAATGGTGTTCCTCCTTTCTTTTGTGCTTTTAGAATGTACGGCTTAAACTTCTACCAGTACGGCGCCGTCGACGCGGGAAATCCCGTTCAGCGTGTAGCCCTGCAGGCCAGCAAGCGCTGTGGCCACGTCGAAGAGGTCCTGGTCAGCCGCTGCGGGCTTGACGTTGTTGAGGCTTTTGTTGCGGTAGACCGGATTACCGCCCTCATCCAAGCCTATGTTGAGCTCCAGCCTGAGTACGGAGCTTGAAGGGACCTTGTTTATTGCCATTGTTTCACCTCCTTACACGATAAAGGCTTGTTTTTTCACCTTCACCTGGTTAAACGTGTCCGGGAGGGGGCAAATCAAAACATTAGGGGCAGGTAAATGTTAATAATTTGCCCTGCCCCTCGAACACATGTTCTATTGTTATATTAGCAAAATGGTAATGCCCTGTCAATATAAAAAGATAAATTCCTGGATAAGATATTTCTGACATTATTCGACAAATTTAACGCAAAAACCAGCATTTGAACACCTGCCCGCGCTTTGTCATCCTGAGCGACAGCGAAGGATCTTACACCAAGATTCTTCACTAGCGTTCAGAATGACAGCTGGTGGGGACGGTTTTGATATGATAAACAAAAGGCTGCCGGCAAACTTTGCCGACAGCCTGGGATGCCCGGATTGCGGGCGTCCTTTAACTTGACTTATAGTTTATATTTAATCATCTAAATGCGTGGTGTTGCCAAAAATAAACGGCCCTTGATCCGGATCTTCTGCTGTCAAAACGATATCAAAATGGCCTGCTGCAGGAGTGGTCTGTGCCCATCCATCCTGAAGCACCTCAGATAAGCGGTAGGTTCCCATTTCAAGACCGGTGAAGCAGAACGTGCCATCACCATCAGGGGCAGTCGCTACCCTGGCAATTTCAACGTAATCCTCACCATCAAATATCTCTAAAATCATCTCCCAGCCGCCAAGAGGAAATTCACCCGTCCAATCAATGGGGTCCCTTAGGTCCATTATTCCATCTCTATCGCAATCGCCAAATTTATATCCGCAAATGGAACCAAGTACCGGAACCTCTTCTATAACCTTAAAGTTGTCGGTCTTGGACATGGAGTTGGGGAAGTCCGCATCCATACTGGCCCAAACCTTGTATTCGCCGCCGGCATTGGTCGTATCATCGTAACCCGGCTCGTCGAAATCGCTCGAAGCAGTAAACAGAATATCACAAAGCTTTACTGCTCCATCACTGAACTCTCCATTTACTACTTCTACCACGGCATCGTTACTGAATCCGAGCACAACTCCATTTGGCGTTGTCACCTGGATATAGTAATCTCCGTCAGGCAGCCCGGCAGAACCTTCTTTTCTCGGTCCCCCGTTTAAATAAACATCACACTTTGCATCGTATTGGTTGATATTAACACTGCCGTCGATATCCGTGGTAAATATTGCCCCCGGCATCGGACCGGCAGAAGCGGCAGCGGCGCCGCCCAGAAGCATGGCGGCCACTAGAGCTGCTGTCAGGATAATTACCAGCCTTTTACTCATTATCAACACACTCCTTTCCGTTTTATATTTATAATTATTTTTACAAAAAATGTAATGTTTCACCCCCTTGAACGGTAAAATAAAAAGCAGCCTGGATTTCGGATTTTACTCCGGCAACCCGGCCGCCTCAGTTAAAAGGCCCGTTGGCTTTGCGTCCCCGCCTCTCGGCGGGTTTGCCTTTGTGAAAGCAGATCATTTTTTATATAATAATTCTAACATGAATTTTATGAATTTATATAGGACTAAAGCATAATATTCCAGAATATTCACATAGTAGAAGAACTCTAAGGTTATTGTACCGGCAATTTATTAATAATAAATGATCATTGTATTAAGAATTTAATAAATCCGCGCCAGTTGGCCAGGGGGACGGTTCTCTTGTCACGCTTTTGGCTGATTGTATTAAATTCCTCTACAGAGAAGCCATCCTCTCGTAGCATATCTTGGTGTAGGGTCGGCTTCAGCCGACCACGTTGTAGGGTAAATCTGCACCTACAGCAGGTAATCTGCTTTCCATTGAACTGCTGTGAGTAACTGCCCATCCCTTCACACGGAAGTTATTCAACAATTCAACAACTGGCACCAATC
>CAYNIY010000112.1:0-2648 GCA_964397525.1 uncultured Eubacteriales bacterium
GTTTTCACGGGAATGACATTTTAATTTTAATGAATCATCTGGTTAATCAATCATCTAAAAGTAATGGCAGCCAGGGCATAGCTCTTTTTGGTCTGGAATTCCTGTCATTCGGCAGCGTCCCTTCCTTATATTCTTTCAGGTTGGTAAAACTGTCATTATCCATATCACCTGCAGCATCATTAATAACTGGATTAAGACCGTACTGCATCTCCCAGCCGTCAGGCATGCCGTCATTATCAGTATCTGCATCAGTAGGACTTGTTTCACCGGAATCAACTATCCCGTTGTGGTTTTTATCTTCATTTTCATCAATGATGCCGTCATTATCAGTATCTTTTACCTGAAGCCTGCCATATCCATACAGGTTATCCTTTCCTGATGTCCCCATATCTACAGTGCTTGCTTCAAGCGTCTCCTGTAATTCATCAGGTGTCATACTGAGATTTGAGGATAGTATCAATGCTGCCATCCCTGCCACATGTGGAGCAGCCGCTGATGTTCCTGAGAAAGATGAATCTCCATATGTAAAAGTAGTTACACCATCAGTGCCCATGATGTCAGGTTTTATCCTTGCACTGTTTCCATTCCAGTCATTTGTTGGGCCCTGAGAACTGTATTCTTCCTGTGGGCCGGTTAACCATTTTATGTAATCAATGGCACCTACTGCCATAACACTCTCTGCATCAGCAGGTTCGGAGATTGAGCTCTCAAGTGTTGAAAGAGCAGGGTTGTTAAGGGTACCATTAACCTGTCTAAAAGGGATAAATTGACTTGTTCCGCCGCCCAGATATATCTCCATTTTTGTACCAATTGGGATTCCAATTTCACGTCTTTTGACCTTGAGGGCGTAGTATACCCCATCAGTCGCACTGTCAGGAACATCCAGGGATATATATTCCACAGGAGGCTGGGTTCCGGTCTGAAGGGTTGTCGAACTTTTTACAGGGGTTGTCCCTATTGTCTGGTCAGTATAATTGTATGTATAAAGCTCCATATCATAATCAATATTTGTAAACGGCCAGCTATCCCATCTTAAAAGGATAGACACTTCAGATGTACTGGGGTTACCGTCATCATCCCTGTCAGGGATAGCAAATAGTACATTATAATAGCTGTTGATATCACCAAGTTTATATTCATGATATTCATCATTATCATTATCAATAAAGATCCCTTCCCAGTGAGACCCAAAGGTTAATATTGTCCCATCATACTCATATGTCATATTCCCGTAATTACCAGCAGAAGCTACTACAAGTATCCCGGCATCTCTCAACTCATCAAATGCCTCATCTAAGTAACCGGTACCGTCTCCCGGGCCTGAACCAAATGTACTTATAGATAAACTCACTATATCGATATTGTTAGCCTTGAGGTAATCAATAATCTCATAACCGCCTATCTCATCACCAATCTTCACAAGATGCAGTTCTGCTTCAGGTGCCATATCATGAACTATCTCGGCACAGGCGGTGCCGTGATAATGCTCTGTTTCCAGCCCTAAATCGGAAAAATTTTGTGTTATTACATTTAAGGGCAGTTCACCTGCTGCTATTGCTGCTGACAGTCCCTTGAATCCAACATCAACTACAGCCACCTTTACTCCTGCCCCGCGGTAGATGGTGTTGTTAAAAATATTTGCACCTGTAAGGTTAACTCCTTCACTTATTTTCTCTGAAGGGTAAAACTTGAATGGTAACCATGCAAATCCAATTGAGCTGTTACCCATTATAAGCTGTTCAGCCTTATCAGCCGGCACCTCTACTGCTATAAAACCGGGACGTTTTCTTATGATCCTGCCTCCGGCATTTATGACACTGTCTGATATCTCTTCATTATCATCAGGTGTATTTAGGACTATCCTGATATTTTCTTTTCCTTCTTTTATTGATCTCTTGATCTCATCCCTTAAAGAGGTTGCCATTACCCGGTCCTGTGACTCTTTTACTTTTTTCTCTATTACTGGTGCTGGCTTAATCTGGGCTGATTCTTGTCTCTTAAACCTTGGTTGATTCTTAATCATTTTGGCGATTTTTTTTACCATCTCTGTTTTCGGATCGGACTTTACTTCAGTTAAAAGCGCTTTGGATGAGCTGTAAGGGTAAAGGATAAATGTAGTTGTAGCAAGCAATACGACAGGGATAAGAAGCAGAAGGAATTTTTTCATTTCTCAACACACCTCAGATAAAAAAATGGACTATATATAAAAGCTAATAGAAGGGTCAAAAAAATATCCCCTTATTTTTGATCCCATTCCTTTATAATAATTGGCAAAATCAGAAAAGCAGTGTTAAAAATGAAAAAGGTTAAACGGATCAAATGCGCTGCAAACTACCAAAGATTCATATAAAAGTCATCTGAAAAGGTTGGACATAATAGCCTGTATAAGCTTATAAAAAGGGATAAAATTTAATGTATCGATTTTCTGATCGGGAAATATTAATAAAAAAGATAAAGACTTTTAAAATAGCCTGATTTAAAAGTTATTTAGTTTAAACATAAAAACACTTTCGTGTATTTCGCGCCTTTCGCGGTTAAATTTTTTAAAGTAATAAAAATGAGCACTGAAGAGAGCCATAATAAAATTAACCTCACCGATTTTATTCATAAAATCCGGCGACATCCTGATTTCGGGCGTGCATTTGTTC
>CAYNIY010000113.1:0-2636 GCA_964397525.1 uncultured Eubacteriales bacterium
ATGATTCTATTTTCCTGATCAGCATAGAGGCTGAAAACCGGGCTGAAGTTTGCCCGGCAGGCGCGCATCAGCTCAAGCCGGTCCGCTTTATGCTTGGACATGGTCTCTTCATGGGGGAGAACTACGCCGCTTTCGTATGGTTCCAGCCTGACGCCGCAGATGATGCCGCTGCGTATTTTATTTTTCCCGCCTGCAGTGAACTCCTGCTCATAAAGGTAAATGGCGGGTTTTGATTCCGGGATCAGAATGTTTTCTTGAATCCAATCTCTATAATTAGCTGCTGCACGGGTGTAGCGGTTGTTTTTTTCACTGTCCCCAGCCAGTATCCTGCCATATTCCAGGCGGATGATATTGTAAGGGTGCCGCTTGTAGTAAGTGTCCTGGGCGGCAGTGTCGATCACATCGTAGGGCGGTGTTACCACATCGGCCAGGCTGCCCACTTTTTGTTGGTTGTAGCGCAGGCCTTTAATAGGGATGATAGCAGCCATTTAAATAATCCTCCTGAAAAAATAAAAAAATTTAACAGTCATTGCTGTCATGATCATGACTAACCTGGTTAAATTGTATAATAACCAGGATCAAAAAACAAATAATAGTTATTCTTTCCTGGTCCACCTGTCGTTATCGCGGTAACGGTACTTGGCCATCACTCTTTTGAAAGCGTCTTCCAAATCTATGTTCAGGGAATTGGCGTAACAGATAACTATAAACAAAATATCGGCCAGTTCAAGCGCCAGGTCGCCTATCGCTTCCTCTGGTTTTTTCGGTTTTTCACCGTACTGGTGGTTGACTTCCCGTGCAAATTCGCCTACTTCTTCGGTCAGCCTGGCCAGCATGGAGAGAGGGCTCCAGTAACCTTCCTCAAACTGGGTGATCCAGCTGTCTACTTCTGCCTGCATATCTTTAATTTCCATCCTTACATCTCCTCCACAATTGATCCAAGGGCTATGGTATGACAAGAATATAACAATTAATCCGCCTGTTGTAAACCCAGGTGTTTAACAGGTTGGTATCGCTGATGCTGGATCTCCTGATTTAACCTTTATTAATAGTATCATAACAGTTATAATGATTGACATAAGAACGGTATTGATACTGCATTATTTTGAATATCGGTGCAATATTATCTGGGGAGGGTTGCGAGGTGCATCCTGACTGCGAGCGCATACTATTAACCGAGGAAGAAATCCGCACCAAAGTACAGGAGTTGGGCAGGCGTATATCCAGTGATTATGCTGGAAAAGAAGTACTCTTAATCGGCATCCTTAAAGGGGCAATGATTTTCCTGGCTGACCTGGTCAGGGAAATAACCGTACCGACCCAATTTGACTTTATGGCTGTTTCAAGTTACGGTTCTTCATCGAAGTCATCCGGCGAGGTGCGTATTTTGAAAGACCTGGAATATGGTGTTGAGGGACGTAACATTATCCTCGTGGAAGACATTGTCGATACCGGCCTGACCCTGAATTACCTGGCGGAAAACCTCATGTCGCGCGATCCGGCCAGCGTTAGAATCTGTACGCTGTTGGACAAGCCTTCACGCCGTGTTGAACCCGTGGAAATTGATTATAAAGGTTTTGTTATCCGCGATGACTTTGTGGTTGGCTACGGACTTGATTACAGCAATCGCTACCGGAACTTTCCATATATCATGGTGTTAAGCCCGAAAGTATATATGAACGAGGGGGAATGAGGATGCGCCTGCCCGAGCAGGAACTGGTTATAGTCCTTGATTTTGGGGGTCAGTACAGCCATCTGATTGCCCGCCGTATCCGCGAATTAAAGGTGTTCTGTGAGATGCTGCCTTTCTCGACCCCTGTTGAAGATATAAAGAAGAGAAATCCCAAAGGGATAGTGTTTTCAGGAGGCCCATCCAGCGTATACCAGGACAATGCTCCGGTATGTGATCCGGCACTTTACGAGTTGGGGATTCCTGTGCTGGGTATCTGTTACGGCATGCAGCTGATGGCCCAGCAATTAGGCGGGCTCGTGTCACAGGCTACCTACAGAGAATACGGCAAGACCAAGCTGCATGTTATGGACGGGGGCAGCTTGTTGGCCAGCCTGGCGCCTATCGAGCAGTGCTGGATGAGCCATGGTGACCTGGTGGAGTCTCCTCCGCCTGGTTTTACAGTCACCGCGCACACCGCCAAAGCGCCGGTGGCGGCAATGGCTCTGTCAGCCAAAAATCTTTTTGCTGTCCAGTTTCACCCAGAGGTGGTACATACACCCAAAGGGCAGGAAATATTAAAAACTTTTCTCTATGATATCTGCGGCTGCCAAGGAACCTGGACCATGGGCTCTTTCCTGGAGAGGACCGTAGGCGAGATAAGGCAGCAGGTGGGGAACAGGAAAGTCCTTTGCGCCATGAGCGGCGGGGTTGATTCAGCTGTTGCCGCAATGATGGTACAAAAAGCGATTGGGGATCAGCTAACCTGTGTTTTTGTTGACCATGGGCTATTGCGGAAAGGCGAGGCGGAACAGGTAGAGCTGACTTTCAAAGAAAAATTTAAAATGAACCTGATTTTTGTGGATGCCAGGAAGCGTTTCCTTTCCAAGCTGGCTGGCGTGACCGATCCCGAGCTGAAGAGAAAAATAATCGGGGAAGAGTTTATCCGGGTTTTTGAAGACGAAGC
>CAYNIY010000114.1:0-2609 GCA_964397525.1 uncultured Eubacteriales bacterium
AAGGCGGGGACTTCGGAGAAATTGATATGACGCAAGACAGAAGCCAGGAAACAAACATCGTGGAAAAATAATCGTTTCGCTTGGAAGCAAGGTGGAAGCAAGGGGACGGTTCTTTTGCTTCCTTTCTTCTCCTTGCTTCCCAAATAAAAAAGGAGCTTTTGATATGCTCCTTAAATTCATCTATTTAAATTTTCGCACATGGGCTGTTTCCATTTGTAAGGTTTCAATTTTATTCTCGATTCTTTCTAAGGTATTGATAATAGTTTCATTCTTTTCGTTTTGTAGTTCACGAGCATCATATAATGCTTTGATTTTATAACCTATATCGTTTTCAACTTTCATTTCTATCTTTTGGACTTGAGAGGTTAATTCTTTAAGTTGAGAATTTGTTTCGGTTTGGTTTTCAAGGATTCTTGAGAGAATATCCATTACCTTTTCATCCAAAATCATCGCCTCCTATTAAATAGCTTATCGTCTTTGAGTGATAAGTCAAGGATAAGTTTAACTTCCAGAAGGTATTTCCAGAAGGCAAACAAAAAGAACGTCCCTCTGTTTGACCCCAAATATCAATAAGTCAAGCCTGACCCACGCAGTTTAAAGTGCAGCAGGAGGTTGAAAAAAGCCAGGGTGATCATGCCGGCCAGGCCGGTCAGGCCGACGGTCAGGTCGCTGCCTCCCGACAGCATCATGAGGGCGATGCCGGCCACCCCGTTTACCGAACCGTGCATAATAGCTGCCGCGATGACAGAATTGGCCCGGATGGTGATATAGTTCAAAAGCGGGGTCAGCAAAATACACCACAGGATCATCATGAATACCCCGATTACCGGGTGCTGCGGGTAATTGTGGCCCTGCAGGATCAGCGGCGCATGCCACAGGCCCCAGATGAACCCGATCAGGAGCGAGGCGCGGGCAAAGCCCAGCGGCTTCAGTTCCTGCAGTAAAAATCCCCGCCAGCCCAGTTCCTCGCCGAAGGCAAACAGCGCGTTGATCGTGAGCCCGGCTATTAATCCCTGTACGATTGTTAGGAAGACCGGGTGTACCGGCAGCTGTTCGAAGGAAGCCTTCATCTGCGCCAGCTGTTCAGGTGTCAGGGCATCCCGGTAGCGCTCAAACATGCCCGCCATATCCGGTGTATAGGACACTCCCGGCATGAGCAGGGAGATGATGAAGGCGCCCAGCGTCAAAAAAAGCGGTAAAAACCAGCCGGCAAAAAACCACTTGTTAATACGGAAGGAAACTTTCAGCGGCACAATGACCGGCTCATGGTAGAGGACTTTTTTCACAAAAACCGCCGCCAGGGCAGGGAAAGCCATGTAAATCATGCCGAAAGCCACGGCTGTATTTCCCGTCCATTTCAATCCCAATACAACAGGCAGCGCCCCCACGATAATTGCACAGGTAAAGACAATAGCTAAAAATATCATGATTTTTTTGCTTTTTATGTTTTGCCGGCCATTTTCCATCTCTGTATCCTCTCCTTTTATCAGGTTCCAATGTCCGTCACTTCGGCAATATAACGCGCTGCTATATGGCGGCGGTGATTTTAGCGACTATTTTCTTATATCTTTCGTTCTGTGCTAAGGCTGCAAAAACAGGGTCTTTGGTGACTGCTGCCAGGCAGCTTTCTTTTATGGTCTTGTCCGAACGGTGGGCGCTGTTGCCGAGGTCCAATTTGGCATATAAACCATCAATACAATCAAACATGTCCGAGGTTTTAAAGGTAACCGGGTAATTGGCTGGATTGGCGGCCATAGCGGCAAAGTATTCCAGCTGTGCCAGGGCTTCATCAGTCCTGCCGAGCTGCAGGCAGGCTCTGGCGTAGGACAGGTGCATCTGTCCCTCACCAAAGGCATTAACTTTGGAGAATTCGAAGGTTTCCATTGTTTTTGTCACCCACTGGAACCATTTCATTGCTTTGTCTGGCGCGTCCAGGTTGAGCAGTCCGAGGGATGGGCAGGCATTGAGCATCCCGACGAGGCATTGAAAGACGTAGCCCTGCAGGATCGCTTTTGCTTCCCTGGTATTGCCCTTCAGCTGGTAGGCCTGGGCCAATACCAGCTCGGGCGGCAGCAGGGTGTCGACGGCGTCATTCATCAGGTCAATGATTTCGTCCGCCTTGTTTGAAAACAGGTAGCAGATAGCCAGGGAGTATCTTGCTTCATGCCTGAGCTTGGAATTTGTTGTCGTTAAAATGACCCGTTTGAATATCCCCTCTGCAGCAGCGATAATCTCCGGTGTGCTTGCCGGGTCATCAACCCTGTCGATATGGTTGAGCAGCAGGTTGCCCAGGTGCAGGTGCAGGAAGTAGCTGTTGTGATATTTTTTCAGGTATTTCCTGACCTGGTTGTAGACCTTGTCAAAAGGCTCTCTGGAAAAGGCGTCCGCCAGCATTCTGTAAATTTCCATCGCCTCTTCTTTGGAGAGTGAAGGCGCAAAATCCAGCAGGTAGTCAATGGTCACATCGAAGTAGGAAGCAATTTCCGGCAGCAATGTGATGTCCGGATAGCTCTGGCTTGTTTCCCATTTGGATACTGCCGGCGGGGAAACCCCTAAAAACTCCGCCAGTTTTTCCTGCGTTACCCCTTTTTCTTTTCTTAAAGCATATA
>CAYNIY010000115.1:0-2582 GCA_964397525.1 uncultured Eubacteriales bacterium
GTGACGGGTCGCACATAAAAACTAATTTTAACGGCACCGAAACAGCGTCGATTGCCAATTATGCGGACAGGGCTAATCTGATTGTGGGACCGGAGCTTGACCTGATGGATGATACCCGGTGCGCCTACGCCCGTTTCTGCCACAGAGAAGATGGAAAAGTATGGGGACTTGTGAAAAAATCCGATCAGCCAAAATATAGAGAAGAGGCTGTTAGAGGCGCCGGAGAATGCCCTTCAGGCAGGTTAACGGTATATGATAAAACAGGAAAAGTGATCGAGCCGGAATTTGAGCCTGCGGTTGAAATACTCCAGGATCCCGAAAACGAAGTAAGCGGGCCAATTTTTGTAAAAGGCAATATCCCCATCGAATGTGCCGATGGCAACATTTATGAAGTCAGAAACAGGGTGGCGCTGTGCCGCTGCGGCCGATCAAGAAACAAACCCTTTTGTGACGCCACCCATGTTTCCGCAGGATTCTCGGACAAACTGGGGTCCAGGAAGAACTGAGCGGCTGGCTATTATGTGAATGCGATGAGTCAACAAATCGGTGCCGGGCACCGTTAGTCAACAAAGTTACTCAACAACTCAACAACTCAACAACTGGCACCAGGGGGGAATAGTATTGGTCCTGCTGCAGGCGGCGCAAATTACAAAATCTTTCGGTTCACACAAGGTTTTTACCGGCCTCAGCCTCACCGTTCAGGAGGGGGAGAAAGCCGGTATTGTCGGTGTCAACGGGGCGGGCAAATCAACCCTGTTAAAAATATTGACCGGCAGCCTGGCGCCGGATGCGGGTGAGGTGACCAGGACCAGGAACCTTTCTCTCTCCTACCTGGCCCAGGACGGCGGCCTGGAATCAGGCCGGAGTATTTGGGAAGAGATGCTGGCCATTTTCACACCCCTGATCGAGATGGAGAAACGCCTTAGGGATATGGAATTGCAGATGTCAGCCGTATCCAATGAAGACAGCGGCTGCCGCCAGCTGCTGGAGGACTACGATAAACTGTCTGCCCTGTTTAAAAGCCGCGGTGGTTTCGACTACGAGACCAGCATCCGCACAGTGCTGAGCGGGCTGAAATTTGCTGATACGGATTATGCAACCCCGGTCAATACCCTCAGCGGCGGTCAGAAAACCAGGCTGGCCCTGGCCCGCTGCCTGCTGGGCGAACCGGACCTGTTGATCCTGGACGAGCCCACCAATTACCTGGACATGGACAATCTGGCCTGGCTGGAGCAGTACCTGCAGGCTTACCGCGGTGCGGTGCTGGTGGTCTCCCACGACCGCTATTTCCTTGATGCCCTGGTCAAAATCATATATGAGCTGACCCCTGCCGGCCTCATGCGCTATACCGGTAACTACAGCGCTTTTGTCCAGCAGAAGGCCGTGCTGCTCGAACAGCAGCAAAAAGATTACAGCCGGCAGCAGGGTGAAATTGCCAGGCAGGAGGATTTCATACGGCGCAACATGTTCGCCAAGGATACCACCAAACGCGCGCAGAGCCGCCTCAAAGTGCTGGAAAAAATGGAGCGACTGGAGCGGCCCGGCAGGGAGCGCAGGGTATCACTTTCCTTTAACGTGACAAGGCCCAGCGGCCTGGAAGTGCTGAATGCCGGCAGCCTAGGCATCGGTTACGGGGCACTGCTCCTGGCCCGCGGCATGGACTTTCAGATCAACCGGGGGGAGCGGGTGGCCCTGGTCGGGCCAAACGGGATCGGCAAATCCACGCTCCTGAAAACCATAGCCGGCAGCATTTCCCCGCTGGAAGGCCGGGTGAGGCTGGGCAGCCATGTCCAGATTGGCTATTATGACCAGGAACAGCAGGGTTTTAACGGGGACAAACAGGTACTGCACGAGCTCTGGGACCGTTACCCCCACCTGGACGAGGTGGATGTGCGCACCGTGCTGGGGAGGTTTCTGTTCCGGGGCGACGAGGTCAAAAAACAGGTGGCGGACCTGAGCGGCGGTGAAAAATCCCGCCTGGCGCTGGCTGCCCTGATGCTGCAGAAGGCGAATTTCCTGCTGCTTGACGAGCCCACCAATCACCTCGACCTGCCGGGCAAAGAGGTGCTGGAGGAAGCCTTGGACGGCTACCCGGGCACTATCCTGTTCGTATCGCACGACCGTTACTTCATCAATAAAATTGCAACCAGGGTGCTGGAGCTTTCAGCAAACGGGGTATTCAGCACACTGGGGAATTACGATTATTATGTTCAGAAAAGAGCTGAGCGGGAGCGGCAGGAGAGCATTCGTGGCGCCGCTGAGCCGGCGCGGGAGGAAAGCGCGGAAAAGAAAAGTTATCTGCAGCAGAAGGAAGAAGAGAAGCAGAAACGCATGCACCGCCGGCGACTCGAGGCCCTGGAGCAGGCCATCGCTGGCTTTGAAGACACAATTTCCCGGCTGGAGGCAGAACTTTTCCAGTCGGAGGTATACCAGGATTACAAGGCCTGCCAGCAGCGGCAGGGCGAGCTTGAAGAGGCGCGCCAGCAGCTGCACAACCACATGGAAAAGTGGCTGAGCATGGTCGAGGACTGACAGTGGCAGGCGGCAAAGGGAACGGTCTTTGCTGCCAAATTACCGATATA
>CAYNIY010000116.1:0-2566 GCA_964397525.1 uncultured Eubacteriales bacterium
TACCGGTTCGGCAAAAAGCTGTCCCTCTTTCACGCCGAGTTTGATGCGGATATAGTCTTCGCGTCCGGCTGCGGAATGAAGGCTGCGGGTAATTACCGCCTTAACCGGAAACTCCATGGCGAAATCCTCTTCAATTGCCGGGTAAGCGCCTTTGCGCAGCAGCGGCGCTACCAACAGTTCAAAGATAACCATAGCTGATGCCGGATGTCCCGGCAGCCCGAATAATGGTTTATTGCCAATAAATGCACCTGCCGTCGGCTTGCCTGGCTTGACAGAAATACCGTGAAAGATCACACCCGGCTTGCCGGCGGTATCAATAACTTTAAATACGATATCCCGGGCGCCAACCGAACTCCCGCCTGAAATTAGGACCATGTCGTTCTCACCCAGTGCCCGTTCCAGGACCATTCTCATTTTATCATAATCATCCGGCACAATGCCGTAAAGGCGAGGCTCTCCGCCCGAGTCCGCCACAGCGCCGTATAAAACATACGAGTTGATGTCCCTGATTTGACCGTGAGAAGGCTTCTCCTGCGGGTTGATCAGCTCATCACCCGTCGAAATAATGCCCACTCTGGTTTTATAAGCAACCTCTACTTCGGTGATGCCTATCGATGAGAGTAAGCCGAGATCCTGCGGCCTGACCCTGTGTCCGGCCGGCAGCGCGACTGCCCCGGCGGCTATATCCTCACCCCGTCGGATAACATTTTCACCAGGCGCCACCGGCCTGTTGATTCCGATTGTACGGCTGTCAAGTTCCTCAGTGTATTCCACCATCACAACAGCGTCAGCGCCGGCCGGAAGCATCCCACCGGTGGCGATGTACCAGGCCTGTCCAATATTGACCTGGCCAGACGGCGCCTGGCCGATAAGCACCTCGCCGCCCACGTCAAGATAGGACGGCATGCCATCCGAAGCGCCGTAGGTATCTTTGGCCTTTACTGCATAGCCGTCCACAGTTGACCTGTTAAAAGCAGGCACATCATCAACACCCCGCACTTCGGCAGCCAGACAGCGGCCAAGGCTTTCCATAATAGGAACCACAACACCTGCCCTCTTGCCCGGCAGGTGACGTGTTATTGCAGCCCTCGCTTCATCCAGCGTCAATACCTTTAAAAGTTCGGTCATAAACACACTCCAGACTTATACATTTAAAAACCGTGCGGCTGAAGCCGCACCTACAATCCTCATGTCCCAAGTCCCAAGTCATGTGTCATAGTTTCTTAAAAACAGCCCAGCTCGCAGGATTTAATTTTAATTTCCAGCTCATCGGCGGCTTTTCCAACCATTCCAACCGCAATATTTAGTTCCTTCGCCAGTTTCCTGGCCTCAGTGCAGCTCAGCCGACCGTCCTTTGCCGCCTTGCTGACAGCATCTAAAACTTCCTGCTTGATTTCTGACATTTACAACTCTCCTTTACGTTTTCGATCGGGAAAATTCTCAGTCCTCGAGTAGTAATATTTTGCGTCCACTTCTCACGTCCCACTGCCGCACACCGGACAGGCTGCATACCTTTCCACCAGCACTTCGCAGAACTTTGCGTGAAGCGCGCTGCAGCCCAGCACCTTTCCCTCCAGCAAATATCCTACGCCGCCTGGATAACTCCGATTAAGCCAGGCACTTTTAAACATGGCCCATGGCAGGTATAACAGCGAAAGTTTGCCCTGGACAGGCCAGTACTCCATCGCACAATAGGTTACCTTAAGCTTATCACAGTTCTCACTGATAATAAATATCGCTCTGAAAACACACCGCCTGTTCTTTTGTCAAATGAATACTTTTTGCCGATTAAAACAACCTCAGAACAGAACCTTGTGTGATTAAACTTTTCTTAATACTGTCCGCTCAATAAAATCAGCCACTCCCGCTGCGTCGTCCAATCCAAAATGCGGGACCGGTGTTACTGGTGAAGCATCAGTTACCACGGCCAGCAAATCCTCTGCCGGGACGACAAAACGCTCAGCAGTCCCAAGACTGTAAAAAACCTCTATTTTTGGCCACTTCCCTGTCTTGTACCCCTCGATAATTATTAAATCCAGATTTCCGGCCATAGAGATCAATGTCTCCGGTCCGGTATCTCCGGCAGTTTTTTTGAACGCATAGATACTGCCCGGCGCTGCCAGGCCAACAAAATCCGCTCCCGCCCGGGCATGCCGCCAGGTGTCCCTGCCAGGCTGGTCAAACTCTACGGTGTGGTGGGTGTGTTTAATAACGCCTATCTTGTATCCCCGGCTTTTAAGTGCGATAATCAATTTTTCCAAAAACGTAGTTTTACCTGAACCGGAATAACCTGCCAGGCCGATTATAGGAACCGGGCTTGTGCGCACCGCCTTTATTATACCCATTTAGTTATTATCCCCCAATCTGAGACATAACCCTTTTCTCGTCTTTCCAGCCTTCGAGCATATGGTGCCGGTCTGGTTTCAGATCGACTGCTGTCATGATCAGATCGGCTATTTCCCTGTCCCCGGCACCTCTGCGAAGCGGGGTTTTCAAATCGACTTCCCTGCTGTCGTACAGGCACGGCCGCAAACCGCCGCTTGAGGTCAGACGCAGCCGGTTGCAG
>CAYNIY010000117.1:0-2499 GCA_964397525.1 uncultured Eubacteriales bacterium
TAGACCATGTCATGGTTTCTTTCCATTGCCGCGGATAGCGACTGGAAGCCGATATCATAGGTACCGCCGTCGCCGCCAAAGGCAATAAACTTGTAGGTGTCGTCAATCTTGCCCTTTTTCTTCAATACCGAATAAGCAGTCTGCACGCCGCTGCAGGTAGCCGCCGCGTTTTCAAAAGCGTTGTGGATAAAAGAATCAGTCCAGGCCGTATGCGGGTACATGAAGGTGGACACCTCCAGGCAGGAGGTGGCGCAGGTGATCACTGCTCTATCCTCATCACGCAGTCCGCGCAGCACGTTTCTGACAGCGATCGTGCCGCCGCAGCCGGCGCACATCCTGTGTCCGGGAGCAAGGCGTTCTGTTTTGTTCATTACTTCCTTGAAATTATATGCCATCTGCACTCACCCCTTAATCCCTTAATGACAGGTACCGGTATTTTTCACCGGCGTCTTTAGTTTTGTCAATCTCGATCAGGTCTGCATAGACCGAAGCGATATTTTCCACGGCCACGTCCCGGCCGCCCAGGCCGTAGACGTAGTTGATGACCACAGGCGCCTGCCCGGCATTGTACAGGGCATTTTTTACTTCCGCCCCCAGCGGTCCGCACTGGGTATTGAAGCTTTCCGTCCTGTCCATGCAGGCGATCACCCGGGCTTTACTTAAGGCCGCGGCAATTTCTTCACCCGGGAAAGGCCGAAACAGCCTGATCTTCAGCATACCGACCTTGTGGCCCTCTGCTCTCAGCTGGTCGATGGCGTCTTTGGCCGTGCCGGCGGCAGAGCCGATAATGACTATCGCGTAGTCGGCGTCTGCCAGCCTGTACTCTTCGAACAAACCATAACTCCGGCCGCTGATCCCGGCAAATTCCTGCGCTACCTCCAGGACGACCTGCTTGGCATTTTTCAGCGCTTCCAGCTGCGCCCGCTTGGCTTCCATACAATAGGCGGAAACGGCATACGGCCCGATCGACTGCGGCTGCTTACTGTTGAGCAGGTAGTTTTCCGGGGTGTATTCGCCGACAAATTCCTTTACTTCGTGGTCTTCCAACAGTTCAATATTTTCCACGGCAGCGCTGGTAATAAAGCCGTCCTGGCAGATCATGATCGGCAGCCTGACGCTGGGGTGTTCCGCTATCCGGTAGGCCTGGACAAAGTTGTCATAGACCTCCTGGTTGTTTTCAGAGTAAACCTGGATCCAGCCCGAATCACGGGCGCCCATCGAATCCGAATGGTCACAGTTGATGTTAATCGGCCCGGACAAGGTCCTGTTGACCAGGGCCAAAGCGATGGGCAGCCTGTTGGAGGCAGCCACATAAAGCATTTCCCACATCAATGCCAGCCCGCAGGAAGAAGTGGCAGTCAGTGACCTGGCCCCCGCAGCCTGCGCGCCGATCGCCGCGGACAGGGCGCTGTGCTCGCTTTCCACAGGAATAAATTCCGTATCCACCTCGCCGTTGGCCGCAAAAGAGGAGAAAATGTAGGGAATTTCTGTGGACGGGGTAATCGGGAAGGCAGACATAACGTCAGGATTGATCTGCCTCATGGCGTTGGCCACAGCTTCGTTGCCTGATAATCTTTCTCTGATTGACATCTATCTTTCCCCCATCTTCATTTCGATCGCGCCGGTCGGGCAAACTTTGGCGCAAATGCCGCAGCCTTTGCAGTGCGCAAAGTCAAAATCCGCCCTTTTATAATCATTTACAGGAATCGAGCTGTCCGGGCAAACAGGCACGCAGAGCAGACACTGAGTGCATTTTTCTGCGATAAAGACAGGGGTATCCACCCGCCAGTCCCCGGTATTGAATAGTTTGGAGTTGCCTGAGGCCTCAATCTTGCAGCCTTCGGTGATCTCTGTCCAGGAAACAGTCTCTGTTATTTTAGTCACATCTATCGCCAAAACTATTTCACCTCCTGCAGCGTCAGTCTCAAGGCCTTCATGTTCCCTTTGATCACGGCTGGTTTGGCGGCAAATTTATGTTCAAAAGAATGCTGCATTTCCTTTAAAAAGGTTTCCTCGGACATCACGCCGCTCACTTTGACAATGGCCGCCAGCATCGGAGTATTGGGGTGATACCGGCCTAAAGATTCCAGGGAAATTTTCCTGGCGTCGATGGTATAGACCCGGCCCTCGTAGCCTTTCAGCAGCTTTATAATTTCTGCTTTATCCCTGGCCGTATTCACGATGATCGCGCCCTCTTTGCTCAGGCCTTTGGTCACGTCGACTGAATCAAACAGGGTCTCGTCCACCACGATCACGTAATCCGGTTCATAGATGTTGGAATGGACCCTGATCACGTTGTCGCTGATCCGGTTATAAGCGGTGACCGGCGCGCCCATCCTTTCCGGACCATACTCCGGAAAGCCCTGCACGTATTTCCCCGTGCTGAAGACGACGTCCGCAAACAATAAAGCGGCTGTTTTGGCCCCCTGCCCGCCGCGTCCATGCCACCTGATCTTTATAATGTCTTTCACGGAATCACTCCTTTGGTTTTAAAAAGGC
>CAYNIY010000118.1:0-2498 GCA_964397525.1 uncultured Eubacteriales bacterium
ATCGTGCGGGTAGCCGTAATCATTTCCCGCCCCGACTGATATGACCGCATATTTTGGTTTAACCACGTCCAGGAAACCCTGAGAGGTGGAAGAATAGCTGCCGTGGTGGCTTACCTTCAACACGTCCGCCCTGAGGTCGGATCCCTTTGCCAGCATTTCCTTTTCAGACTGGGCCAGGGCATCTCCGGTCAACAGAAAACCAATCCTGCCGCAGGTGAGTTTTATGACCGCTGAATAATTGTTCAAATCCTCGTAGGCCGCGTTGTTGGGAGCCAGCACCAATACACTTAAGCCACTGGTATCAACAAGCTTAATCCCGGCTTCAGCTGTGGTTATTTTCAGCCCTTTTGACTGTATTGCCTCCAGCAGGTCAAGATATGTCTTTGTATTATGTGTAATTTGGGGCATGTAAATACCGTTCACAGAAAAACCCCGGATAACAGCAGCCATGCCACCGATGTGGTCTTCATGCGGGTGGGTGGCTACAAGGTAATCAATTCTATTAATCCCGGTCTGTCTCAGGTAATTAATGACCTTTATGCCCGCGTCCCTTGTGCCTGCATCCACAAGCATATTCCGGCCATCAGGCAGCTGCACCAATATGCTGTCGCCCTGGCCAACATCAATGAAGTGGACTTTCATCAGGCCAGGAGGGTCTTCTGAGCTTTGGCTTGTGTTTTGCTGGGGTGGATGAACCGGAGAAAAGCTGGCGCAGCCAGCGGCGGCACACAGAATTACAGACAGCAAGAGAATGATTAATGTTTTCCTGAACATACTTATACGCTTATCCTTCAAACAACTCGCCGGCCAGCTTGTCAGCAGACTGTTTCTGTTTGGCGGTGGCTTCACTGTCGACAGTGATTTGGATGGTTATTACGTCTCCTTCTTTAGCGCTTTTGGGCAGGAGAATCTTTGGTATGTGAAAGATCCGGCGGTTCATTTCTATTAGTGCGTATTCGCCTTCAAAGCGATCAAGTACAAGCATTGTTATTACCTCCTCGGCGGGCAATGGAGCTGTCCTCCATAAACCCTTTTTACTGAATAATACTATCAAATTATTCACAGCTCTGCAGAATTATTTCTGCCTCGATCACAAAAAGTATAACATAGATGTGAACAGGTTGATAAATTAGCTGGCAATACTTTATAATATAGAAAATATCCAGGAGGATTAAAATAAATGGACAGCCTTTTAAAGGACGACCTGTGGGATTTGCTGTGCACCCTGCAAAACGATCAATCCTTCCGGAAACTGGTAACAAAATGGCTTGGTTCCGAGTATGACATGTCAGATTACATGGTCAATGAATTTATTTTGACCCTGCAGGAAATTTGCATGGATGAAAATTTCGCAGGTTTTGATGAGGAAGATCTTGGCGCTGATTTTGAAGAACCATTAAGGACACTGCTCAGTGTCTACAAAAACCAGTGCGGTTGAACATTATTTTAACCATTGTGGTAAAATTGGGGATATCAGAAACATTTATTCTGCCTTGAGCAGGGAAGGGGTGCGGTTTGGCTGAATACCTGGTCCTAAAAACAGAAGAGCTGTTAGATGAAAACAACACGGTTAGGGAAAAAGTCATCTTTTATTATGAGCATTATACCATTTTCAATGAAATGTTCTTCCTGGAGACAGAGCCTAAGACCGTGGCGGCGCCGACAGAAATTTGCATAGATCTTGATGTGTTCCCCGGTGTATATGAGTTTGTTTTTTCTGAAGAAGAAGAACAGCCCTGTCTGATGTCCATTCGGTTTGTTAAACCGGGCGACATGTGGGCAGAAGCTCAAACAAAAGACTAAACAGCATGCCAACCGCGAAGCCTTTTTTGCAGCCTTGACACGCTTCGCGTGGTTGTGCTAATCTTATTTAGCGCCTGGAAAAGCCGGCAAATCATGGCAAACCAGGATGCGCTAAAATGATTTTTTAAGGAGAAAAGCGCTGTGGACCACGCCGGTTTTATGCGTGAAGCCCTGGCGGAAGCCGAAAAGGCTTATGCCCTGGGTGAAGTGCCTGTTGGCGCCGTGGTGGTGCTTGACAGGGAAATAATCGGGCGGGGGCACAATTTACGCGAGATCCTGAAGGACAGTTCCGCCCACGCCGAACTGCTGGCATTGCGGGAGGCTGCCGGCCGCCTGGGCGACTGGCGCTTGAACGGCGCTGTCCTTTACTCGACCCTGGAACCCTGTCCCATGTGTGCCGGAGCGCTGGTGCAATTCAGAGTCAAAACACTGGTTTACGGGGCCGCCGATCCAAAGGCGGGTGCAGTTGACTCAGTGCTTGATGTGGTCAGGCAGCCGCGTTTCAACCATCAGGTTGAGGTTGTGGCCGGGGTGCTCGAAGAAGAATGCCGAACCATTATGCAGCGGTTTTTCCGGGAATTGCGGGGTAAGAAAACATCCGGAGAGATGGCCGAGCCGGTCGAAGGCGCTCGACTCGAAATCGAGTAAACCGTGATGAGCGGTTTCGTGGGTTCGAATCCCACTCTCTCCGCCAA
>CAYNIY010000119.1:0-2463 GCA_964397525.1 uncultured Eubacteriales bacterium
TCCGGCTGAAAGGCGGCTGCCTCTTCCAGTGCCCGGGTAAACGCTTTTTTCCAGAGGCAAGTCATTTCACTAGTCATCTGCCGGTAGCGAGTACTATGATAGGGCATCTCATCGCTCATCCCCGGTACCGGGAAGGGCAGTTCCTCAGTTTCAAAAAGCACCGGCATAAAAACAAGATCCACCGGCAAATCTTGACCATATCCTCTGTCCCCGGCAGATATACCCGCCACCAGGCATTGATCATGACCCCTTTGAGCCGCTACCCGGAGTAAATTTAAAAGAAAGATTCCACTCCCTGTATGTCCCGGTTTTTGGGCGATTACATGGAGGATTCTCATAGCAACACCTTTTTTATTGGCAGTATAGGCTTTTTAGAGATTTCATGTCAAGAATTTATTTTACACATTTTATATTGACAGGCTGGCTTAGGCATTATACTTGCCGGGTAATGAGAGTTTTATTTTGGGACAAGGTACCTGTCCCTCTTGTCCACTATAAAAATATGTTATATCAGTTAGAATTGATATCAATAAGTTTAATTGGATAAAAAAACATGGCATTGTTATACTTTAAATGGACTTAGTAACAAAAACATTAATGATTGAAGTGACAAATGTCTTGTCGAAGAAAAGCATCATCCATCTGATAAAGATTGTTGTATCCGCAGTGTTGTTGAGCTGGCTGATTTTCAGTATTAATTGGGCTGAATTGCGGGATGTTTTCAGTACAGCAGAACCCGGTTGGCTGTTCTTGGCCGGTGTTTTTGTTGTTTTCTCCCTGGTCGTCAGCGTGGAAAAATGGTCTCGGGTGTTAATATCACAGGGTATAAAGCTTTCCTGGTATCAATTGTGGAAAATATATTGGATCGGGATCTTTTTCAACAACTTCCTGCCTTCCAGCATCGGGGGTGACGGGATCAGGATTTGCCTTGTCGGCCGCAGTACTTCAAATATGGCCGGTGCGGCATCTTCCGTCGTTATCGAGCGTTTGCTAGCTGCCATCGGATTGGCTCTGACCGGTTTATTGGCAGGACTGAGCGCAGGTTCCAGCCGGCAGGTGAATTGGATTTTTATACTGCTCATCATCATTTCCATAGGACTGCTCTTCTTTTTAATATTTGGCCGAGTTCCCGCCTGGATAGATAAAAAGACCGGCAAGATTAGCGTCTTTGTTCACGGTTTTCTCTCGCATGGCCAGGCATTGCGCGGTCAAAGAAAAATGATGATTAAAGTTGGTTTCCTGTCTGTATTCTTTCAACTTACCGTAGTCGCTGTAAATTATGCTATATTTCACAGCCTCCATGTGTACACACTGGGCTGGTGGGATCTGGTTTATATCATTCCCGCCATCTCCGCCATAGCTATGATCCCTGTCGGGATTAACGGTTATGGGATACGCGAGGGGGCTTATGTGGTTCTGCTCAACTCTTACGGGGTGGCGGGGAGCGCTGCGCTGGCGGCTTCTCTATTGTTTGCAGTGCTTGTAAGTTTCTGCAGTCTTTACGGCGGTATCCTCTGGCTGTGTAACCGGGATAAGAACCCGGACAGAATGGCCTGCCCGGAAACGCTGCCGGAATAAACTGCCTGCTAACCGGAGAGAGGGGGTGATCATGTTATGAAAAACATATTCCGCGGATATAAAGGAAAATTGTTGTTACTCGTGATCATTGGATGCGTGTACTTTTTTGTCCCCTTCATCAAGACGAATGTCAACCAGGCCTTCTTTATTTTAAGCAATGTGGATGTGGAGATGGCCAGGGGTTATATTTTAAGTTTTGGGATCTGGGCGCCGATTGTATCTTTTTTACTGATGATACTTCAGTCTGTCGCGGCGCCCCTGCCGGCGTTTATTATTACTTTTGCCAATGCCGGCCTGTTTGGCTGGGTGTACGGGGCGATCCTTTCATGGTCCAGCGCGATGGCGGGCGCGGTGATCTGCTTTTATATTGCCAGGTACCTGGGCAGGGATACGGTAGTGAAATTTACATCAAACAAGGCGCTGAAAAGCGTAGACGATTTTTTCAGGCATTATGGTAAATATGCCATCCTGATTGCGCGTCTCTTGCCATTCATCTCCTTTGATATCGTCAGCTATGCCGCCGGTTTGACTTCGATGGGCTTCTGGCCGTTTTTTGTGGCCACCGGGGTTGGTCAGCTGCCGGCGACAATTGTTTACTCCTATATCGGCGGAATGCTCACCGGCGGAGTGAGGACAATGGTTATGGGCCTCTTAATCCTTTTTGCCCTGAGCGCATTGATTGTACTCTTAAGGAATGTTTGGAAAGATAAAAAAACAAAGGAGGGAAACGCTTTTGCGGCAGAGATTTAAGCAGCAGCTTTTGATCGGGCTTCTGGCCCTGGTACTGCTCCTGGCAGTAGCTGGCTGCGGCAAACAAACGGCGACTGTTGACCCCCAGGCGCCAAAAGAATTCGACATCTCAGTTTATCAGAACCATGATTTCCT
>CAYNIY010000120.1:0-2461 GCA_964397525.1 uncultured Eubacteriales bacterium
GTTTTTATTAATATTTCCTTAAGTTTTCTTCCATTGTAATAATATAAAACCTCGCGTCAATGGCCCCAAATTTCACAACTACGACCGGCGGCCGGCCAGTGCTTTTTTCGCGGCACGCCAGATCATGTGTGCCTCTTCAAGCCTCATGACAAAAACCGCAGCCACAAAAACCGCCACCCCGGCAAATCCGGACAGGCCAATCTGGATTATCAGACCGGTTTTTCCCTGCACCATCCCCGCCAATGAGCTGTTCACCGAGTAACATGCCGCAGCCATCAAACCCGCAGCTGTGAGAACAGCCATTGTGAATTTCAACAGGCCGCCATGATACATACCGGGTATTTTTTTCCCCAGGCTCCACATCATCAAAGCCATATAAATCAGACTCGCCAGGGAATTGGCCAGGGCCAAGCCGGCATGCCGGAGAGGCCCGATCAGCAGCAGGCTGAAACCCAGGTTGATCAGAACCATGACAATGCTTATTTTGAGTGGGGTACGGGTATCCTGCAGGGAGTAAAAACCGCGGGTTAAAAGATAGCCGGCCGCAAGACCCACAGCGCCTATTGAATAAAATATAAGTGCGGGCGCAGTCATTTCCACTGCCCTCTGGTCAAAGGCTCCCCACCCGTAAACCAGGTTTACAATGGGGTGGCTTAACGTTATTAATAATATGCTGGCTGGAATTATCCCGATAAATACAACCTTGAGCGCACCGAGCAGGGTGCCGGCAAAGTTTTCCATTTCCTTCTCGGCAGCCAGCAGGGAAATGGTGGGAAAAACAGCCGTCGCCAGGGAGATAGCCAGCAGGCCAACAGAAAACTGGATCAATTTATCCGCGTAACCAAGCGACGAGACGCTCCCTACCGGCAGCCAGGACGCCAGCACATAAGTCACAAATACATTGGCCTGGGTAACAGACAGGCTGAATACCGATGGCAGGGCGAGGATCCATATTTTGCCCAAGCCGGGATGGTGCAGGTCCAGATGCAGGTTTATTTTAAAGCCCTGTTTGTAAAGCAATGGAAACTGCACCAGTGCCATGGCGGCCATGGCCAGCATTGTACCCGTGGTTAAACCGTGCACGCCATATATTTTGCCGAGGGTAAGGGCAAAAACAATGATAAAGATATTGTTTACGGAACTGCTGAAAGCAGGCAGGCCAAAAATATTATTGGCGTTTAAAAGCTGGGTATAAAGCGAGGCGAGACCAGCGAAGATCATCCACGGCAGGATGATTCGTGAGAGTTCAATAGTCAGCTCCCTTGTTGCGCCTGAAAACCCCGGCGCCACAAACTTGACCAGGAGTGGAGCCCCTGCAATCCCGATAACAGAGGTGACCAGGAAGAAAAAGATCACCAGGACCATAACTGTGTTGAACACCTTCCAGGCTTCGCCTTTCTCGCCCCTGGAGACGTACTCGGTAAAAACAGGTACGATCACCGTGGCAAGCGCCCCGCTGATAATGGTGAAAAGCATATTCGGCGCCTTTATAGCCATCTGGTAAGCGTCTGCCATGTAAGTAGTCCCCAGCAGGCTCGCTATTACAGACTCCCGCACCAGTCCAAGCATTTTGGACAGCAGGCTAAAAAAGGCGATCAGAAGAGTCGCCTTGAAGATAAATTTCCCAGTCGTCATTTCTCAACACCGCTTATTTTATTTCTGGAAGCACGGGGACGGTTCTCCTGCTTCCGGCTGCTTATTTCATCAGGTTTAACTTTGAGAGAAAAGCCCATCTCCGGTATGACCTGCGCAGCGCCCCCCGGCATGCATCATAGCTTTCTATTGTTTCCATGAACAGCCGGCGTGCCCGTTCCCTGTCATTGGCGGCTGAAAACAACCTGCCGGCCTGGTAAAATATCCTGGGCGTGCCGTACAACAGCAGCTGGCTGAAAACCTGTTCAATGTTCTCATCCGGCTGTTTTTCCTCCAGGTAAATTCTGACCATGTACAAATGGGGTTCTCCCAGGCTGGCCTTGGGATTTGCCCTGATCGCTTTTTCCAGCTCCTCTTTACCCTGTCTGACACGGCCGCTGTTATAGTAGGAAGCGCCCAGGAGGAAATGGAAAAGAGGGTGCCCTTCCATCTTGCCGGCTGCGTTTTCCAGAAAGGACAGTGCTTTTTCATATTTTCCCTGTCGGAAATATGCCTCTCCCAGCTCCAGATATGAATCAGCGTTTGCCGGATTTATGGCGATATCCTTCTTCAGCTGGCTGATCCTTTTTGCCCGCCGCCAGGGCTCGAAGACATCCGGCAGGATACCGACAAAACGGCGTTCAGTTAAAAACAAAACCAGCAGCATGATTACCAGTACGAGAAGGGGGCTGCGGGTGATGTAAGACAGCAAAACAAATATGAAAAATTTGCTCATCAAAAATACCCTCTCCGGCTTAATCAGCGGAATTTATACACTCCTCTTGTAGATGCGGCTTCAGCCGCACATCGGTCGGATAAATCCGACCCT
>CAYNIY010000121.1:0-2347 GCA_964397525.1 uncultured Eubacteriales bacterium
ACCTCTGCCACAAAAATCTTGTAATCAGAGTAGATATAAGGCTGTGTCAGGTTTGTATAATACGAATGCATAGCATGACCCATTTCATGCGCCAGGGTAAAAACATCGTTTATTGTACTCTGATAATTAAGCAGGACATAAGGATGTGTCAGGTAGGTGCCTGAGGAATAAGCGCCGCTGGTCTTGCCCCTGCTCTCGAAGACATCAATCCAGCCTGAGACGAAAGCCTTTTCCAGATCCTGCAGATATTGCCCGCCCAGAGGCTGAAGACCATTTGTCACCATTTTTACAGCTGCCTCATAGGGTATGATTTTTTTCGGCATTTCCACCATCGGCACATAAAGGTCGTACATGTGGAGCGTATCCAGTTTCAATGCCTTTTTTCTGAGGCGAAGATACCTGTGCAGAAGGTGCAGATTTTTATTTACAGTACTAATCAGGTTGTCATAAACGTCTGTTGACACGTTATCGTCATCAAGTGCAGCGCCCATACAGCTGTCATACCGGCGCACCTTAGCATAAAACCTGTTCTTTTTAATATTGTTGCCCAGCGCGGCTGCCAAAGTGTTTCTCATTGCGCCATATGTTTTAAATAGTGCATGGAAAGCGTCTTCCCTGACTCTCCGGTCACGGGCTTCCAGAAACTTGATATACCTTCCTTTAGTAAGCTCCACTTCGTCACCGTTTTCGTCCACAATGGCGGGGAATACAATATCGGCATTATTGTACATGGTGAAAATATCATACGGAGCACGGGCCACTTCTGCTGACAGTGCCAGCAGTTCCTCCTCTTTGTCCGACAATATATGCTGCTTCTGCCTTAATATTTCATTGATATAGTGCTTGTACTGGCGCAGCTCTGGCACCTGTTCCAGATTATGCGACAGCTCCTGCTCGTCCAGAGCAATGATCTCCGGCACAATAAAGGCCACTGCTGCGTACACTTCTGTGCTTAGTGCCATCGCCCGGTCTGTCAGCGCCTGGTACTTTGGCTCTGCATTATTTTCATCCCTTCTCATCCTGGCGTAGGCAAACAGCTTGTCATTTAGTGAAAGCATATCATTGCAGTGCTGAAAGCACTGCAGCAGCTTGTCCGGGCCCTGTGCAAGCGTGCCCCTGAAGTCTGCAAGCTGTGTTGACAGATAACGGATTTTCAAGAAGTCCTCTTCCCAGTATTTTTCGTCAGCGTATATGTCTTCCAGCTGCCATTTGTACTTTGCTTCAATTTCATCCCTGCACGGAAGCGTTCCCGCCGTTTTATTCAACATTCAGCACCCCTTATCTTCAGTTAACCCAACTTTTCATGACAATATTCATCTAATGTAGCCTTCAGGACAGCCATTTTTACAGGCTTGGCCAGGTGCCGATCAAACCCGGCATCCTTTGAATTCTTCAGGTCTTCGGGCTGGTCATAGCCGGACAGCGCGATCAGATATGCGTTTTTAAGCTGGGCATCGCTGCGGATTTCTCTGGCCACATCATAACCATCCATGCCCGGCATGCCGATATCACATAATATCAACTCAGGCTTAAATTCTCTGGCTTTGGCTATCCCCTCTGGCCCGTTGTTGGCAATTATCACTTCGTGGCCCAGTTTTTTAAGCAGTATATTCATGAAATTAGTGATAGAAGGCATGTCATCAATTACCAGGATACGCATGGTACAGTGCTGCTCATCGAGGGCCGGCTCTGCCGGCGCTTTAATGTCCTGGACCTCCTGGGAGGCCAGGGGCAGGGTGATGGTAAACTGAGTTCCCCTCCCCCGCCCTTCACTGAAGGCTGCTGCGCTGCCTCCGTGCAGGTTTGCTATTCCTTTGACAATCGACAGCCCCATACCCAGGCCGCTGTGACTGCGGCCCGGAGATCTGTCCACCTGCATAAAAGGCTCGAACAAATCGGGCAACAGGCTGGGGTCAATTCCCATCCCGGTATCCTTAATCCTGATCACAGCTTCCTTGCTGGTTTGATCCGTTTCCACAGCCACCAGGGTATTTCCGCCGGTGTCCGTAAACTCGGACGCATTGGCCAGGAGATTCCCGAGTGCCTGGATCAACCGTGCCGGGTCAGCCTCAAGGTATACAGGGTTTGCGTTCAGTCTGACTTCCAGCCCAACATTTTTTTCAGTAAATTGGGGCCGGTAATCCTGCACAACCTGCTCTACCACCTGGTTGAGTTCAAGGCGTTCTTTTTTTAGCCGTATCTTGTTCTGGGTGATCCGGGTCACATCCAGCAGTTCGTTCACCAAATGCGAAAGATGGCTTGTCTGGTGACTTATGCTTTCGCGGGCCTGTCTGGCATCATCTGAACCCGGTGCAGCCTGATTCAGTACAGTAATGCCCATCATGAT
>CAYNIY010000122.1:0-2250 GCA_964397525.1 uncultured Eubacteriales bacterium
GCACGGCACACATCTCACGAGGGAGGTTAATCATGGCCACACCAAGGCTAGTAATTGTAACCGGCCTGTCCGGGGCGGGCAAGACCCAGGCCCTGCGCAGCCTGGAAGATCTGGGTTTCTTCTGTGTTGACAATCTGCCTCCCGCGTTGATTCCCAAATTTGCGGAACTGTGCGCCCAGGCCGCCAGTAAAATTAACAACATCGCATTGGGCGTTGATATCAGGGGCGGGGAATTCTTCGACACCCTGTTTGAAGTACTCGGCGAGCTCAACAGCCGGGGAATCCAGTATGAGATCCTTTTCCTGGAGGCCTCCGACGAGACCCTGGTGCGGCGCTTCAAGGAATCCAGGCGGCGCCACCCGCTGAGCGCGCACGGCGAAGTCCTGGACGTAATCCGCAAAGAGCGCAAGCTGCTGCAGGAGCTCAGGGGCGGGGCGAACAAGATTATCGATACCTCCCGCCTGGCGCCCAAACATTTGAAAGAAGAAATAGCAACCATATTTGCCGATCAGGCCGGTCACACCGGAATGCATATCACCATCGTTTCCTTCGGCTACAAGTATGGGATACCGCTGGATTCCGATCTCGTCATCGACGTCCGGTTCCTGCCCAACCCGCACTACCAGCCGGAGCTGAGCAGTTTCACCGGCAACGACCCGGAGGTCCGTGACTTTGTTTTCAAGTCTCCGGTCACAGAACAGTTTATGAAAAAATTCACCGAATTTGTGGAGTTCCTGATTCCCGAATACATCAGCGAGGGCAAGACGACTTTGATGATCGCTATAGGCTGCACCGGGGGCATGCACCGGTCGGTGGCCCTCGCCAACCGGCTGGTGGAAGACCTCGGCGGGAAAAAATACCGGATCACGGTAAGACACAGGGACGTAAACAGAAAGTAAGGATAATTCCCGTGATCAGGCTGCTTTGCCAGCAATAAAGTTTTTTGGAGGCTGAATAAATGGGCCTTTTTAAATGGTTATACCCGGGGATGAAAGTTAAAAGGTGGCTTTTTCTCGCCCTGGCCGGCCTGTTTGTGACCGCGCTCGGCGCTGACCTGCTGATGAAAGGCTGGCTGCTGGGTGACTTTGCCCGTCACTTCCACCGTATTGAAGACGCACTTTTCAGCGATGATTACAGGATGGCGGCCGGTGTGACATTTATAATAGCCGGCATTGGCATCACGGCTGTTGGCATCCTGAGGGTTTTTAGCTCTATTGCAGATGCGCTGACGCCCGGGCAAGAAGGCAGAATGGCGGATATGATTTACGCCAGGCGCAGCCTCAAGCGAGGGCCGAAGATCGTGGTTATCGGCGGCGGTACCGGACTCTCAGTGCTGCTGCGCGGTTTGAAGGAGCATACCAGCAACCTTACCGCCATTGTCTCCGTGGCAGATGACGGGGGCAGTTCCGGGCGCCTCAGGGGAGAGCTGGGTATCCTGCCGCCGGGGGATATCCGCAACTGCCTGGTAGCCCTGGCTGACAAAGAGCCGCTCATGGAAGAGCTGCTGCAGTATCGTTTTTCGACCGGCGAACTGGCCGGGCACAGCATGGGCAACCTGCTCCTGGCGGCCCTGACCGATATTACCGGCGGGTTTGATCAGGCAGTGCGGAGTATGAACAAGGTCCTGGCCCTGCGCGGGCATGTGCTGCCGGTGACCTTGACAGATGTAACCCTTTGCGCTGAGATGACAGACGGCAGTGTAATGAAGGGACAGTCAAAAATATCACATGCCTCGAGCCGGATCAAAAAGGTCTACCTGGAACCCTCCTATTGCCTGCCTTTGGCCGGGGCGCTGCAGGCTATAGCGGAGGCGGATGCGGTCGTGCTGGGTCCGGGAAGCCTTTACACCAGCATCATCCCCAACCTTTTGGTCAAAGGGATACCGGAGGCGCTGACCAAGACACATGCGATTAAGATTTACGTGTGCAACGTGATGACCCAAGTAGGTGAGACCGACGGGTTTACTGCCTCCTCCCACCTGCGTGCGCTCATCGAACACAAGGGCAATTTTTTGGACTACATTGTTCTTAACAATGGAAGGGTGCCGCTCAGGCTGCGCGCCCGTTACCAGCTGGGCGGGGCTGAACCGGTTGTGGCGGACATCAGCGAGGTTGAAAAGCTGGGTGTCGAAGCGATTGGTGTGGACCTTGTCCATAAGACGGATTTAGTGCGGCACCACCCCGAAAAACTGGCCAATATTATTCTGCGCCTCATTTACCTGGAAAAAACCCAGCAGGAGCAAAGAAGGCA
>CAYNIY010000123.1:0-2240 GCA_964397525.1 uncultured Eubacteriales bacterium
AGGTGCGGCTTCAGCCGCACAATTGCTGGCAAAAAACCGACCACAGAACGATTATCCAAACATCATGTAAACGGTTTCTGCGTTGTCATTCTGAGCGCAACGAAGAATCTGATGTGAGATCCTTCGCTGCACTCAGGATGACAACGTTTATGATAACAGACAGAGGAACGGGGACACATCCGAAACCAGGACATGTCCCCGATTGTAAGGCCTGCTAAAGCCGGATCGGCAACGCTATGGGGGCTGAGGAATGTCCAAAATAATATTTTTGGCCAGCAGCCCGGTTGAAAACAGGTAAAAGACACATTATAATTGAAAAATGTCAGGCAGTGCTCAAAATTGAAATATGAGGTCGCACACTTTGTCCGGAAACCAGATAAAAACAAGATACATAAAAGTAGATCCGGTCCACCCGGATGAAGGCGCCATAAACGAGGCCGGGCTGATCCTGCACGGCGGCGGGCTGGTGGCATTTCCTACCGAAACAGTGTACGGGCTCGGGGCTGACGCAACAAATGGCAGGGCAGTCGCCAGGATATTTCAGGCGAAGGGGCGCCCGCCGGACAACCCGATTATTGTGCATGTCGCTTCCCGCAGCCAGCTGCGCTCCCTGGCGGCAGATATTCCCGGCAAGGCGGTATTGCTGATGGACGCTTTTTGGCCCGGCCCGCTTACCCTGATCCTGCCGGCAGCGAGGAAAGTGCCTGGTGAAGTTACCGCCGGGCTTCCGACCGTTGCGGTCCGTATGCCCGATCACCCGGTGGCCCTGGCTTTCATTAAAGCAGCCGGTGTGCCGGTGGCAGCGCCCAGCGCCAACCTGTCGGGCAGGCCGAGCCCTACCCGGGCGGAGCACGTTATGCAGGATCTTGACGGCCGGATCGAAGCTGTTCTGGACGGAGGGCCGGCCGGGATCGGGGTTGAATCAACAGTTCTTGACCTGACTTCCCGTATTCCGGTAATTTTAAGGCCGGGTGGCATCACCCTGGAGGAACTGGAAGCCTGCCTGGGAGAGGTGAAAGTCGATCCCGATGCCGCAGATGGCTTTTGCGATGGTGAAAGCCCGCGTTCTCCCGGCATGAAATATATTCACTACGCGCCCCGCGCGCCGCTTCTGCTGGTGACAGGCAGCCCGGCGGCAGCAGCCCAAAAAATCATGGAACTTGCTCTTGAAGAAAAAAGCTGCGGCCGGCGGGCCGGGATCCTGGCTTATGCTGAAAGCAGTGATTACTCTGATGTGGGGGAGGTTGTCATTGCCGGCAGCAGGGACAGGCCTGAAACGGTTGCCGCGGCATTGTACTCAGCCCTGCGCCGTTTTGACGAGTTGGGTGTGGATATTATACTTGCCGAGGGCTTGGAGGAAAAAGGTGTTGGGCAGGCGGTTATGAACCGGTTAAAGAAAGCAGCCGGAGGGCGCATTGTACAGGTATAATTTACAAATAATGCCCTGAATTCCTTGCGGGAGGAAGACATGAGTTTTTTTACCCTGATTATTTTGGCGGTGGCGCTGGGTACGGATGCCTTTTCTCTGTGCGTGGGAATCGGGATGGCCGGAATTAACCGGAAACAAATGCTTTTAATCATTCTCACAGTGCTGGCTTTTCATGTTTTTATGCCCCTGGCAGGGTGGTATACCGGTGAACTGGCGGGCAATCTGCTTGGCCGGGCGGCGTCTGTAATCGGATCGCTGCTGCTTATCTATCTTGGTTTCAGAATGATCCAGGCTGCACTGCAGAAGGAACAGGGATCCGGGGTAAAAGTCCTGAAGTTTAACCTGCCGGGACTGGCTCTGCTGGGTACCAGTGTGAGCATGGACGCATTGTCCGTGGGCTTTACACTTGGCGCGCAGCAGGTTGATCTCCTGCGCACTGCGCTTACCATTGGCCTTGTCGCGGGCGCCATGACCGCCGCCGGGCTGCTTTTAGGACGTTTTATCAGCAGCATTGTGGGCGAAAGAGCCCAGCTGCTGGGGGGGATAATCCTCGTCGGGATAGGGATAAAACTATTCTTTTAAAATATGCGCAAGGTGGTGATGATACTATGAAAATACTCTTTGTCTGTACCGGAAACACCTGCCGCAGCAATATGGCCGAGGCCTTGGCGGGCAGGCTCCTGGAGGACAGGTTTGGTTTTGGCGGTAAAATAGAGTTCTGTTCCGCCGGCCTGGCAGCAACCCCGGAAGAAGCCGCCACTCCCTTTGCTGTGGAGGCCATGGCCTGGAAGGGAATTGACATGAGTGATTA
>CAYNIY010000124.1:0-2220 GCA_964397525.1 uncultured Eubacteriales bacterium
ATGAAGTATCAAATTTTCTAAAGACATTTCCAAAACACTACACTATTGTCCTATATATTACAAAGGAATATATTGTTAAAATTATAAACACAAACACAGTAAAGCAGAATGCATTTTTAGACGACAAACATATACATATCATAATTAAATACACTTGTTTCATAAAGGCAAACCCGCCGAGAGGCGGGGACGCAAAGCCAACGGGCCTTAAAGCGGGGAATAAGGCGGCCGGGTTGCTGAATATAATTATTCAGGCAAACTGGCTGCTTTTTGTATTCTACAGGCATGTCAGCAGACACCCGCCAGCAATAAAAACAGCTTGCCGTACAACTATATTTATTCAAACATCACAATTATACCAAAAAGGGGGGATCTTCTGTGAGAACGTACCTGAGAAAATCACTTTTCGTGCTGCTGGATGTTATCATAGTAAACGTAGCCCTGGCCGTACCTATCATGCTGCGTTTTTATGAAAATGACCAATTGATACAGCAGTCCTTGCGTTCTTATCTCAGCCTCGCCCCCTGGATCACAATCATCTTCATTGCGATATTTTACGCTTTTAAACTGTATAACCGGGCCTGGGCATACGCTAGTCTGAGCGAACTTTTTGCCATCCTCTATGCAGTTACGATCGGCAGCATGTGCACCATAGCCATTTACTACTTTGCCCATATTGATCTGCCGCGCAGTGTCGCGCTCATGCACTGGGCTTTAACCATCCTGTTGATGGGGGGCTCCAGAGTGCTGTGGCGCTGCGTCATCGAACACAATAAAGCCAGAGGGCAAAAGCCGGGCCGGCGGGCCTTAATAATCGGCGCCGGGGATGCCGGGGTAATGGTGGCAAGGGAATTAAAAAGCCATCAAAGCAGCTTTTTGCCGGTAGGCTTTATCGATGACGATCCCAACAAACAAAACATCAGCGTGCTGGGACTGCCCGTACTGGGTTCCCGGGAAAAAATATCCGAGGTGGTGGCGGGCCTCAATATTAACCTGATCGTCATTGCCATGCCTACAGTTGATGCTGCCTTGATCAGGGAGATCGTGGAGATCTGCCGGAGCACCCCCGCCGAGACGAAAATATTGCCGAGCATGTACCAGATTATCGACGGCCAGGTTTCCGTCAACCACCTGCGGCCGGTGCAGTTGGAGGACCTGCTGCGCCGCGAGCCGGTCAAAGTAGACATGGGGGAAATAACGAGCTATTTAGGCAAAGAGGCGGTACTGATCACCGGCGCCGGAGGTTCCATCGGCTCCGAGCTGTGCCGCCAGGTAGCTGCCGTCGGCCCCAAAAAACTAATATTGATGGACCATTGTGAAAACGGCGTTCATGGCATGTGGTTGGAACTGCAGGACCAATTTCCTGACATTCCCCTGGCCATTGAAATTGCTGACCTCCGGGACAAGCCCAGGGTTCACCACGTATTTCAGGTGCACCGTCCCAGCGTGGTATTTCACGCGGCAGCACACAAGCACGTACCCCTGATGGAGCTGCACCCTGCCGAAGCGGTGAAGACGAATATTTTTGGCACCCGCAACGTAGCGGAAGCAGCCAAACGCTTTGGCGTAAAAACTTTTGTGTTTATCTCCACAGACAAAGCGGTAAACCCGTCCAGCGTCATGGGCGCCACCAAACGGATAGCCGAGCTGATCGTCACGCAGGAAAACAACGTCAGCAAAACGACCTTCACCGCTGTACGCTTTGGCAACGTGCTCGGCAGCAGCGGCAGCGTGGTGCCGATTTTCGAACAGCAGATTGCCAGAGGCGGCCCGGTAACCATCACCCACCCTGATATGAAGCGTTTCTTCATGACCATACCAGAGGCCGTGCAGTTGGTCATCCAGGCCGGAGCTATGGCCAAGGGCGGGGAGGTTTTTATCCTCGACATGGGCAAGCCGGTCAGGATTGAAGATATGGCTCGCGACATGATCAAGCTGTCAGGCTTGGAGCCAGATAAAGACATTTTGATCAAGTACACCGGCATCAGGCCGGGAGAGAAGCTCTTCGAAGAGCTTCTGACCGCTGAGGAGGGTTCCAACGCTACCAAGCACAAGCGGATCTATGCCGCCCGGCCTGCTCTCATCGATGTATCTGCCCTGGAGCGCGAACTTGCAAACCTAAACGGTAAAGGGCTGCAGTGCACCGCCGATGATATCTTCAGTGCTTTGCGGGCAATCGTTCCCAGGTTCAAGAGCCACAGAAAAGAGCAGGCAGGGTAA
>CAYNIY010000125.1:0-2177 GCA_964397525.1 uncultured Eubacteriales bacterium
GAGGCGATAATGCCCCTGAAAAGCGCTATCTCATCAGTTGACAGCGGGATGTTTTTCACAAAGATGGCAAGCGTACCGGAAATCGTCATGGAAATAATGAAGATCAATCTTGTGCCCATAATGTGCTCCTGAAAATTATTCATCTCACTCGTGCTGCAACAACCGCGCACCGTGCTGCTAATCTTATCTTAAGCTTTCTTGGCCGTGGAAGCAATAAAGAGCAAAAAGCAACAGTAAGCAGAGGGACGTTCTTTTTGCTTCCCCTCAAAAGGAAGCAAAAAGAACGTCCCTCTGCTTACTCTGTTTACTCTGGTTAATCGATCAGCAGCAGACCGTAATAATTCCCTTCGCTTTCCCTGTCCTTCAAAACCTCGATCGGGTAACCATTGGCCCGCACTGTCGCGTACACGTCTATGCCGCAGGCTTCCATTGACGGCCTGGCATCCTGGGGGTTGGCGCATTTCTCACCACCGGGATAGGCGCACTTTTCCTTGTAATGAGGCCGGCATATCTCACACACCCCGTAACCCAGCCCGATAACCTTGTAGTAACCGGACAAAAACAACTCCCTTTCCAGGTGCAGTGCAATTTTGGTGGGGTGGGCATCCTGGTGGCAGTGGATCAGCATCGCCTGACGATAACCGTCGATTATTTCCCGGGTTTCTGCAGGGGTCGGGGTGTTGGGCGGACAGCAGTGCCCCCTCCTGGAGCTGCAGCCGTACAGGCACTTCATCCTTACCCAGGCTGCTGTTACGATGGTGGCCGGATCAATCAATTTTGCATCATGTGCGCCGAGGCTTTTGGCTAATTCCAGGAACCGCGTTAAATCCTGATCCATAATTACTCCCCCCAATTGCTTTTTATTGTATTGCGCAGCCAGCTTCTTTCATTTCTGCCGCCACCAAAGCAGCATAAATATCGATTATTTCATGGGCTGTCTTTTCTTCCAGCATACCATGAAGACCCGGAGTTTCAAAGAAGCGTTTGGGTATCTGCACCTGCTTGAGGTCAAAGTTCAGTTTGTCCCTGATCCTCATTTTGGTCTGGAAGATCTTTTGACCAATCTGCGTCAAAACCTCATCGTCCAGATCAAGGCCTACTGCCCGGCCGGCGGCAATGATCGTGGGCCGGTCATAGGCCCTCCTGGAAAAAAGGCAGATGATTACAGAGTTGATCAAGCAGCGTTCCTTTTCTTCTTTTAACAGCCCCTCAGCCATCTCCCGGGAGGTCAGCTGCTGGCAGTCCCGGTCCAGCTCGTAACCGCCGTTGCACAAATGGGAATGCCTTGCTCCCACGATACTGCCCACCAAAATGCCGTATCCGGTATGGTACCCGGACATTTCGTTTTTGGCCACGGTCATGGCGAAGTCCTGCCCGCCGTAGACTTGCGCTGCGTAATAACAGCCGCGTCCCAGCACTCTGTAAAATTCATTGGCACCCCGGGCAAGATGCCAGATGGCTTGGACATAATTTTCCGTGCCCCCGAACTCCAGGGGGACCAGAGTTTCCGCAGTGGAAAGCAGCCCTTTCTGGTAAGCCTCCGTAGCCCAGCCCAGGACCACACCGCAGGACATGGCATCCATGCCGGCCTCCTCAACCGCATCGATCAGCATGAGGAGTTCATCTGTGGTTTTGATGCCCAGATAAGAGCCCAGCGCAAAGACCAGCTCATAATCATAATTGGTATTGACAACTTCATATTCGCAGCCCTCGGCTTTGAATTCCCGCCTGAACTGCCCGATGTGGATGCAGTCAACCGGACAGCCGGCACAGGCCATCTTGCGCACCAGATTCTTTTCGGCAAAAGCTTCGGCGCTTACTGCCTCCGCACTCTCAAAACGTCCCGAGGTCAGGTTTCTGGTCGGCAGTGCACCCATCTCATTGAGAGGAATGACATATGCCGCCGAACCCAAGCCGCGGTACTTCTTCATAATATCCGTGCCGGTGACCTTGTCGAATATGGCGCGGTACACCTTGAAGTATTCCTTCTGATGGGCAGCTGGAATCGGAATACTCCTGTCACCGGTAACCGTAATCGCTTTAATGTTCTTGCTGCCCAGGACCGCCCCTAAACCGAGCCGGCCGAAATGGCGGAAGTTATCTACGTTGACACTGGCATAGGCGACTTTGTTTTCGCCCGCCGGCCCGATGCGCATGATGCTCCTGTTGCTGGCCGG
>CAYNIY010000126.1:0-2117 GCA_964397525.1 uncultured Eubacteriales bacterium
AAATAGTTGAAGGTTATAATGTCGGTGTTACTGTTGATCCTGATGATCCCAAAAGTATAAGCAGGGGCATACGCCTGTTGATTCAGGACCAGGCAAAGTACAATGAATTTAAGCAGAATTGTTATAAAGCATCAAGCATACTTAACTGGGAGAACGAAGAGGAAAAATTAAGAGATATTTATAGTCAGGGCATAGGAGGTTAATAGTTTTGAAAAAGATTTGTGTCATGGGGCTGGGTTACATCGGGCTGCCTACCGCAGCCATGTATGCCAGCATGGGATGCGATGTGATTGGCGTGGATATAGACATTAATAAAGTCGAAGTGATTAACAGAGGAGAAGTACCGATCAAAGAACCGGGTTTGGATGAATTAATCAGAAAAGTTATATGCAATGGTAAATTAATAGCTTCAACAAAGCCGGAAAAAGCCGATGCCTTTTTAATTTCTGTCCCCACCCCGGCAACAAAGGATAAAAGAGCAGATCTGAGTTGTGTTATAAAGGCCTGCGAGGCCATAAGGGATTATATTGAACCGGGTAACATTATAGTTTTGGAATCCACAGTGCCTCCCCTGACGGTTGAAGGATTAGTAGTGCCGATTTTACGGGATTGCGGTGTGGATATAAACAGTCTCTATATAGGACACTGTCCTGAGAGAGTTATTCCCGGCAGTATATTAAATGAATTAGTTTATAACGATAGAATTGTTGGCGGCTTAGATGCAGAATCAACTAAAGCCATTGCGGATTTATACAGGATTTTTGTTAAGGGGCGAATCCTGGAGACAGATTGCGCTACTGCTGAAATGGTTAAACTTATGGAAAATACATATAGGGACGTTAATATCGCTTTAGCCAACGAGTTTGCCTTGATAAGCGAGAACCTGGGCATAAATGTTTGGGAGGCAATAAAACTGGCAAACTGCCACCCGCGCGTGAATATACATACCCCGGGGCCAGGTGTGGGCGGCCACTGCATCGCGGTAGATCCTTATTTCATCATTGAAAAAGCTGGAGAAGAGGCCAGGATTATCTCTTTGAGCAGGCAGGTAAATACTCTGATGCCCTCAATAATCGTGGGGAAGGTAAAAGAACTTGTGAGTAAGGGCAGTAATATTGCTGTGCTGGGAGTTGCGTATAAGGGCAATATTGATGACATGCGTGAAAGCCCTTCACTGGAAATAATAAAACAATTGCTTGAAGAAGGTTATAATGTCAACACCTACGATCCTTTTGTCAAAGAAAATTATCATGGTAAAAAACGGAATCTAAAAGAAGCTGTCTCAGCAGCGGATTGCCTGCTGGTGCTTACAGACCACACGCAATTTGCTGAAATTAATGCGAAGGATATCCAGAGGCTTGTCAGAAGCAAGAACATCGTCGACACAAGGAACATCATAAATAATACCTGGCAGGAATGTGGTTTTATTGTTGAGATCATGTGGAACGGTAAAAGCGGCAGAAAAGCAGTGAAAGACAAAAAAGCAAAAGCCATTTAATGAAGGGTCCTGTTATGCTTATACACAGTGTTAAAGACATGATAAAATATAAAGACTTAGTGTCATATTTGGTTAAGGGTGAGTTTAAAGCAAAATATTCCGGGACCATCTTGGGATATGTTTGGTGGATACTAGACCCATTATTTTTTATGATGGTATATGTGCTATTGATCGGTGTCATATTGGGTCGCGGAGGGCCCGATTACCCGGCTTTTTTAATCTGCGGGTTGGTGGCCTGGAAATTCACTGCGGGCTGTCTGTCCGACTGTGTGAACTCAATCAGCGGTAATTTGAGAATGATGAACCAGGTTTTTCTGCCGGTCATTATTTTCCCAACAATAAAATGCATTAATAACCTGATTAACCTGGGTTTTGGCTTTCTGCTTGTACTGGTTATCATCTCCTTTTACCCAATTCAGTTTTCTATAAATATACTATACCTGCCCCTAATCGTCCTGGTGCAGCTGTTGTTCAACCTGTCGCTTGGTTTGATACTGGCGCATTTTGGGGTGTTTTTTAAGGATATCCAGACCATAATGCAGTCATTTGTGCTGCGGGTATGGTTTTACCTTTCACCGGTCATATACTCACCTGATTTAATCCCTGATAAATACCTGCA
>CAYNIY010000127.1:0-2071 GCA_964397525.1 uncultured Eubacteriales bacterium
TATGTTGTTGCCGGTGGAGACCCCGGTTCAAAATATGACAAGGCTCTATCCCTGGGCATTTCCATCCTGGATGAAGGGGAATTCAAGACCTTAATCGGTATTCCTCAGAAAACTGAAGCAGGCCCAAAATAGAGGTGTGTCCTTTTCCTTATATTTGAAACACACCTTCCTTATGTTATAATAATTCAGGTATTACAACCCCAAAATAAATTTAAATATATCAATAGTATAATTCTGGAATTGGAGAAGGTGAGAAATATTGATTACCAAGAAAGATGTTGATCATGTTGCCCTTCTGGGGCGGTTGGAATTGACCGGGGAAGAGAATGACATGTACACAAAGCAGTTAAACGACATACTGGGGCATTTCCAAAACCTCGAACGCCTTGTTACTGATAATATACAGCCCACAGCCCACGTGCTGCCCCTGAAAAATGTTTTTCGTGAGGACGTGGTTGGCCGGCATATCTCCCGCGAAGAAGCCCTTGCCAATTGTCCTGACCGGCACGAAAACTTTTTTAAAGTGCCGAGGATTGTTTAAGTCTTTTGCACAAGCCCGGGTTGGATAACCTGCTAACTTCTGGGAGGCGAAATAATTGCAACTCTATCAGGGTACTGCTCACGAACTACACGATCTCCTGATTAAAAAAGAAATATCAGCTGAGGAATTAAACAAAGCTGTTTTTGACAGGATAGAATCAATTGAAGATAAGATTGGGGCTTTTATTACCAGGACCAGGGAAAGTTGTCTTGAGCGGGCCCGGGCGGTAGATCAGCAGATCCAAAGCGGTGAAAAAATTGCCCCCCTTGCCGGAATACCTGTAGCGATAAAAGACAATATATGCACCAACGGTATTCTGACCACGGCGGGATCCAAGATCCTGTCCAACTTCATTCCGCCATACAGCGCCACCGTTGTTAAAAGATTTGATGCTGCCGGCGCTGCTATGGTCGGCAAGACAAACCTGGACGAATTCGCAATGGGTTCTTCCACTGAAAACTCAGCTTTTCTTGTGACCCGTAATCCCTGGGATACCAGCAAGGTGCCCGGTGGTTCCAGCGGGGGTTCTGCGGCCGCGGTTGCCGCCGGTGAGGCTGTTTGCGCCCTCGGGTCGGATACAGGGGGTTCCATCAGGCAGCCGGCCTCGTTTTGCGGTGTGGTTGGCATGAAGCCCACTTACGGCGCCGTTTCACGTTACGGTCTGATCGCCTACGCCTCTTCTCTTGATCAGATCGGGCCTTTGGCCAGGGATGTTACCGACTGTGCTTTAATGATGAATTTAATATGCGGCCACGACCAGCTTGACTCCACCTCGGCCCAACATAAGGAACAGGATTACACCGGATTTTTAAAGAATGATGTCCGGGGTATGAAGTTGGGTGTGCCCGAGGAATATATGGCGGAAGGGATCGACCCGGCAGTGCGTGCCGTCACCATCAAAGCGATGGAGCGCCTGGAGTCTTTAGGCGCTATAGTGGAATATACAACCCTGCCGCATACAGAGTACGCCCTGCCCACATATTACATGATTGCCCCGGCAGAGGCCAGCTCAAACCTGGCTCGCTATGATGGGGTGCGTTACGGCATACGAGCCAAAGATGCTGAAGATGTCATTGACATGTTTATGAAAACCCGCAGCAAGGGTTTCGGGAACGAGGTTAAAAGGAGGATCATGCTGGGGACATATGCGCTTTCAGCAGGATATTACGATGCTTACTACCTGAAAGCCCTGAAAGTGCGGACCTTGATCAGGGAGGATTTTGACCGCGCTTTTGAAAAGTATGACCTGTTGCTCTCGCCTGTTTCCCCGACCACAGCATTCCGCATCGGCGAGAAAACAGATGACCCTCTTCAGATGTACCTTTCCGATGTCTGTACAATATCGGTTAACCTGGCAGGCATACCGGGGATATCAATCCCCTGTGGTTTTGTCGATGGAATGCCCGTCGGACTTCAGTTGATGGGCAGGCACTTTGATGAAGGAACCCTGCTGCGGGCAGCATATGCCTTCGAGCAGAATACCGACTATCATAAACAACACCCCGATCTTTAACTAAATTTTGTTATAAT
>CAYNIY010000128.1:0-2050 GCA_964397525.1 uncultured Eubacteriales bacterium
TCATAAATATTTAATCTTTTGTTAATTGGTTGATAATCTATCAAAAATATAATTTAAGTATCAATAAACGTGTAGATATTTAAAGCGGCCGGAACAATCACAATATGGTCCCGGTATAAATAATTGCGCTTTAAGATATATTTTTAAATGATTAGGAGTGCTGCCGGTGTCAAGCAAGATTTTCAAAGCTGCGGGATGGCTGTTTGTCATCTTACTGATCGCCGGTGCTTTCTGTCTGGCAGCCCGGAATATCTTGCCGGCGCCGAAATATGATATACGGGTGGACAGAGGTGATCTGGTCTTTTCCGGCGAGCGGGCCTATGAGCTGGCGGCCGGTTTCGCCACCCGGTTTACATACCGGCACAGCGGCGCTGAAAACAACAGGGAGAGCGCCCTGTGGACCAGTCAGCAGTTCACCGCCCTGGGTTATGATACGGAAGTAGACGAATTCAGCGCCACCCTTTACGGCCGGTCTGTGCCGCTGCAAAATGTTGTGGCAGTAAAGCCGGGCCGTATAGAGGAGGCCATAGTGATCGCGGCCCACCTGGACCAGGCCCGGACCACTGTCCAGGGGGCCGACAACGACGCCTCGGGCATAGGCATCATGCTGCACCTGGCCGAGATATTTATGAAGATCGACACTCCATACACCTTAATCTTTATTGCCACCGATGCCGAGGAATACGGCATGCTCGGGGCTAAATATTTCGTTGAAACGCACCCCTCTTGCGGAAAGGTAATTGCCGCTATATCGCTGGACAATGTGGGCAGGTACAATGCCGAAGGCATGCATATTGCAGCTATCGGGCAGAAAAAAGGGTATACACCTTTATGGCTTGCCGTACTAACACAAGGTACGGCCTCGAAAATAGGGGTGTGGCGGCCAGTCTTCATTGATACGGTGACACAAGTGATGGAGCGCTCAATACTATTATCCTTTACCGACCAGGGGCCTTTTCTGACCCGCGGCATACCAGCATTAGATTTTGGAGTCACTTCCGACAGGCCTTTTTACCATACTCCTGATGATACCGTGGACAAAATATCGCCGGGCACAATGGGGCAGGTGGGGCTGCTAACCGAAGCCCTGATCAGAGAATTGGGACAGTACGATGTTTTTCCCCAATCCCCGGAGCCCTATCTTTATTTTGACAACGAAAACGACAGTACATATTTACCCGGAACATATTTAAAATTAATTGCCTTTGTACTGCTGCTGCCGTTTTTCTGGCTGACTATTTTGACTTGGCGCAGTCGTTGGCAGGGGATAGGCGCATTTTCAAACCAGCTTATCAATGTTGTTTTAAATGCCCTGCCGCTGCTGGGCGGACTATTGTTTCTCTACTCGGCAGCGGCGGTTAATCTCATCCCCAGGTTTGATTACTATCCGGCCCCGCCGAAGGACCCGGCTTTGTTCGAAGTCAGCTGGGCGGCGGTGGTCCTGTTCCTGCTGGTTATTGCGCTACTGATACTCCTTGTGGGATGGCTGAAAAAGAAAATACCCGCTGCAGAGGAGCAGGGGCGGCTGGCGGCGCTTACCATCTTGTCCATCCTGGCGTTGCTCGTATTTCTGAAAAATCCCTTCAGTCTGCTGTTCCTGCTGCCGGCGCTTTACATCTGGCCGCTGATTTCCCCGCACACAGGTTTATCCGGGAAGCTGATGAACCTGTTTATTTTCCTGCTGGGTGGATCTGTTCTGCTTTACTTTCTGTATCTTTACTCGTTTCAAATTTTTGTGGGTTGGTATATGTCTTGGTACTTCCTGCAAATGCTGGCTTTTAAGATGATTGCCTTCCATGCCGCCATTGCCGGCATCGCAGCCATAGCTGCCGGGATCACCCTGTTGGAAGAGAGAAAAGCAGTGGCTTGGGGCGGTCTCTAGTGTCGCAGTTCCTAAGAACAAATTTAAATACTTTACATTCAATATATAAACGCATCATTGGCATTAAAAAACCAGATCGTTAATCCATCAATATCATTCATTTACCGGCAGACTCATTTATTCTTTACCGCTTCATTCTCTGCAATTCTTGCCTTGACGATATTCACT
>CAYNIY010000129.1:0-2044 GCA_964397525.1 uncultured Eubacteriales bacterium
GCGCTCTTGACTGCGCGAGAAAAAACGTTGAAGCCACAGGGAAGCAGGTTGACAGCGCGGTGCGTGTTGTAGAGGCATTTAAGGAACACCGGGATCTGAAACCGCAGGGCGTTTTAGAGCTCGGAGAACCCGGCATGAAGCTCGCTCATATCCTGGCGGAAAAGCTGAGTGATAAAGTTGACTGCGTAATGAAAAAAGAAAAATAATGCCGCAATCATTGAGATACAGTCAGGAGGGACTAAACTATGCTGGAAGAGATTAAGCAGCAAAAAGTGGGCATCATACCCTGCAATGGCGAAGAAATCTGCGAGGGGTCTATCACCCGCTTTGCCAGCCGGAAAGTATTAGACAAGCTTCGTCCGCGTGATACCGTTACCGTTTGTCTGCCATTGTTTAAAGCCGGCGGCAAGGAAGAACGGGAATTTGCAAAAAACTTTCCGACTATTACCGTTGATGGCTGCGACAAGCGCTGCAGTCAGATCAGCACCGAGAAACTGAGTGGCCGACCGTACCACTCCATTGTGGTTTCTGACCTGCTCAAAGAGCACGGTATTGAGACGCCCAAATCGAGGCGTACTCTTACTGATAAAGACCAGGCTGCCGTTGACCTGGTGGCTGATGAAATTACCAAAAAAGTCGACGAGATCCTGGAAAAAAGCTAGGGAGGTACAACATGGCTACTTATACAAACAAAGTGGTCTGGAGTGGCGGACACCTCGGCATTGCTTACTGCGAAAATGGCACAGAGATGGATTTTTCTGCTCCGCCTGACCTGCACGGCCACCCGAACATGATGACACCGGAGGACGCCTACATGATGGCCGTGAACACCTGTGTCCACATGATGGTGATCTGGGCGGTGGAGCGTTTTAAGCTTGACTTGGTTTCATTTGAGTGCACCGCTGTTGGCGAGGTGGAGGAGCATATAGATAAGACTTCCTGGTTCAAAAAGGTTGTGCTGCAGCCCAAAATTAAGGTGCGGGGCAGCTCTGTTAACATGGTGCAAAGAGCGCTGCAGATGGCTAGGAAGTATTCCACCATCGCAGAGTCAGTGAAGAGCGAAATCGTCATGGAACCAGAGATTGAAATAATAAAATAATAGGAGAACGCTCAATGCCAAATGAAACATTTGATATAACCTTCCTGGGCGGCGGGCCGGCCGGTTACCAGGGAGCAATCCGCGCCGCCCAGCTGGGGATGCGGGCAGCTGTTGTTGAGTTCGGTTACCTGGGCGGAGTCTGTTTAAACCGGGGCTGTATCCCGACCAAGACGATCAAGGCCTCGGTCGACCTGCTTTATCGTGCCAGGCGGGCTAAAGAATACGGCCTGGAGATCGGTTCGATCAGCCCGGATATCGGAGCTATCATTGCCCGCAAGGAAAAGGTGGTCGGCCTGCTGCGGAACAGTGTGAGCCAGCTTTTGCGCGGCAACCGTGTAACCCTGTTCGAGGGGCGCGGCCGGCTGGTTTCTCCGGTTGAACTGGCGGTGGAAACTGAAATCGGCACTAACAACCTGAAAACAAAAAAGATTGTAATTGCCACCGGCTCCCGCCCGCTGCTGCCGGGCCCTTTCGCCGGACAGAAACAGGGAGTTTTAACAACTGACGATATCCTGAATATCAGCGCTGTGCCTGAGTCTCTCCTGATTGTCGGCGCCGGCGCTGCCGGGGTAGAAATGGCCTCGATTATGGCCGAACTGGGCAGCGCTGTTACCCTGCTGGATATGGCTGACCGCATTTTGCCCAGAGAGGACAGCGAAATGACGGCCTACCTGACCAGGATGCTCAAGCGTCAAAAAATTAAAATCATCACCGGCGTTGCGGTAACCGAAGTGGAGCCAGGTGACAGGGTCAGGCTGACCCTGTCCGACAGCCGGGTTATAGAAGGCGAAGCAGTCCTTGTGGCGGCGGGCCGGGCGCTTAATCTCGAGGATATTGGATTGGCTGAAGCCGGGTTCACCCAGGGAGACGGTCCGTTGACTGTAAATGAGCGGATGGAAACTACTGTGCCGGGCATTTATGCCGCGGGTGATGTTACGGGGAGCT
>CAYNIY010000130.1:0-1978 GCA_964397525.1 uncultured Eubacteriales bacterium
TTTTACAAAATCAAACGAGATACTTAAAAATTTTATAGAAAAATTTCCTGAATCCTCTTCACTTAATATTGCAAAGGCCGCCTTGACATCATAATTTATAGTATACATCAGGCGTTTGGTTTTCTAATAAAAAGGGCATGAAATTCATGCCCTTTTTATTTGTAACAATATTCTAAATTTTTACTGAGCATGGTGCACTGAACATAAATTTATTCATCCCGTATGTTTAAAGCAGGATCAGCCTGTGCGGTCTTATATGACTGCAGGGCAATGGTAATAAAGGCAACGGCTATAACTACCAGTGCAGAAAATGGAAAAATAAAAAGCACCTCCCCAACCATTTGCACCTTATATGTAAAAGTCTGTAACCATTCATCCAGGGCAAAAAATGAAATGACCGATGCCACCACAGAACCAGCCAGGACCAGCCATAGAATCTGACGCGCCAGCATGAGTATAATCTGTGAGGTGGAAGCCCCTAAAACCTTACGGATCGCTATTTCTTTTTTACGTTGTTCGGTATTGTATGCTGCAAGGCCGTAAAGCCCAAGACAGGATATAAAAATACAGATGCAGGAAAAGATACCTGTCATTCTCATTAAGTTTTCTTCCGACAGATATTTTTCATTGATAAGATCGTCCAGAAAATCATAATCAAAAGGATGTCTGGCATCATATTCAGCGAACCTCTCCTCAAGAAAACTCAGGGTCTGTGGAATATTCTTATCGGAGATATGCAGAATCAGGTTTCTCTGAATAGCAGCGCGGGCATCGGGGGGGATGTTTTCAAAATCATCATTATAAGGATAAACTGCAAAGGGCTCAATCGTGTCATGGAGTGAATTGTAATTAAAGTCTTTAGCTACTCCGATAACCTTTCCATTAAAAGGGCCAAGCTGAATTCTTTTGCCCAGCGGCTCCACCCATCCCCGCCTCTTTACAAATGCCTCGTTGACAATAAAATTAGACCCGATATCGGTGATAAACCTTGTTGAAAAATCTCTACCCGAGAGCATCTCCATGCCCATGACCTTGATAAAATCATTTTCTACCTGGGTGTGCGCGAACCCTGCCTGATCAAGCACGCCATTGTTGTTATCGACCTGTGCCACATTACTCCCGAACCCCTTTCCAGCGCCGACAATACCGGAACTTGCAGTAACTCCCAGAATATTGCTGTTTTTTAAAAGCTCGTTTTTAATAACCTGAAACTTTTTAACAACATCCAGCCCGCGCAGATAGACTATAATCCGGTCTTTCTTATCAAAGCCCAGGGGTTTATTTGCAATATATCTCATTTGCATGGACATAATCAGGGTTCCTGCAATAACAACAACTGAAACAATAAACTGAATTAAGACAAGCAGTTCTCTCAGCCGGAATGCCCCTTTTTTCCCTTTGGCCTCTGTTAATGCCGAAAACGGGGAGATAGATGACAAATAAGCTGCCGGATAAAGTCCTGACAAAACACCTATTACCACTGCAAGAGCTATGACCCACAGCAGATCGGTTGGATAGTTCACCTGGAGTGGTTTACCAAATAGTGTATTTACTGAAGTTAATTTCAGGATAGCTTCCACAATTAAAACACCTGACACTATCGCCATAAACGAAAAAATCATTGCTTCACCCATATAGCGGAATATCAGATGAGCCCTGGGAACACCCAGGATCTTTCTCATACCGATTTCTCTTGCGCGTTTTGTGGCCCGGGCAATGGCAAGATTGATATAATTAATACAGGCAACAATCAGGATAAACAGGGCAACTGCACTGAAACCATAGATGTAATATTTATTGCCATGGTTGGATATATCATATGGAAGACTCGGATTGAGATGTATGTCTGCCAGTGGCTCCAGCCAGCCTCGCCAGATGTCTTTATTAGCATTGCCGATTTCTTTCATAAAACGGTTATAAAAATCTTCACTGATATGTTTAAAATCAGAGGGATTATAATTTTTCGTCATCAAAAGAT
>CAYNIY010000131.1:0-1904 GCA_964397525.1 uncultured Eubacteriales bacterium
GGAGGCGTTGATTTTACTGGCATCCCAGGTAGGATTCGAACCTACGACCTACGGATTAGAAGTCCGTTGCTCTATCCAGCTGAGCTACTGGGACAGATATGGAGCGGGTGAAGGGAATCGAACCCTCGTAATCGGCTTGGAAGGCCGACGCTCTACCATTGAGCTACACCCGCTTAAAGTAATTGCCTTTTTAGAAGCAATTAATATTATAACTAAAAATATGGCCGCCGTCAAAATATTTTGCCCTTATAATCCATGCTCTGTCACAAATGATGGATTGAGGGTTTGATACCCTCTGCTCCAATTTCGATGATCGCGTAGCTTGGACGTTCCTGATCCCTCGGCCTGGAAATGCTGCCTGGGTTAAGCAGCAATATACCATCCATCATTATACTCTGCGAAATGTGAGTATGGCCGAAAATCACTGCTTCAGCTCCGTGTGTCCTCGCCTTTCTCATCAGGTAGCCGAGCCGGTTGATACCCGCCAAATGGCCGTGAGTGATGAAGAACCGGCGGCCGCCAAGTTCAAACAGCTCTTCTGCGGGCCCTTCAACAGTCTTGTCACAGTTGCCCAGCACCGCTTTTACCGGCAGTGATGACGCGGCAGCCAGTGTGAAAGCATCACGGTACAAGTCACCGGCATGCAGTAAATAATCCAGCCGGCCGGCTTCTGAGAGCGCCTTGAAGGCATTGTCCAGCCGGCCGTGGCTGTCGCTAAAGACAATGGCCCGCAAGGAAATTCACTCCTCTTCTTCCATCATTTTTTCAAGATCGGATAAAAGATCCAACACCCCGGTCAGTGCCCTGGCCCGGTGACTTATTTTGTTCTTTATTTCCAAATCCAGTTCAGCAAAGGTTTTGTCATATTCCGGCAGGTAAAAGAGTGGATCATAGCCAAAACCGCCCTCGCCGCGCGGCTGCTCCGCGATAACACCCTCGCAGGTGCCTTCCGCCGTATAGACAAAGCATTCAGTCGTAGCTAAAGCCATAACACATTTAAAGCGCGCTGTGCGCTGCTCCGCCGGCACTCCTTCCATGAGCTCCAGCAGCTTTTTGTTGTTTGCGAGGTCATCCTTATCCTCCCCGGCAAAGCGGGAGGAATATACCCCCGGCAGCCCTTCCAGGCAGTCAACCTCCAGGCCCGAGTCATCGGCCAGGGCCATAAGCCCGGTAAACATACAGGCTTCAGTGGCTTTAATGATCGCATTATCCTTGAAGGTTTCCCCGTACTCTTCTATTTCCGGCAGATCGGGAAATTCATGCAGCGAAACAACTTCAATCCCGTGCGGCGCGAGAAACTCAGATACTTCTTTTACTTTGTTCTTGTTTTTTGTTGCCAAAACCATTTTCAAAAATATTACCTCCCAATAGCCACTGCAATATCTCCCAGTGCTTCTTTCTGGTATGAGATCAGGTCACTGATGCCCTGCGCGGCAAGATCAATCATGGCGTTCATTTCCGGCCGGGTAAAAGTGGCTTCCTCACCTGTCCCCTGTATTTCCACAAAACGCCCTGCGCCTGTCATCACAATGTTCATGTCGACCTCAGCGGCAGAGTCTTCCTCATAACAGAGGTCAAGGATGATCTCACCGGCCAGCCGGCCCACACTGGTTGCCGCGATAAAGTCCGTAATTGGTATGCGGCTTATAGCGCCCTGCTCTCTCAGTTTGTTCATGGCGTCTGCCATGGCAACGAATGCGCCTGTGATAGAAGCGGTTCGGGTGCCGCCATCGGCCTGGATCACATCACAATCGAGCCAGATCGTGCGCTCGCCCAGGGCAGCCAGGTCAACCACAGCACGCAGCGACCGTCCTATCAGGCGCTGGATCTCATAAGTGCGGCCTCCTACCTTACCCCTGGCGGCCTCTCTTTGCATCCTGACGCCGGTGGCACGTGGCAGCATC
>CAYNIY010000132.1:0-1870 GCA_964397525.1 uncultured Eubacteriales bacterium
GACGTCATGCAGGAAAAGCAGCCGATGCAGCGTCTCATTTCTTTAATCTTCAGGACTTTAGCGATGTTCAACCCTCCTATTTTACCACCCTGGAATTCCAGTCATCCTTGAACATCTGCAGCCCGATGTCTGTGAGCGGGTGTTTGATCATCTTCTTCAGCACCGGGTAAGGGATAGTTGCGATATGAGCCCCTGCCAGCGCGCATTCAACCGTGTACTTTGGATACCTCGGACTGGCGGCAATGATCTCAGTCTTGATATCATAATACTTAAAGATTTCTGCAATATTTTTTACCAGTTCGGTGCCGCTCCCGCCGATGTCATCTGTTCTTCCCAAAAATGGGCTCACGAAGGTTGCGCCTGCCCGGGCGGCCAGCAGCGCCTGGTTGACCGAAAAAATCAGGGTCACGTTGGTCGCTATGTTTTCTTTGGCCATAGGCCCCACTGCTCTCAGTCCTTCTTCAATCATCGGGACCTTGATCGTAATATTTTTGTGTATCTTCTTCAGTTCCCGGGCTTCTTCAAGCATGCCCTGCCAGTCATCAGCCATTACTTCGGCGCTGATCGGCCCGTCGACTACTTCTGCTATTTCCGCTAATAATTCCTTGAAATCCCGCCCTGACTCTGCGACCAGGCTGGGATTGGTCGTTACCCCCGACAAAACATTCCAGGATGCGATCTCCCGGATCTCATCGATATTCGCGGTGTCAATAAATATCTTCATTTCCAACCTCCATTATTTTGTTACACGGTTTCTACAAACATCACTTTTAAGCCATTCGGATCCATCATGTAAAAATACTTCAGCTCCGGGTTGACCTGAAAAGGCCCGCTGTGGATGCTTAAGCCTTTGTCCTGAATAAACTTTACCTTTTCATCAACAGAGTCTATCTCGAAGCCCAGAGAAATATCCTTGCCGATGGTGATGTCCTTATAGTCATCCATGCAGATCAGTTCAATCTTGGTTTCCCCGTCACCTAAAAAAGCAATCTCCACTCCCGGGCGGTCTATATATCTTCTGTCTACTGTCATCCCAACTATTTCCTGATAAAACTTTAAGGACTCCTCCAAATTTTTCACCTTTAATGTTGCCGAACGGAATTTCATCATGTCTTCCCTCCAATTAATAGTCATTTCAAACGGCATTTTTACAAGTCTGCACGGCCTTCATGGTCTTCTCAACTATATTTTCCACGGTAAACCCGAATTTTTCCAAAAGGACGTCGCCGGGGGCCGAGGCCCCGAAACGGTTGATGCTGATTATTTCGCCGCTTTCACCGGTATAATCTTTCCAGCCCGTGCTGATGCCGGCTTCCACCGCAACCCGTGCACTGACCTGCGGCGGCAATACTGCCTGGCGGTACTCCGGGAGCTGCTGCTCAAATAATTCCCAGCTCGGCATACTGACCACGTTAACTGCGACACCGGTTTCCTGCAGCCTTTCCGCTGCCTGCAGGGCTAGGTGGACTTCTGAACCGCTGGCCATAATAATGGCGTCCGGCGTGCTGCTGCCTGCCTGGAAAAGTGTATAGGCGCCACGGGACAGACCGTCTGCCGTTGCATACTGCTGCCGGTCCAGTACCGGCAATTTCTGGCTGGGTAAAATCAGGGCCACCGGCCCTTTTATCGTGAGCGCGGCGCGCCAGGCTTCATTTGTTTCGTTGGCATCTCCCGGTCGGATCACTGTCAGACCGGGGATGATCCGGAGCGAAGCCAGCTGTTCCACAGGCTGGTGGGTAGGGCCGTCCTCGCCCACCGCGATGCTGTCGTGGGTGAAGACATAGATGACCTTCAATCCCATCATGGCTGCCAGGCGGATCGGCGGGCGCATGTAATCGATGAAAGCCAGGAAAGTTGCACCGTAAGGGAT
>CAYNIY010000133.1:0-1790 GCA_964397525.1 uncultured Eubacteriales bacterium
ACATTCATTCTTTCCGCACACTCTTCCTGCGTCATGGCCTCCAAATCTATAAGACGGATGGTCTCATATTCATCCACTGTCATGATGATCATTTTGCCAGCCGGCTTGGGCGCATTGAGCGGCCCGAACAAGTTGTTCTCCGGCAGGCAGCATACATTTCTCCATTTTCTGGGCCTCGGTTTATTAATATCCCCTCTTATCTGTAATAAGCAACAGGGGGTGCACCCCCCTGTTGCTTCATGCTGCCTCTTATAAATTTTCCAACTGTTTGCTGATGATGTCAAGCCTGTTTTGCAGTCTGACATATGTCAATAATTATTTTATAAGAATCCCCTAAAATAATACCCCAGCCAAAGTAATTAACACGACAGCCGTTCACTGGTTTTGCGTCCTGATATAGGCTTCAAACAATATAATCACGAGCGTTTTGTCATCTTGAGCGGCAGCGAATGATCCTCATAGCAATCCCTCCGGCAGCACCGCGGGTAAAGGCAATGAACTACTGGCGATTGTACAGGAGCAGGAATGGGTAAAACCCCTGGGAAGCGCCAGGGTAATGGCGGGGGACAGGGTCTCAGCGCCGGTAACGAGCCGGGAACCGGAGTTTGCCCGTAAAACAATACCATAAGTAGTGAAAACAAGCCGGGTAACCCGGCTTGTTTTCACTTAACGCCTTCATTATAGAGGGATTCACCCGAAAAAATTCAGGTGGTTTTGGTTACTGGTCTTGGTCAGAGTCCAATTCAATTGCCGCCTGCAAAACCAATCAAGCTGGCTTACTTTTCAACCGTAAAACCTGCCTCCTGCCAGGCTATGACTCCGCCTGGGACCCTATATACATTTTTGAAACCTTGCTCAACAGCAATAACAGCCCCCAGATGGCTCCTGGCACAGCTCACGAATCCGCAATATACAACGATGGTTTTATTCTTATCCTGCCCAAGGAGCTTGATAAAAGCCGCTTTTTGCGCATCTGTAGCGTCCGCCATTACAGTTTTGGGAAGCTCGGCGTTTAGTGCTCCTGGTATGCGCCCATTGGCAAAACTATCTGCCGGCATGGTGTCGATGATGATCATATCTTTCTTTTGTCCTACCCATGAGTTAAGATCTGCCGTTGAAAGCAGCTGGTATTTACCATCGTTTGTGTCTTTCATTAACTTCATTGCGGCCTTCTCGATGGCAACTTCGCTGCCGTCCGTAGCCGTGCCCACTTTAGTGGTTATGGCTTTAGTCCCGCATCCTGCCAGCATAGCAACAGAAAACGCTAACACCATCATTGTAATAAGAACTTTCTTTATCAAATTGCTACCCCCTATATTTTTTTTATTTGTAAAAATAAAATTTTCACCCCCTTTACCAACAGGGTGAAACTTCAATATTACTGTATATAAATCCTTCATATTATGTATTTGAATATTTTATATGTATTTCTTTGAAAATAAAATGCTTTTATGCGGCAGGTTTTAAACTCTACCTCCCGGTTCTCTTCAGGCGCAATAGAAATTTTTCGGGCCTGCTTTCACACGAACTGTTATAATTAACTTAATGAAAAATGGTTTTTCAAGAAACAAATTCTTAAAATACAGGATGGACCAAGTTGAAAATAATTGTTGATGCCGACGCCACGCCAAAAAACGCTCTGGATATCTGCCGTGCCGCGGCAAAGGATTTTTCTGTACCCCTGATAACTGTAGCCAGTTTCAATCACCGGATCGAGTCAGACCAGCATATAGTGGTGGGAAACGCACCGCAGGAAGCTGATACACAGGTGGTTAACCTTACTGCCGGCG
>CAYNIY010000134.1:0-1614 GCA_964397525.1 uncultured Eubacteriales bacterium
GTTCTGGTGGGGTTTGTTTGCAAAAAGAAGTTGGCTGACACTGTTGAGCGAACTTATCTGGTTTTCGTATCATCACCCGGCAAAGGTGCGAGGTATAATTATCAATGCGGTCAAAACATTTATGTACCCTCGTCTTAAAAGGCATATAAATTTGAATACCCTTGGCTGGGCTAACCCTCAATTTGTTAAAACAGGGTTCGAGCAATCCCCTTATAACAAATATCTGGGCAGTCCGAATTAAGAAAACAAAAGGGAGGCGAAGAATTAAACTGGAAGCTTTATGAGAGTTTCCGGTTCACCAGTTTGCCTGCTCTTCTGCATTATGAGGACAGGGATTCAATGGCTTTTTCTGTAGAAGCACGCCTGCCTTTTCTGGATTACAGGATAATTGAATTTCTTTTAAACCTTCCGCCCGGGCAGAAGATAAGGCGAGGTACAACCAAGGCGGTTTATCGCAAGGCAATAAAAGACTATATCCCGGCTTCTGTGCTGGCAAGAAATGATAAGATGGGTTTTGTTACACCGGAAGAGATCTGGGTAAAGAAAGACCTGAGGTCTGTCATTGAAGTAACTTTTAATGCCATACCTGATGATCATCAATTCTTTTGCCGCCAGGAATTGTTGGAGTATTACAATTCAGTTTTGGACGGTAAAATTAAGTTCAGTTTTTTACTTTGGCGGATTTTTAATTCTATAATTTGGTTGAACAGCTTTAAGGTTTAAGGAATGATGACGTGAAGATAAAAAAAGTTTGTATACTTGTGCGCAATGATGTGGAAAGGGATCCTCGTGTCAACAGGCAGATCCGCTGGTTGGCTGACGAGGGCAGCTATAAAATAACAGTGATTGGTTTTGGTAATGCTGGAGTTAGTTTTCCTGGTGTGGATAAGACAGTAACTTTTAGTTGGAATTCCCGTTCGTTATGCGAAAAATTTCTTTCTACACCAGGTTTATTGCTTTGCAATTTAACATCAAGGGCAGCCGAAAATGTTTACTGGAGCAGCCCTGCTATTAAGGAGATGTTTGAAGCAGCTATTGATGATGAATATGATATTATTCACGCCAATGACTGGGACACACTGCCAATAGCCGTAAAAGCGGCAAAAAGGATGAAAAAAGCAGAAATTATTTATGATGCCCATGAGTTTGCCACTCTGGAATTTGAGGAGAGCCTTAAGTTTAGACTGTTTTATAAAAAATACCGCCGGATTCATGAAACGGCCAACATAAAAAATGCTGCAAAGATTATTACCGTTTCTGAATTGATTGCTAATAAGATATCTGATGTATATGGTGTCAAACCAACCGTAGTAATGAACTGCCCGGATTATACTGAGATGAATGTTAGCGAGACAAAAACCGGAAATATTAGTCTTTGTCACCACGGCGTATATCACTCCAGCAGAGGTATTGAGGAGTTAATAAAAAGCTTAAAATATTTGGATGATGGTTATAAATTAAATTTCAGACTGATTTGTGATGCAAATATTAAACAAAAATTAAACAGACTGGCGTTAGAGACTGCTCCCGGGCGGATTTTTTTTCACCAGCCGGTTAAACCATCTGAAATAGTAAGTACGATAAACCAATATGATATAGGAGTATATGCATTAA
>CAYNIY010000135.1:0-1525 GCA_964397525.1 uncultured Eubacteriales bacterium
GCGTGCCTGGCTGCACCACTTCCCGGGCTATCTGGTCAGCGTCAATAATTTTTGCACCCAGGCTTTTCATACGGCGGGCCACGGTGCTCTTCCCGCTCCCAATGTTGCCGGTCAGTCCGATGACTATCATGGCAGTACCTCAATTTATTTCTGGCAGGCCGGGCAGTAATAAGAGCTGCGCCCGCCCACTTTTTTTCTCATGACCACCTGGCCGCATCGAAGGCAGGGCTTCCCTTCCCGCTGATAAACCCGTAGGAGTTCCTGGTATTTTCCTGCCAGACCATTTCCGTCAATGTAATCGCGCACGGTGGTCCCCCTGTTGTCGATGGCTTTCATTAAGACGTCGATGATAGCGTGATGAAGACGTGCTGTTTCGCGGGGTTTCAGTGTTTCGGCCTGGCGTTCCGGGTTAATCCCGGCCCGGTGCAGCACCTCATCAGCATAAATATTGCCCAGCCCGGCAATGAATGTTTGGTTCAGAAGGAGTGATTTGATCCTGCTACGCCGCCGGCATAGTTCTTTTTTAAAAAAATCACTGGTGAAGCATTCATCCAGCGGTTCAACACCAAGATCTTTATAGCCGGACAGGCTGTCTAGTGCAGCGGTAGGCAACAGCCACATCCCGCCAAACTGCCTCATATCGGTGAAAAAGAGCTTGTAGTCGTTATCCAGCTGAAGGATGATATGAGTGTGTTTGGTTGGCGTTACATCGCCAGCAGCATAAACCAGTCTGCCGGTCATGCGCAGGTGCACCGCTAAGGTATAGCTGCCGCTCAGGCCGAGCAGGAGGTATTTGCCCCGCCTGTCTATCCTTAATATTTTCTTGTTTATAATAATCTTTTTGAATTCTTCAGGTTCCGGTGTTCGTACGATTTTCGGCAGGGATAAGTGAACACCAGTTATCGTTAACCCGGTCAGTTTTGGCTGCAGTGTGCGCCTTACTGTCTCAACCTCCGGCAGCTCCGGCATTGTTTCACCTCTTATATTTTCTCGACGTCATACCAGCTCCGCCCGATCTTGATATCCACCACCAGGGGGACATCCAAAATCAGAGCGTTTTCCATATTGTGTTTTACCAGTTCCTTGAGCTGGTCAATTTCTTCGGGGTAAGAATCAAAGATCAACTCATCATGGACCTGCAGGATCATCTTTGACTTGAAATTCTGTGCGGCCAGCGCACGGTGAATATTGACCATGGCCAGCTTGATGATATCGGCGGCGCTGCCCTGGATCGGGGTGTTCATGGCCGTGCGCTCACCGAAATTTCGCAGGGTGCGGTTCGGGCTGAAGAGGTCAGGCAGGTAGCGGCGCCTGTTCAAAAGCGTAGTGACATAGCCTTTTTCCCTGGCTTCCCGGATTACCCTGTCGATATAAGCTTTTACCCCGGCATACCGCGCAAAGTAACTTTCAATGTAGCGCCGGGCCTCCTGCCGCCCGACCTTGATATTCCTGTCCAGGCCGAAATCGCTCTGGCCGTAAATGATGCCGAAATTAATCGCTTTTGCCCTGCCGCGCAGCTCCTTGG
>CAYNIY010000136.1:0-1523 GCA_964397525.1 uncultured Eubacteriales bacterium
TGCAAATCGGCGCCCGCAACATGCAGAATTTCTTTCTGCTGAGAGAGGTAGCCAAGATTGACAAGCCGGTAGTTTTGAAGAGGGGCCCATCCGCCACTGTCGAGGAATGGCTGATGGCTGCCGAATACATCATGTCCGGCGGGAACTACAACGTGATTCTTTGCGAACGGGGCATCCGCAGTTTTGAAACCTATACCCGGAACACCCTGGACCTGACGGCGGTGCCGGTGGTCAAATACCTCTCGCACCTGCCTGTGATCGTTGATCCCAGCCATGCTATCGGTATGTGGCGGTTTGTGTCGCCGATGGCCAGGGCTGCTATTGCCGCAGGAGCTGACGGTTTGATTGTGGAAATGCATCCCAACCCGGCTGAAGCGCTCTGTGACGGTCCGCAATCTCTTACGCCGGCTAATTTTGCCGCGATGATGGATGATTTAAAAAACATGGCTAAAATGATGGGGAGGAAAATGCCTTGAACCCGGAATTTAGAAGGGTGGCAATAATAGGGGTCGGCCTCATTGGCGGTTCTCTGGGCATGTCTCTTTCCAACCGGGGGCTGGCTGGAGAAATTGTAGGCGCCGGCTCCCGTATAGAAAACCTGCGCCTGGCAGTGGAGCTGGGTGCTGTTAACAGTTATGCGCAGTCCCCGGAGGAAGGAGTGGCCGGGGCAGACCTGGTCATCATCGCCACTCCGGTAGGCGCTACCATCCCGGTGCTGCGGCTGATCCTGCCACATTTGGCGCCGGGCGCAGTGGTGACAGACGTTGGCAGTACCAAGGCAGATATAGTTGCGATGGCGGAAACCATACTGCCGCCGGATATTAGTTTTGTGGGCGGTCACCCGATGGCCGGCTCCGAGCAAAATGGTGTCAGGGGCGCCGACCCTTATTTATTCGAGAACGCTTTTTACCTGATCACGCCTACAGGGAAAACCAACCCCGGGGCTCTGGAAAAAGTAAGGAAGCTGGCCGCCGGCGTGGGCGCGAAGGTTGTTGAGATGGCGCCTGAGAGGCATGACCTGGCTGTGGCTGCGGTCAGCCACCTGCCCCATGTGCTGGCGGCCTCCCTGGTAAACACTGTGGCCCGCATGCCTGAAAGCGAAAGCATCCTGCCGATCGCCGCGGGGGGGTTCCGGGACACTACACGGATAGCGGCAAGCAGTCCCCTGATGTGGCGGGACATCCTGATCTCCAACAGGGAACAGGTCCTAAAAATGATCAAGAATTTCAAGTCCGAGCTGGATATTTTTATAACAGCCATCGAAGAGGGAAATACTGATTCAATCCAGTCCAACCTTGAAGACGCCAGGGTTGCGCGCGCCGCTCTGCCGGCTAAAACCAAAGGCTACCTGCCGTCTCTTTACGAGGTAATTTTAACCGTTCCGGACAAGCCCGGTATAATTGCCGGCTTTTCGGCCTGCCTGGCGGAGTGCAATGTTAATATCACAGATATTGAAATCCTCAGGGTGCGCGAAGGAGAGGGCGGCACGATCCGTTTGGGTTTTGCCACTGAGCAGGAACAGG